>CAIYXP010000428.1 GCA_903930145.1 uncultured Methylococcaceae bacterium
AAAGGTCTTTTACATGAAACATGTCGAATGATGAAGTGGTTTAAAGTTTGGACATGTTAGCCGATTTTTCTGTTAAAAGAATTTTGGTCAGCTACTTACCGTGCCGTTCACAAAGCCGGAAGGGACGAGGCTGGCCGTATTGAGGACATTGAAATTATCCCAATCCAAACCGGAATAGCCATTGCCGATGGCGGTGCCGCCGCCATTGTCGGCAAGGTCGTCGAAGGTGATCAGTCGGGCGGACGCGGTACTTGCGGCAAAACTCATGGCGGCAAAAAGAGTTGCCAAAGCAGTTCGATGGATCATCATTCACTCCAGGTAGCTTGTGTGCGTAAACATGCAAATAAAAAATCTGCCTTTGTGGCTCTATGCCGGTATCCGTGCCGATAGCGGCGACTTTGCCACAAAAGCATTGGAGTCCTGTTATGCCTGCTGTGGCACTCTCTCAGGTCAGTTGGGCATGGAAATGCATGGCAACAAAAAGAGATGTTGCCCTGCTTCCGGCTGCGCCCCCACAAATCCCGTTTTCGTTTCAACAAAGCCATGGTAAAGAAATACGTCCCACCCGGCACGAAATTCCGCCGGTCGTTCGGCATGTAGCCCTCACAACAATCCGCCGAGCCTGACTCAAGGTCTCAGTCTGAACCGAGAAAAAGGGTAGGTTCATTCCTTCGAATTTCCGCAGCATAGAAAGTCAATGCCATTGCTTCGTAATATGGCATGCCATGGCAGATTTTCTCTACGCTCCGAATCCACCTTACGAGTTGCGCATTTTCGCCTTAAGAAGGTTGTCCAAACTCCCAGTAAGCATCTTTCTTTTCAGGAATAGGATCAGGATAACTGAAAACCTCCAATTGACTCGGGGGAATGCGATCTTTATAGCAGTCCTTTTTTA
Organism: uncultured Methylococcaceae bacterium; assembly: GCA_903930145.1. Taxonomy (GTDB): domain Bacteria; phylum Pseudomonadota; class Gammaproteobacteria; order Methylococcales; family Methylococcaceae; genus Methylumidiphilus. Next base: position 896 of record CAIYXP010000428.1, read on the forward strand.
CAATCATCTTCATTCCGGGTTCAATATGACTTACATTAAGCCATGCGCTGCCGATCAATATTTTTTGGCTAACATCTGTTATTCCAATAGTTAAAAATGGTAATACCATTGATGAAAGGTTCTCAATTTCAAATAAAGCATCGCCATCATCAGCATAACCTATCAGATTCCATTGGAACAATCGCCTAGCTTCTATTATTGACAATTCATGTGATGAAAATGGTGGTGGGCCATCAATAATACTTCCCCACTGCTTTGAAGAATATTTCGACTTAGCCCAGTTATAAGAAGATAGCAGCCATTCAGCAAAATCAACATATAGTTCAGTAGCCTTTTTTCTTGTTACCGAGTACACTCTAGATTGACCATCCTTCAATATCGATTCTTCGTCAAAATAAGCGTGTTGATTACCTCGATCACCGAATCCAATATATGTTTTACCATTTTCGCAGGTATAGCATCGATAAATTTTTAGAGGATAAACGGTCACAATTGGAGAATCTCTGTGGTCTGTAAATAGTTTTGCCCAACCGAATTCATCCAGAAAGTCTGCATAGCTACCTTTTAAGATGGATGCATACCTGTTTCCCTCATACGAAAGATCACGATCAGAAACCGATTCAAATATGTGAAATCTATTCGATTTAATCAACTGGATATCCAGCCTAAACCACTCAAATGCAGGGTTTTTACTTGTAGCCATTTATCTTATGCCAATTCATGTGTTCCGAGGGGGTTAAGGGTGTAATATTCCTTGGATCGGTTGGGTGTCCACCTTTAATTACTGGTTTTATGTGATGCCCGTCTTGATTACCGCCCGGTCGGATTTTTTCAGTCATTGGGTTTTTGGGCCATGCCCGCTCATGTAGTTTCTCCCACGCTTTTCTCATTGATGGCGTACAACGCCCATTATGCACCAACTCTCCCTCAATCCCGACGAAGTAGGTATGCCCATTCGCCACTTCCAAATTGTACACCGGCAGCATCCTTTGCTCGGTGCGGACTTCGGCGATGGTGGCGGTGCGCTCGGCATCCGCGTCGCCGTCCCCGCCCTTGAGCAGCAGCTTGCCGCCCTTTTTGAGCATGATCGCATCGCGCCAGCCATCAGTGGTTTTGAACGGGTGGCCTTCGGTGGCGGTCAGGGTTTGCCCGTCCTCCAGGGTCAGATGGACAAGGGTTTGGGCTTTGTAGCTGGTGTAAACATCCGTGACTTTTTCGTAACTGAGCCGCCGGTTCATTTTGCCGGATTTTCCTTTGTCTTTCCACTCGGAAAACGCCAGTACCTCGTCGCCAAGCGTGATGTCGCTAATCGGCCTGAGCTTGGATTTCCCGAGTTTTGCATCCTTTGCTTTCGCTTCGTCGGGTTTGACATGGACCAACGTGTCGGCGGGAAAGCTGTTGACCGCGCAAGGCAGCGCATCCCACCCCCGCTTTAGCCATTTGAAACCTTGGCCGGCCAACCAACCCAATCCCATTCCAGCGGCGCAACCGATGGCGCAGTCCTTGGCGGTGTTGCCCCAGTCGTTGCATTCGCCGGTGGCCGCGTTGATGACCGCCGTGGTGATGGCGCATTCCGCCATGCACAGGGCAAATGCGACGCACCAAGGGCATTCGCCGGTCGGGTCGCTGACGTTGGCCGGGTCGGCTTCGCTGTAGCGGTATTGGTTGTCGCCGCCTGCCAAGCCTATCGGGTCTTGGGTGGTGTGGCTGACGGTGGGCAGACCACCGCAACAAGAAAGTCAGCATTATTTCTACGTTTCATGACCCGCCATGGCGGATTGTCGCTTCGCTCCGAATTCGCCTTATGGGTTACGAATTAGCCTTACCGCGTTACCGGTTAATTATCCCACCCACAAACAATTGGTACAAAAAGTTCAATGTCGAATTCTTTAGGGGGAGGCAATTTATCAATGATGTTGAGCCAGTCTTCCTGTTGTGGAAACCAACAATCATTATTGAGTTGAATGTCGATGGCGGAATACCTAAGTTCCGTTAATCTTGAAATAACTGCTAAGAAGGTCTCGCCATATGCCTTCTTTAGATACATTGCATTCAAGGCCCAGGTAAGTAGTAAGTAGTAGTCATCATTTGGCCTATCCGATTTGACATGTTCATATAGCCATTCCAAAAATATTGACAATAATTCTCCGCAACGTAGAGAATAATTATTAATATCTTTATTAATTAACAAATAATAAAAACCACTTTCAAAATTTCCGCCAAAGTTACTAACTTTATGACAATAAAGATATATTGAAGCAGAAAATAGACGAATTGCTTTGCTATAGGTAGCCAATCGATCAAAGCCACATTCATAGATCGCCCAGCCATATTCAAAATGATCGCATTCAGGGAATTGATGATTAAACAATATATCCTGAATATTCTTGAAAGGAAAATTGTTCGGATCGACAAATCCAAACTCTTGTGAAAAACGTGAAAATTCCGATGGTTCAATCAATTGCTCAATGCCTTGGAGGAAAAGCTGCCCATGTTGTGGCTTACTTGAATGAAAAATCATTTTGCTGAACACTCACACGCGGCAAGACGAGCCGAACAGTTAGAAAACTTGTTCGCTGCTTCATCTCTCGCTTTGGGATGGTCCTTGGTAGTAGGGATATATTTGTCACATCCAGCACCAACGTACCAGTTTCGCCACAGATAGTAGAATGTAGCTGCACCCGCCGTTCCGTCACCACGGTGAAGAAGTACGAGCCACCAGGCACATACACGCACCGATAATTAGACATAGGCCATATTCCGCCATCAAGATGATAAGGGTAGGGTGCGCATTGCGCACCATCGGCAATGCCAAAGGATTTCCGCAATAACCATTTGAAAATTCCAATTCAATACCGCATTCATGCATGGTTTAAGGTGCGCGATGCGCACCCTACCCGGCTTACCTGTCCGGTGGCAGTCTGTATCTGGCTTCTCTGACTATATCCGCCTTCGACCTGACACTCGGGTAAATGAAAGTCTTCATGTCTTCCCTCACATGCTCGCAATCGGCTAGAGCCTCACTAAGCCGCCCAAGGCGTAGCAAACACTCTGCGCGAAAGAAATGGGCCATCTCTGTATAGTAGTGATCGTCATAGCAATTTCCCAGTTCGATTGTTTTTGTCAGGTCTTCGTACGCTTGCTTTGCTTTATTCATGCGAAGATACATGCGGCCTCGTGTAAAAAAATCACAGGGTTCTTTCGGGCCAAAACTCAACGCATGCCCAATGTCTTGCGCTGCCTCTTCCCACAGTTCCATCTTTGCGTATAAGTGCGAGCGTTTCCGATATCCCTTGGGGTCAGTTGGGTATTTTTCAATAAGATCGGAATAAAGCCGAAGAGCATCAAGGTAATTTTTCCCGTCGGAAAACTTAAGGGCTTGTTCAAATTCATCGTCCGAGTCATTCATAGTTTTCATTTAACGAAGTAATTGTGTCAATAAATAACCTTGTTTCCACCGCAGCGCTCACTGACAAGTCCCCTCGCGCAATTATATAGGTCTGTATATCCTCCAGCTATTCCTTTAGTCTTTCCAGCAGCAATTAGTTCTTCGCACTTTTCATAAGCTCGCTCCCATTCCTGATCACAATCATCTTCCCTTGGCAGTGGCTTTGGCTCACTCTTGCAGATATCCCTAATCTTATCCTTCGCCTTGTCCAATAAATCCCGTATCGAATTGCCTAAGTCATCCAAACAACCGGTGGCAGTGCAATATATGACCCCCCCAATTGCTGCTGTTATGGCCACAGCCGCAATAATAGTACCCGCACTGACAGCCGCCCCCCCCGAGAAGCGCCCCGGAAGCCGCTGCGAATTCTCCGGTCGGATCAAAATAGAAAAGTGGATTCTCCCCGGCATAGGTGTATGGGTTAACCCCGTCTTTCAACCCAATCGGATCGCGTGTCACGTAGCGCCCTGTCTCGGTATCGTAGTAGCGTCTGTAGTTGTAATGCAACCCCGTCTCGTCATCGAAGTATTGTCCCGGCAGGCGCAAGTTACTGTTGATCGTAGGATTACCCGCTGTGGCTGCCGGTGTGGTGACCAGCGCCTTGCCGAAGGGCTCGTAGGTGGCACTCCAAACCAGATTGCCTTGCTTGTCCATAGCCTGAATCGGTGTGTAGAGGTGGTCGTATTGATAATAAGCAAAAATGTCTTGCCCGTTGCCATTCCTCGTTTTGACGAAGAGCATGCCCGTATTGGGTGGGTTGTTTGGCTTTGGGCCATATTGGGTGGCGATTTGAAGCGATCCAACGGCTGTGGCACTGCCGTCGGAGTTGAGGGTGATGTCTTGCGTGGCTTCGGCGATCAGCCCCTCATCGGCGTAGAGGTAATAGGTGCGCTTGGCCTGAACCAGTGCGTTGCCATGCTGGTCGCGGTATTGCTCCTTCCAGATACGACGGCCCACCGGATCGTAGCCATAGCGGGCAATCAGATTGCCGCCGCCGTCCTTGACTTCCGTGAGGCGGTATTGGGCATCGTAGGCGTAGCTCGTGGTTTCGCCAGGCTCGCTCTTTTTGGTCAAGTTGCCTGCATCGTCGTATTGGTAGAAGGTGGCGTTGACACCATCGCCACGTTGGATGAGACGGTTGTTGGCATCGTAAATCCAAGCGCCTGCGACTTGGCTATGGGCAATGCGGTTGCCGACTGCGTCTAAAGTGAATTCCTCCCCGCCGCTGGTATCGGTAGTGGATTGGGTCAGCCGGTTTATGCCATCGTAAGTGTAATTGCCAGTAACCGTGCGGCTGACACCGCTGACGGTGTCGGAGCGGCTGCGGGATGCCAGTTCCTGCGACTTGCCGTAGGTGTTGGCCAGATCGAGTACAGTCTGCTGGCCCGGTGTCTTGACCCTCAGGCTTTCGAGGCCGAGCAGACCGTCGTAGCCTTTTTCTTGCACGGTGCCGCCCGGCAGGGTGATTTTGGCTGGCACCAGCCATTTGAACTGGTTGACGCTAATCGTACCTTCCCCCGGAATGGACACGCTTTCCAGTTCGCCATGGTCACTGTAGTAATAATCGATTGGGGTGCCGTCGGGCCAGGTCAGCCGGGTTTTCTTGCCAGCCGCGCTGTAGCTGTAACCGTAAGAGAGGGTTTGGCCGTCGGGGTAAGTGACGGTCTCGGCTGTCTTGCGATTGGCATCGTCGAAGCTGGCATTCCCACTGGTCATTTGCCGGCCGGTCGGACGGGTGGCATCTGTGTCGCTCCATGCAGTCATGTTGTGGTTGGCATCCCAAGTCTGCGTCGTGGTGCGCAGGAGTGTGCCATCCACCTTGTGCTGTTTGCTCTCGGTGAGCCGATTGGCGGCATCATAGGCATAGGTGAATTTATTGCCAAGCGAATCGGTTTTTTCGGCCAAATTTCCTGCGGCTTCGTAGACGAATTGGGTGGTTTGCCCCAATGGCAAGATTTCCTTGACTACCCGGTTGTTGCGATTATACTCGAACTTGTGGATATTGCCTTTGGCATCCCTGATCTGGATTAAGTTGCCCCGTGCATCGTGCAGCAGGGTTGTCTTGCCACCCAAGGCATCAATCGTTTCGATGCGCTGGCCCAGTGCGTCATAACTGTGGGTGCGCATGTTGCCTTTGGCATCTGTCTCACTCTTGACCAAGCCCCGCTTGTCGTAAACCATGGTGCTGGTGAGTGTTTCCTGGCCACGGCTGTTGGTGTTATTCACAGTCTGGCTGGTGAGGCGCTCGCGTTCGTCGTAGCGGTTGCTCTGGGTAAATGTTGGGTATTTGATCTCGGTTGGCTTGAAGAGCGAGCCTAGTGTCCCGGCGGCGGTGCCGTCCGGGACGTTGTAACCCAATTCGATTTTGTCGCCCAGCGCATCGCTTAACTGGATCAGGCGGAGAAAGCTGTCGAACTCTGCTTGATTGGTGCGACCGTCTTCGTCGGTTTCCGCTATCGGCAATCCTTGGCCGTTGTATTGCAATTTGTATACGCCACCGAGCGGGCCGGTGGTCCGGATGCGCCGGTTCATCCCGTCGTAATCGGTTTGGGTGACTTTACCGCGGGCGTCGGTGTAGGAGGTAAGGTTGCCGGCCTTGTCGTAGGCGTAGCTGCGCACATGTCCCAAGGCATCGGTGATTTTGACGAGGTTGCCCCCGGCATCGGTCTCGTAGCGGGTGGCGTGGCCGAGCGGGTCGGTGTAGCTCTGCAAATGGCCGTTACGGTCATAGACAAACTGGCGGGCATTGCCTTCGGGGTCGGTTGTTTTCTTGACCTGCCCTTGCGCGTCGTATTCGATTTGCCACACGGCATCGGGCGTGACCGTACCATTAGCTTCCGTCCGCCCCTTGCGGGTAAGCTTGACGGTCTGGCCCAGGTTGTTGACTTGGTACTCGGTGACGCGCTCGACTGGCGTGCCGACGGCTTCGGTCTTTTTGAGCAAGTTGCCCTTGGCATCGTACTGGTACTGAGTCTTGACCCCGACTTCGTCGGTTTCCTCGGTCATTTGCAGATTCAGAACCGAGTAAGCGCGTTTGATTGTCGTGCCGTCGGGCTGGTCGATCTGCACGACTTGCTCGAATTCGTTCCGGGTGGTGCGGGTGGCGAAGCCGCGGGCGTTGGTGTGGATTTCCACTCGCGCCCCGGTGTCGTAGCGCACCTCTTCCCAGGTCACGCCGTTGATGACTTGACGGACCAGCTTGGCCGAGCGGTTGTGGGTATAGTCTTGCACCCGCCGACCGGCGGTGGTCTCCGGGCCGGTGAGTTTGCTGGCGAATTGCTGGTTGGTGTCGTCGTAGTCGAAGGTATAATCGGTCACACCGCCGTCGGGGGCGGTGCGCTTGACAACCGTGTCGCCGCTATAGTCAATCTGTTCCATCCGGCCTTCCGGGTCGGTTATTTTGATGATGCGGTTGGAGACGTTATAGTCGTAGCGGGTGGTGTTGCCGCGCACATCGGTGACTTGGGTCAGGCGGTTTTTACCGTCGTACTGATATTTGACACTGCGCTGAGGCAGGTCCAAGGCATTGCCCGCGATTGGGTAGTCGCGAACTTCGGTGACCAGCTTGCCGGTGTAGTGCAGCGTCAGCAACACCCGCCCATGGGTATCGACCACGCCCCGCACAAGCCCCGCGGTGTCACGAGCCAGCCAGACAGTGTTGTCGTTCTTGTCGCCGTAGGCCACGACTTGGCCCTGGGTGTTGTAATCGATCCAGTCGCCGCCCCGGTCCATCCAACGGAAGCCTTTGGGGTTGGTCACGGGGGCCAGGCTAATGCTGCCGCTGGCTAGTCGGTTAGAGAGGGTTGCCGCATCCGTTTCGGGCAGCATCTGCACAGCCCGCTTTTCCACTGTGGCGCGGTTGCTGAACGCATAGCGGCCATTGCCGCCAAGGTAGAGTTCGTTTTGACGACGCAGACCCTCGACATCGCGGGCGACACTGCCGGCCGACAGGCTCATGCTGGACCCGCCGCACAGGCTGGCGTAATCAACGGTCACGAGTACCGGCGGCGGATAGTCGCCCTCGGATTCGCCCATCACCCGGTTGAACGGGGTTGCGCGCTCGGGCAGCATCGGGCCGTATTCCGGTATGCCGCCTATGGAGGCTGAACCACCCGGGGGTTGCCAGTCTTCATCGACCCATACCCAGCAACCCCCGCTGCTGCTTGATGAGGAAGACAAAAATGGGGATGTGGACGAACCGCCGCCGGAAGACGCGGAGGCCAAAGTGCTGCCGGTGGTGTCCGCCGTCTGGCTGCCCATCAAGTTTTTCCACGATTGCGAAAGGCTTTCCCAATGCGGGTTGAATTTCCATTCTTGTCCATCCCAGGCCCGCACCCAAGGCATTGCCCCTGCCGTGCTTTGCAAATGCAAATCTTCAACTTGGATATTGGCATAGCCGTTGGGGATGCTCACCGTCAAGCCATTGCCGTTGGCCTGTGCCGACAGTGCGAGCAACATCAAACTTAACAAGGCCAGCATTTGGCGCAATGGCTGGAAAGTAAAATGAGAGGCAAAAATAGCCATATCCAGTCCCGAAATTCGATTAACAGTGTTCATTGGCATTGTTGCTTTCCATCCCCTCTCGGCACATACACGCATTTTTTGCCTTTGGTTTTGATGGGAGTGCTCGTGCCGCCCCCGCCGAAGCCGCCCCCGCCCCAACCTCCGCCGCCACCTCCGCCGCCGCCGCCCGGCCCACCGCCACCGGGACAGGAGCTATTGCTGCCGCTGCCCCATGAAGTGCCGGTGCTGCCGCTGGTCGTCGTGCCGTTGGAACAGGCGTAGTCGTAACTGACGTTAGTGGAATTG
>CAIYXP010000429.1 GCA_903930145.1 uncultured Methylococcaceae bacterium
ATCCGGGGTATTTGGAGGAATATCCGGCAAGGGTTGGCAATCGGTTAATATGGGGTATATGCTTGGGGGTTTATGGCTGTTGCGTAGAGGCAAGATAGATTGGCGGATACCACTTAGCTTTTTGAGTGGTTTATATCTGATCGCCATGTTTTTCTTTTTGTATGATTCTTCCCTTTATCCATCGCCATTATTCCATTGGTTCAGCGGTGCTTCGATGTTAGGGGCGTTTTTCATTGCCACTGACCCTGTCACTGCTTCAACCACACCACGGGGAAGATTGATTTATGGGGCTTCCATTGGCCTCTTGGTATATGTCATCCGCAGTTGGGGAGGGTATCCCGACGGCCTTGCTTTTGCCGTGTTACTGATGAATTTTGCAGCGCCAACCATCGATCACTATACCCGTCCCCGAGTCTACGGTCACGGCTCATGAATCTGACTATTAAAACCATGGCTTCCGCCGCCACCATTCTGGGTTTGTTTTCTCTGCTTGGCATCGGCTTAGTGACCTTGGTGCATCACGCAACAGAGTCCAGAATTGCCGAGAATCAACGGCTAACTATGCTGAATAGTTTGCAAAATTTGATTCCGACTGGAACTTACGATAATGATATGCTGGCCGATGTCATGGTCATCAGCGATTCCAGCCTTGGCCCGAAGTCTATTACCGTGCATAGGGCTAGACATTTTGGCAAACCCGTTGCCGCTGTGTTTTCGACCATTGCCCCGGATGGCTATGGCGGTGACATTCATTTGCTGGTTGGGGTCAAGGCTGACGGCGGCATTCTTGGCGTAAGAGTATTGGAACACAAGGAGACACCAGGTTTGGGTGACTTCATTGATGAAACCAAATCAAACTGGATATTGGGTTTCAACGGGCTATTTTTGGGCAATCCTCCTGAAAAGCAATGGAAGGTAAAACGCGATGGCGGTGTGTTCGACCAGTTTACAGGCGCAACCATAACACCGAGGGCAGTGGTGAAGGCGGTTAGGAATACCTTGGATTATTTCAACAACCACCGGAATGCCTTATTCACTCTCTCCCCGCCTAGTGATGACGATTAATAGTAGATTGAATAATCGGAAAACTAGGGGTTTCTTATTTATTTAATTGGAGATGTTCCATGAATGCTTTGTCGAATCCACTACGCACCCCATCGGCCTTGTCAACGGTCGTTTATAATATAGCCCATCGTGGCGCACGGGCATTCGCCCCGGAGAATACACTGGTATCTTTTGCCAAAGCGCAACGCTTTGGATGCCCTATGTTTGAGATGGATGTGCATAAATCCAAGGATGGCGAATTGATCGTCCATCATGATGATGTGCTAACCCGTTGCACCGATGTTAAAATTAAATTTCCCGGACGGGAAACTTATTTTGTTTCTGATTTTACCTTCGAGGAACTCAGGTCTTTGGATGCTGGAAGCTGGTATCTTAGAGAGATTGACCTTCCTCCAGTCCGACGCCAATACTTCCTACAAACTCTAACGGATGCTGAAATCGCCGAGTTTGTCAGTGCTGAAGACAGGGAGTATTACCAATCAGGCGAAATTAAACTGCCTACTTTGAACGAAACTTTGGAATTGGCAAAATCCACTGGAATGATGGTCAATGTAGAAATCAAAACTTTGACTAGAATGTACGAAAGTTTGACCGAAGATGTCGTGAAGCTAATTCAAGAGCTGGACATGGAAAATCGTGTCATCATTTCTTCATTCGATCATGAACAGTTATGCATCGTCAGAAACCTAAGCCAAGTCATACCTACGGGCGCATTGACGAGTGACCGTTTGGCAAAGCCGGGGGATTATTTGAAAGTCCTTGATGTTGATGCTTATAACCCCGGATGCTATGGCGAATATGATTCGATGGGGTTTAGTTCAGTCACGGGGAAATTGGACCCCTGTGGAATCCATCATGCCCGTAACGCTGGCAAAAGAGTCAATGTCTGGACTTGCAATGACAAAGCCCAAATGCGTCAGTTGATACAAGCCGGGGTGACAGGTTTGATTAGCGACTTCCCAAATCGGGTTCGGGATGTGTTGAGCGAGTAAATCACCGTGGATTGGATACCTTACCGCGATATTGCCTATAACGGCTTGTGGAAAAATAACCAAGCCTTGGTGGCTTTGCTAGGACTTTGCCCTTTATTAGCAGTTAGCAATTCGGTGGTTAACAGTTTTGGTTTAGGTTTGGCGACGACGGTTGCTTTGGTTTTGTCTAATGTGATCGTGTCGTTGATCCGCAGGCAGGTCAGTCACGAAGTGCGTTTGCCCGTCTATGTGCTTGTGATTGCCGCCAATGTCACCATCATCGATTTGCTCATGAATGCTTTTTTTCATGATTTGCATAAGATACTCGGCATTTTTATACCTTTGATTGTCACCAACTGCGCGATCATGGGCCGTGCCGAAGCCTATGCGTCCAAGAATACCGTCGATAAAGCCTTGGCGGATGGATTGTTTATGGGCCTAGGTTTCTCCTTGGTGTTGGTGGCTTTGGGTGGCATCCGCGAGTTAATTGGAACCGGGCATTTGTTCGGTCGTGCCGATCTCATGTTTGGAGACATTGCCAAACATTGGTCTATTGAGGTGTTTCATGACTATGAAGGACTTCTATTAGCCATCCTACCCCCCGGCGCATTTATTGGCTTGGGGTTAATCATTGCTTTCAAGAATGTAATCGATGCGAGAGTGAATGATAGGTGATGGAGCGTCAAAGCTTGCTTTGACAGGTAGAGCAAGCTTTGCTTTGTTTGCCAAAGCAAGCTTTGGCGCTCCTAGCGAAGAAGGCATCATCATTAAAAACGACCATGGGTCACTCCTAGAAGCCTAGTTTATGGGATAATTGCCCCATTCTCTGACCTATCCCGATTGTTTACCCATGAGCGACAAACGTAAAATTCTCGTCACCAGTGCCTTGCCTTATGCCAACGGCCCTATCCATTTAGGCCATTTGGTCGAATACATACAGACCGACATCTGGGTGCGCTTCCAAAAAATGCGCGGTCATGACTGCCATTATGTCTGCGCCGACGATACCCACGGCACGCCCATTATGCTACGCGCCGAGAAGGAAGGGATTACCCCGGAAGCATTGATTGCCCGTGTGCATGGTGAGCATTATCGGGATTTCCAAGGTTTTCATGTCGCATTCGATAATTACTACACCACCCATTCGGATGAAACCCGTTATTTTGCCGAGACGATTTATCAGCGTTTGAAAGAACGTGGGCTGATTGAATCCCGCGCCATTGAGCAATATTACGATCCGGTCAAGGAAATGTTTTTGCCCGACCGTTTTATTAAAGGTGAATGCCCCAAATGCCATGCCAAAGATCAATATGGCGATTCTTGTGAGGCTTGCGGGACGACTTATACCCCCACTGATTTGATTAACCCCTATTCAGTGGTATCAGGTGCAGCCCCAGTGCGTCGGGAATCGGTGCATTATTTCTTTAAACTGTCCGATCCGGTGTGTCAGAAATACTTGCGCGAGTGGACGACAGGGCAATTGAACGAAACCCCACCCCTGCAACCCGAAGCCGCCAATAAAATGCAGGAATGGTTGGGTTTGGAAGGGGAGAACAAGTTATCCGATTGGGATATTTCCCGCGACGCACCGTATTTTGGCTTTGAGATTCCCGATGCACCGGGTAAGTATTTTTATGTTTGGCTGGATGCACCGATTGGATATATGGGAAGTTTCAAAAATCTTTGCAATCAAAATCTCCCCTCCCCCCATGGGGGAGGGGTTGGGGGAGAGGGGGGTTTGGATTTCGATGAGTATTGGAGTAAGGATTCCCAAGCCGAACTCTTTCATTTCATTGGCAAAGACATCCTGTATTTTCATGCGCTGTTTTGGCCTGCGATGCTGGAACATTCAGACTTCCGCACCCCGACCAAAGTATTCGCCCATGGTTTCTTGACCGTTAACGGTGAGAAAATGTCCAAATCCCGTGGCACGTTCATCACGGCGGAAAGTTATTTAAAACAAGGCTTAAATCCTGAATGGCTGCGGTATTACTATGCTTGCAAACTGAATGGGACGATGGAAGATATAGACTTAAGTTTGGAGGATTTTGTCGCAAGGGTGAATAGTGATTTGGTGGGGAAGTTTGTTAATATTGCAAGCCGATGTGCTGGATTTATTTCTAAGCGATTCGATGGAAAATTAATAAAGGTTTATTTAAATGGAGAAACGCAACCATCAGATGGAGAAGACCACCTTGATCCAGTAACAGAGCAATTGCGAGATGCTCGAGATCGCATCGCCGATTATTATGAAAATAGAGAATACTCAAAGGCTTTGCGTGAGATAATGCTACTCGCAGACGCAGTTAACTTTTACATAGCAGATAAGAAACCTTGGGAAATTGCTAAATCGCTTGTTTCAGCAACGGACGAGGAAACTAACAATAAAAACCAACTTCAAAGAGTTTGTAGTATTGCCCTAAATTGCTTTAGGCACTTAAGCATTTATTTGCGTCCGGTACTCCCCAATCTTATCAAAGAGGTTGAACTATTTCTGCAAGTTGATACGCTAGAATGGAAGGACGCAGAATATTGTTTACCTGAAGGTCATAAAATTGGAAATTACCAACACCTCATGACCCGTATCGACTCTAAACTCATTGAGGCATTAGTAGAAGCCAACAAAACCAACATGCAAGCCACTGCGGACCCGGAACCCCATTCCGAACAACGCCATGCCGAACATCAACAGCATACGATTCAACCCATTGCCGAAACGATAGGCATTGATGAGTTTGCCAAGATAGATTTGCGCATCGCCCGCATCGTCAAAGCCGAGCATGTCGAAAAAGCCGACAAATTATTGAAACTGACTTTGGATATTGGAGAGTTGGAGCCTCGGACGGTGTTTGCCGGCATCAAATCGGCTTATGACCCAGCGCAATTGGAAGGCAAGTTGACGGTCATGGTTGCTAACCTTGAACCCCGCAAGATGAAGTTTGGGCTGTCCGAAGGCATGGTGTTGGCCGCCAGCGACGAGCGTGGCGGACCGTGTGTGCTATTTCCCGATGAAGGGGCAAAACCGGGAATGCGGGTTAAATAAACTGCTACGGAGCGTCAAAGCAAGCCCTTCGACTTCGCTCAGGATAGGCTTTGACGCTCCTAATCAATCCGCTTTAACAAATTATCCAGCCAATAAGTGGGCAATACCCGCTTCAAGTAGCCGAATAAATACGTGGGGAAGGTGACGTAATAACGGGCTTGGGGTTTTTTGGCTTCCAAGGCGTGGATGACTCGCTGTAAAACCGCCTCCGGGCCTAATGTGAATGGGACTGCTGCCCCTTGTTTTAATAAACGTGCTTCCATGCCTTGGTATCTTTTGATGTGGTGGCTGTTTTCCGGTTTGATGTGTTTCAGATACATGGCATAAGCGTTATCCCGGAAACGGCTGCTGATGGGTCCGGGTTCAACCAGTGAAACATAAACCCCACTCCCGATTAATTCCAGTCTGAGCGTGTCGGCCAAACCTTCCAATGCGTATTTGCTCGAATTATAAGCGCCACGATAAGGCATTGCGGCAAACCCTAATACGGAACTATTAATAATGACCCGGCCTTCGCCTTGTTGGCGCATGATCGGCAATACCTTATTCGTCAGTTCCAAAGTTCCAAATACATTGGTTTCAAATTGTTCGCGTATGGCTTCCCGGCTAAGGTCCTCAACCGCCCCCGGTTGTCCAAAACCCGCGTTATTAAATAAGCCGTAGAGTTTGCCCCCGGTGATTTCCAATATCGTCCCAATGGCTTCATTGATCGAGGCGGAATCTGCCACATCCAATTGGTAA
>CAIYXP010000430.1 GCA_903930145.1 uncultured Methylococcaceae bacterium
AAGCGGACAGGGCTAGAGCAATACTTTGGCAAGATATTGGTTCCTACTGAAGAAGTCGTGGAAATGCGCCAAGGTCAGCAAAGAAAAAGCGAAAGAAAATTTTTCCCAGGGTATGTACTTGTGCAAATGGAATTGAACGACGAAACATGGCATCTAGTGAAGGAAATACCACGGGTACTGGGTTTTATTGGTGGAACATCGGATCGTCCTGCACCCATATCCGAAGCAGAGGCCGAGGCAATCCTGAATCGAGTCGAAGCGGGTGTCAACAAGCCTAGACCCAAGATATTATTTGAAGTTGGCGAAGTGGTAAGAGTAATCGAAGGTCCCTTCAAGGACTTCAATGGTGTGGTTGAAGAAGTCAACTACGAAAAAAGCAAGCTCAGGGTTTCAGTACTCATCTTCGGCCGATCCACTCCGGTGGAACTCGATTTCGGCCAAGTCGAAAAAGCTTGATCCAGCAAATAATCAGATAAACTGGTTTGGTTGCTTTCTTAAACGGGGAGCTTGTTCTATCAAGCGTTTGACCCACTGGAGTATTCAATGGCAAAGAAAATCACAGGTTACATTAAGTTACAGGTAAAAGCCCAAGAGGCTAATCCAAGCCCACCCATCGGCCCTGCCTTAGGGCAGCGTGGCGTTAACATCATGGAGTTTTGCAAGGCATTCAACGCACAAACGCAAAATCAAGAAAAGGGAATGCCTTTACCGGTCGTAATCACCGTTTATAGCGACCGTAGCTTTACCTTCATCATGAAAACCCCGCCGGCAACCTTTCTGCTCAAAAAGGCAGCGGGTTTAAAAAGCGGTAGCGCTGTGCCAAACAAAACCAAGGTTGGCAAACTTAACCGCGATCAACTCGCTGAAATCGCTACAACTAAAATGCCAGATTTGACAGCGGCTGACATGGATGCGGCGATCCGCACCATTGCGGGAAGTGCGCGTAGCATGGGCTTAGACGTGGAGGGTTTGTAATGGCAAAGCTAACAAAAAGGTTAAAGGCAATTAAGGAAAAGGTTGATACCACCAAATCCTACCAAGCAATGGAAGCATTCAGTGTTTTAAAGACCCTGCCGAAATTGAAATTTGTCGAATCGATTGATGTTTCTGTGAATCTAGGGGTTGATCCCAGAAAGTCTGACCAAGCTGTACGTGGTGCAACCGTACTACCGAGAGGTACGGGGAAGTCAGTCAGGGTGGCAGTTTTCACACAAGGTGCGAATGCCGATGCAGCAAAGGAAGCCGGCGCTGAAATCGTAGGAATGGATGACTTGGCTGCCGAAATCAAGGCTGGTAATTTAAACTTTGACGTAGTCATCGCTTCTCCCGATGCGATGCGAGTAGTCGGTCAATTAGGCCAAATTCTGGGTCCGCGTGGTCTGATGCCCAATCCAAAAGTTGGCACGGTCACACCCGATGTTGCCACCGCAGTCAAAAATGCCAAGGCAGGGCAGGTGCGTTATCGCACTGACAAAAAGGGTATTATCCACTGCACAATCGGCAAAGCCACTTTTGAAGAAGTTGCCTTGAAGGAAAACTTGGAAGCCTTATTGGTTGACCTAAAAAAATTGAAACCTAGCACTTCTAAGGGGATATACGTGAAAAAAGTCACTGTATCCTCAACCATGGGACCTGGCTTGACTGTCGATCAGACAAGCCTGAGCGCATAATAGACTTTGGGTTGCTGATTCAGGTCAGCAACCGTCAAAGACCGCAGGTGGGTTGAAAAATCCATAATCATCATAGCCTGCGCAGACGGTGTACTGAGAGCCACTTGTGGCGTAAGGAGCCGTAAAGCTGTCTTCGGAGTCAATCCCGGAGATTTTATTGGCTCTGGATGGTTCCCAAACTATTCAGACAAATTGCCGGAGGTAAAGCGTGCCACTTAAATTAGATGACAAAAAAGCAGTCGTCGCAGAAGTTGCCGCCATTGCCGCCCAAGCACATTCTGCGATAGCCGCAGAATACCGTGGACTGACAGTCCACCAACTGACCAACCTTCGCAAACAAGCGCGCGAAGCCGGAGTTTACGTCCGGGTCATCAAAAACACCTTGGCGCGCAAGGCTGTAGAAGGAACCGAGTTTGCATGTATGCAAGACGGTTTGGTGGGTCCCCTCATATTGGCTTTCTCAATGGAAGATCCAGGTGCTGCTGCACGTGTGATCAGCGCATTCTCCAAGGAAAAGGAAAACGACAAACTGGTGACCAAATTAGTCGCCGTTGGCGGAAAGCTGTATGGGGCATCCGAGTTGGAGAGACTTTCGAAACTGCCTACACGCGATCAGGCAATCAGCATACTCATGGGTACCATGAAAGCCCCGATCGAAAAGTTCGTCAGAACTTTGGCAGAACCCCACGCGAAGCTTGCGCGCACAGTGGCTGCAATTCGTGATCTTAAACAAGCCGCTTGAACGGCTTAAGCACAACAGATTAAACTGGAGTTACAAATGGCTGTATCAAAAGACGAAATTTTAGAAACAATTGCCAATATGACGGTAATGGAAGTGGTTGAACTGATTTCCGCAATGGAAGAAAAGTTTGGCGTTTCAGCCGCTGCCGCTGTGGCAGCCGCTCCAGCAGCCGCGGCAGGTCCTGCCGCAGTTGTCGAAGAGCAGACTGAATTCGACGTTATCTTGGCCAATTTTGGCGCCAACAAGGTGGGTGTCATTAAAGTCATCCGCGAACTGACTGGCCTTGGGCTGAAAGAAGCTAAAGACCTAGTGGAAGGTGTGCCTTCCACTGTCAAGGAAGGTGTCAGCAAAGCTGATGCCGATGGCATGAAGAAAAAGCTTGAAGAAGCTGGCGCTGCGGTAACCATCAAATAAGATTGATAGTCCTAAACGTTAACAAGTTCCTTAGGGCTGACAGCGTTATGCTGTCGGCCTTTTGGCGTTACCATATTTTGTATTGACGACGGCTAATCACCGTCAGACACCCTTGCACCGGGTATTGGCAAATATGTAATTAAATTCAAACTTTAAAAGTTTCTTGTCTTAATGAAAAGTCATTGCACCAGCTTGCATCTTTCGTGACAGACACCGCAGTGGTTAGTTGAAGCAAATATTTAGGTAAGGAACCAACATGGCATATTCTTTTACCGAGAAAAAACGCATACGCAAAAGTTTTGGTAAGCGCCAAGACGTTCTCGAAGTACCCTATCTTTTGGCAACCCAAGTCGATTCCTACAAAAAGTTTTTGCAGGCAGAGACATCGCATTCACGACGTGCCGACGATGGTCTGCATGCCGCTTTGAAATCGGTGTTCCCCATAGAAAGCCATTCCGGCCTAGCAGTTCTGGAATATGTAAGTTATCGCTTGGGGGACCCGACCTTTGATGTCAAGGAGTGTCAGCAACGTGGAACCACCTACGCGGCCCCATTGCGTGTTCTCGTGCGTTTGGTGATTTACGACAAAGACGCGCCGGCAGGATCTAAAGTGGTCAAGGACATCAAAGAGCAAGAAATCTACATGGGTGAAATCCCATTAATGACTGAGACTGGCACCTTCGTGATCAATGGCACGGAGCGGGTGATTGTTTCACAGCTTCATCGTTCGCCTGGTGTATTTTTTGACCATGACCGGGGGAAAACCCATTCCTCAGGCAAATTATTGTTCAATGCCCGCATCATTCCCTATCGTGGCTCATGGCTAGATTTTGAGTTCGACCACAAAGATTGTGTTTATGTGCGCATAGACCGTCGCAGGAAACTCCCGACGACCATCTTGTTGCGTGCATTGGGTTATGACAACGAAGGGATTATCAAACTATTTTTCGAAACGAATCAGTTTATCTTGTCCACTGGCGATATTTTCTTGGAATTGATTCCTGAACGACTGAGAGGCGACATTGCCAGCTTCGACATTAAATTGGACGATAAGGTGATTGTTGAAAAAGGACAGCGTATCACCGCACGGCACATCCGCCAGATTGAAAAGGCGGGCATCACCCGGATGGAAGTGCCCCGCGATTATCTCCATGGCAAAATTTTAGCGAATAATGTCGTCGATCCTTCAACGGGTGAACTCGTTTCCAAGGTCAACGACGAGATTACCGATGATTTGATTGACAAGATGATGGCTGCGGGCATCACCATGGTTGATTGTTTGTTTGTCAACGATCTCGACCGGGGACCCTACATATCCAACGCAATGCGAATTGACACCACGGAAACCCAGCTAGATGCCTTGGTGGAAATCTATCGCATGATGCGCCCCGGCGAACCGCCGACTAAAGAAGCGGCGCAGTCGTTATTCGACAATTTGTTCTTTACAGCAGACCGGTATGACCTATCAGCCGTGGGCCGGATGAAATTCAACCGACGCTTGGGTCGCAGTGAAATCACGGGGTCCGGTGTTCTATCCAAGGACGATATCATTGATGTCTTGCGTGAACTCATCAATATTCGCAACGGAAACGGCCAAGTGGACGACATCGACCATTTGGGCAACCGTCGGGTAAGGTCAGTGGGCGAGATGGTGGAAAACCAATTCCGCCTAGGCTTGGTTCGGGTTGAACGTGCGGTGAAGGAACGGCTAACCTTGGCCGATTCGGAAGGTCTTATGCCGCAGGAAATCATCAATGCAAAACCGGTTGCCGCATCCATCAAGGAATTTTTTGGATCCAGCCAGTTGTCGCAGTTCATGGATCAGAGCAACCCACTTTCGGAAATTACCCATAAACGCCGTGTGTCGGCCTTGGGACCGGGCGGACTTGCTCGCGAAAGGGCCGGATTTGAAGTGCGAGACGTGCATACCACTCATTATGGTCGGGTTTGCCCCATTGAAACACCGGAAGGACCAAACATCGGGTTGATCAATTCTTTGGCTGTCTACGCTCGAACTAACGAGTACGGATTTCTAGAAACCCCCTATCGGAAAGTGACCGATAGCCGGGTCAGCGAAGAAATAGAATATTTGTCGGCCATTGAAGAAGGCAAATTTTATATCGCTCAAGCCAGTGCCGCAGTGGATGAAAGTGGGCGTTTGAAAGATGATTTGGTTTCTTGCCGCTACAAGGATGAGTTTACCTTGGCATCGCCGGAGAAAATCAACTACATGGACGTGTCGTCCAAGCAAATCGTGTCGGTTGCCGCTGCGCTCATTCCTTTCCTTGAGCATGACGACGCCAACCGTGCTCTAATGGGTTCCAACATGCAACGGCAAGCAGTGCCTACTTTGCGGACGGAAAAGCCATTGGTTGGAACGGGCATTGAACGTATCGTGGCAAAGGACTCTGGCGTGGCGGTCATCGCGAAACGAGGCGGTCTGATTGAATCAGTGGATGCCAGTCGTATCGTTGTTCGGGTGAATGATCTTGAAACTGAAGCCGGCATTCCCGGCGTGGATATTTACAATCTGACCAAGTACACTCGCTCCAACCAGAATACTTGCATCAACCAAAGGCCCTTAGTGAAACCAGGCGATAGAGTCACCAAGAATGACATTCTCGCCGATGGCCCGTCCACCGACATGGGTGAGTTGGCATTGGGTCAGAATTTGCTTGTGGCGTTCATGCCTTGGAATGGATATAACTTTGAAGACTCTATCCTGATTTCCGAGCGCGTGGTCCAAGAGGACAGATTCACCACCATTCACATCGAAGAAAAAACCTGCGTGGCCCGGGACACTAAACTAGGGCCTGAAGAAATCACGGCAGATATTCCGAATGTCGGCGAAGCAGCGCTGGCGAAGTTGGACGAATCTGGCATTGTCTTCATTGGGGCCGAAGTAAAAGCTGGGGACATTCTGGTTGGCAAAGTCACCCCCAAGGGCGAAACCCAATTGACCCCGGAAGAAAAATTGCTTCGTGCGATTTTTGGTGAAAAAGCATCAGACGTAAAGGATACGTCCTTGCGCGTTCCTTCAGGCATGGATGGCACGGTCATTGATGTCCAAGTGTTTACTAGGGACGGGGTAAAAAAGGACGAGCGCGCCAAAGAGATCGAAGAGAAACAAATCGAGCAAGTCAAAAAAGACTTGGGTGACCAGTTGCGCATTATTGAAAAGGATATCTTTGATCGTGCGGAACAGCTTCTGCTTGGAAAATTGTCCGAATCGGGCCCGGCAGGATTGAGGTCAGGCAAAGTCATTGATAAAACCTACTTGGAATCGCTCAGACCCTCCCAATGGCTGGAGATCCGCTTGCAAGACGAAGAAACCAACCTCCAGTTGGAGGCCGTTGCCGAGCAAATCCAACAGCAACGCGAAGAAATGAATCGCAGGTTGGAGGAAAAGAAAAGGAAAATCACCATGGGTGATGATCTCGCCCCTGGTGTGTTGAAGATGGTCAAAGTTTACCTGGCAGTGAAGCGACGCATCCAACCGGGCGACAAAATGGCAGGGCGGCATGGTAATAAGGGTGTCATTTCGCAAATCGTCCCGGTCGAGGACATGCCCTATGCAGCGGACGGGACGCCAGTTGACATTGTCCTCAATCCGTTGGGCGTACCCTCCCGCATGAACGTGGGACAGGTGCTGGAAACCCACCTAGGCTGGGCGGCAAAAGGACTGGGTATAAAGATCGGAAAAATGCTGGAGGCAAAGGCTCAAATCGAAGAACTGCGTGGCTTCCTTGACAAAATTTATAACTCGATGGGTAGGCGCGAAGACCTTGATTCGCTCAGCGACGAGGAAGTCATTGAACTGGCCGTCAATCTGAGGCATGGGGTTCCCATGGCAACGCCAGTGTTCGACGGAGCGGTTGAGGAAGATATTAGGCAAATGTTAAGGTTGGCGGAACTTCCCGAAACGGGTCAAACTCGCTTGTTTGACGGGCGCACGGGTGACCCCTTCGAACGGGATGTCACTGTTGGTTACATGTACATGTTGAAGCTAAACCATCTGGTCGATGACAAGATGCATGCTCGCTCAACAGGGCCTTACAGCTTGGTCACCCAACAACCATTGGGAGGCAAGGCCCAATTCGGCGGGCAACGGTTCGGGGAAATGGAGGTCTGGGCATTGGAAGCTTACGGCGCAGCCTACACCCTGCAAGAAATGCTCACCGTGAAGTCTGACGATGTCAATGGCCGAACCAAGATGTATAAGAACATCGTGGATGGAGATCACAGGATGGAAGCTGCGATGCCCGAATCGTTCAATGTGTTGATTAAGGAAATCCGTTCCTTGGCGATCAATATCGAGTTGGAGCAGGAGTAGGGTCAGTTTGGGAGCCCGCTCATGCTTTGGGCGGGTCAAGACTAGACATGATAAAGACCCGTTGGCACCCAACCATCAAGCCGAAGCCAAGCTGCCGGAATTGCTCCGGTAGCCAGAATTGAAGATTTAGGAGACCAGTCCAGTGAAAGATCTGATTAACTTTTTAAAGCGCCAAAGCCAGACCGAAGAATTCGACGGCATTCGCATTAGTTTGGGTTCACCCGACATGATCCGCTCGTGGTCGTATGGCGAGGTCAAGAAGCCTGAAACCATCAACTACCGGACATTCAAACCCGAACGCGATGGTTTGTTTTGTGCGAAGATTTTTGGACCGGTCAGTGACTATGAATGCCTGTGCGGCAAATATAAGCGCCTGAAACACAGAGGCGTGATATGCGAAAAATGCGGCGTTGAAGTGACTCTGTCAAAAGTGCGTCGCGAACGCATGGGGCATATCGAACTTGCCAGCCCTGTCGCACATATTTGGTTTTTAAAATCGTTACCGTCACGGATCGCATTGCTTCTGGACATGACATTGCGAGAAATTGAGCGTGTGCTCTATTTTGAATCGTTTGTCGTCATTGATTCAGGGATGACGCCCTTACAGCGTAACCAACTGATGACCGAGGAGGAATTCCAAGAGGCTTATCAGCAGTACGGGGACGAATTCACAGCGAAAATGGGAGCCGAGGCGATTCGCGAATTGCTCAAAACCATGGATTTGCACGGCGAGGTTCAACGTTTGCGCGAAGAAATTGACGGTACGAGTTCAGAAACAAAAATCAAAAAACACACCAAGCGCCTTAAGGCCATTGAGTCTTTGATTTTGTCAAACAACCGGCCGGAATGGATGATACTGACCGTGCTGCCAGTGTTACCACCCGAACTGCGTCCATTGGTTCCGCTAGACGGTGGCCGGTTTGCAACCTCGGATTTGAACGATCTTTATCGCCGGGTGATCAATCGCAACAATCGCTTAAAACGACTGTTGGATTTGAACGCGCCTGACATTATCGTGCGTAACGAAAAGCGCATGCTGCAAGAGGCCGTCGATGCACTGCTGGACAATGGCCGCCGCGGACGCGCCATTACTGGCTCGAACAAACGTCCGCTGAAATCCTTGGCGGACATGATCAAAGGCAAGCAAGGTCGCTTCCGCCAGAACCTACTGGGCAAGCGCGTCGATTACTCAGGACGTTCGGTGATCGTCGTAGGACCCACCTTGAAATTGCACCAATGTGGCTTGCCGAAGAAAATGGCTTTAGAATTGTTCAAACCGTTCATTTTCAGCAAACTTCAGTTCCGTGGGCTTGCCACAACGATCAAAGCGGCCAAAAAGATGGTGGAACGCGAAAGCCCGGAAGTTTGGGATATTTTGGACGAGGTCATCCGGGAGCATCCGGTAATGCTGAACCGTGCCCCCACCCTTCACCGTCTGGGCATCCAAGCCTTCGAACCGACCTTGGTTGAAGGCAAGGCCATCCAATTGCATCCCTTGGTGTGCACGGCATTCAATGCCGACTTTGACGGCGACCAGATGGCTGTGCATGTGCCATTGTCCTTGGAAGCGCAGTTGGAAGCCCGCACCTTGATGATGGCAACCAATAACATCCTGTCACCTGCTAACGGCGAGCCGATCATTAACCCTACCCAAGACGTGGTGCTAGGGCTTTACTACATGACCCGTGAACGAGTGGGGGCCAAGGGTGAAGGGATGATCTTCACTGATACTGACGAGGTTTTCAGGGCCTACCAGAACAAGCAGTTGGACTTACAGGCCAAGGTCATTGTGCGCATCCGCGAGGTGTTGTTGGATGAAAACGGTAACAAATCAGAACCCGTGATACGTCGCGTCGAAACCACGGGTGGCCGCGCTTTGGTTTCCACCATCCTTCCTGAAGGTTTAGGTTTTAACTTGGTCAATCAAGACATGACCAAAAAGACCATCTCCAAGCTCATCAACCACTGCTACCGGACATTAGGAGTCAAGGCGACGGTGATATTCGCCGATAAATTGATGTACATGGGTTTTTCGTATGCGACGCGGGCGGGTGTGTCGATTGGCTTTGAAGATATGGCGGTTCCCAAAGGGAAGGGGAAAATCATTTCAGCAGCCGAGAAGGAAGTGAAGGAAATCCAAAACCAGTATGCCTCCGGTTTGGTGACAGACGGCGAGCGCTACAACAAGGTCGTGGATATCTGGTCTCATGCCAATGACCAAGTGGCCAAGGTCATGATGGATGGTTTGGGCACTGAAGCAGGGGAAACGGACCCACAAAGCCTTATCAATGCCTGGGCTGAAAAGATGCTGCGCCAGCTTTTCGCTGATGTGAAGGCTGGGGCAATTTCAAATAGCGAATACGAAAATGCAGTTGCCAAGATCAATCAGCATCGTTGGACAGGAACATTTCCAGATGAAATGAAAGAGCTTGAAACGGCAATCCAACAAAAATCCTTCAACTCGATTTATATGATGGCCGATTCGGGCGCTAGAGGTTCTGCTGCCCAGATTCGCCAGTTGGCCGGTATGCGGGGATTGATGGCCAAGCCGGACGGGTCTATCATTGAAACCCCCATCACGGCGAATTTCCGTGAAGGTTTGGACGTGTTGCAATACTTCATCTCGACTCATGGCGCTCGCAAAGGGTTGGCCGACACCGCGCTGAAGACTGCAAACTCAGGTTACTTGACTCGTCGGTTAGTTGACGTGGCACAGGACTTGGTGATAACCGAGGACGATTGCGGCACCAATGACGGCTTGTTGATGACCCCGCTAATCGAAGGCGGCGATGTGGTTGAGCCTTTGGCGGAGCGCGTCCTTGGTCGGGTACTGGCTGAGGATATTCACAATCTCACGACGGGTGAGTTAGTCGTGGAAGCAGGGGTTTTGTTGGACGAGTTTTGGGTGATCGAACTGGAAAACCACGGCATCGACAATGTGCGTGTACGCTCCGTCATCACCTGCAAGACCCGATTTGGAGTCTGCGCCTCTTGCTATGGCCGCGATTTAGGCAGGGGACATAAAGTCAACATCGGCGAGGCCATTGGTGTCATCGCCGCGCAGTCGATTGGTGAGCCGGGCACTCAGTTGACCATGCGCACTTTCCACATCGGCGGTGCGGCGTCACGGATGGCATCCATCAATAACGTCGAAGTGAAGTCCAAGGGAACCGTCAAGCTTAACAACTTAAAAACCGTGCAGAATAAGGAAAATCATCTGGTTGCGGTGTCGCGCTCAGGCGAGGTCAGCGTCATTGACGAACATGGCCGTGAAAGGGAACGTTACAAAATCCCATACGGTGCCGTATTGTCAGTCCATGACGGGGCCTTGGTGAGCGGTGGTCAGATCATTGTTACTTGGGACCCTCATACCCATCCGGTGGTCACCGAGGTGAACGGTATTGCTCAATTGGTCGATTTCGTCGATGGCATCACCGTCCGCGAAAAATCTGACGAAGTGACTGGCCTTAGTTTCATGGAAGTGATTGATCCTAAGCAACGCGGCAGCGCTGGTAAGGAACTTCGTCCCATGGTTAAGCTGGTTGATGAGCAAGGAACTGATATTTTCATCCCATCCACTGAAATCGCCGCCCAGTATTTCCTTCCTTCTGGTGCCATTGTCGGCATTCGTGACGGAGACGTGGTGGAAGTAGGTGACGTATTGGCAAGAATCCCACAAGAATCTAGTAAAACCCGCGACATCACGGGGGGTCTGCCGCGTGTTGCCGATTTGTTTGAAGCCCGCAAGACTAAAGACCCGGCCATTTTGGCCGAAGCCACGGGAACCATCAGCTTTGGCAAGGAAACCAAAGGCAAACGCCGCATTATCATCACCGATCCTGCCGGATTGCAGCATGAGGCCATGATCCCCAAATGGCGGCATGTCACCGTGTTTGAAGGGGAACATGTGGAGCAAGGGGAAACCATTGCCGAAGGCGAATTGACCCCCCATGATATCCTACGCTTGCGCGGGGTGGCTGATTTGGCATCCTACTTGGTCAAGGAAATCCAAGATGTTTACCGCCTGCAAGGTGTTAAGATCAATGACAAGCACATTGAAGTGATCATACGGCAAATGCTGCGAAAGGTTGAAATCACTTCGCCGGGCGACACCATTTTCCTTAAGGGGGAACAGATCGACCGGGCGCGTGTGCTTGAGGAAAACGAAAAGATTGAGAATGAAGGAAAGATTCCCGCCTGTTACGAATCAGTGCTGATGGGGATCACCAAAGCGTCGCTTTCAACAGAGTCTTTCATTTCCGCAGCGTCCTTCCAAGAAACCACTCGTGTGTTGACCGAGGCTGCCATACGTGGCTTGAGTGACAAACTCATGGGCCTAAAGGAAAATGTCATAGTGGGCCGGTTAATCCCTGCCGGAACAGGTCTGGCCTATCACTTGGAACGCAAGCAAAAAAGCCGGTTTGCTGAAGCCCCGGAAGGCGAGGCCACTGGCGGAATGGATGCAGGAGATGTAGAAGAAGCGCTTAAACAAGCGCTTAGCATGTAAACCACGAACCCCATCTTTGGAGTATTTAGAGATGAAAATCAAATTGTTATGGAGTTTTTTTGCAGTAATCGCATGGCTTTTGTCTAGCATGCAGTCGGTTCAAGCTGAGGGCAATGCGGAGGCAGGCAAGAAAAAGTTTTATACCTGCGGCGGTTGCCATGCCATTGAGGGCTACACCAATGCATTCCCCAACTATCATGTGCCCAAGCTCGGTGGGCAGCATGACAAGGCCGTGATTGCCGCACTGAATGCTTACAAAACGGGTGATCGCGCCCATGGCAGCCAGCCTCAAGCCAATAGTATGCAAGGCAATGCCAATACCTTATCGGATAAGGATTTGGAGGATATTGCAGCCTATGTGTCTAAAAAAGTGCTGTCCACCGATACCAATGTCATTACTGGAGACCCAGCGAAAGGCAAAGAAAAAACCGCCGTTTGTGCGGGTTGCCACGGTGAAGACGGTAATGTGCAGGACAAGGATGGCAAGGTTTTGAATCAAGACTATCCGCGTCTGGCCGGCCAATATGAAGATTATTTGATCAAAGCTTTGAAAGATTACAAAAAAGGTGTTCGTAAAAATCTGATTATGGGTGGCATGGCGCAGCCATTGAGTGACGAGGATATCAAAGATATTTCTGCATTTTATGCAAGCAAAAGAGGATTGGTGACAATTTCGGATTAGTGGTAACTGATGAGTCTTTGTCAGACGATCAGTGCATAACCAGACTGAAAGCCCGGTGCGATCAAATGCCCGGGCTTTTGTTTAGTGCCTGTTTGATTTGATAACATAAGCTCCATTTCATCCTTTTACGTAACTCATGCTCAAAATTTTAGTCTTTATTTTGGCCCTTCCTTTATTTTGTGGTGTAAAGGCCGCTGAAGCCAATCATGCTCAAACCGTTTCCGATTCAGCCCCAAAGCAAAAAGCCATCATGGGGTGGTTAGAGTCGATTTTCGTCAGGCCATGGAATCGCAGGCTGACCGCAAAATTAGACACAGGAGCCAAGACCTCATCATTACACGCAGACAGGATTGAGCATTTCAGCAAGGATGGCGAAGACTGGGTGCGTTTCAATCTGGGCGACATAGAGGATAGGAAACTCCCTCCAATCACGGTTGAAAAGCCTCTCCTGCGAACGGTCAGCATCAAATGCAAGGGCGAGGACTGCCAACCCTCGCAGCGCGACGTGGTATTGATGACTATATGTAAAAATGGCAAGGAATATCCGGCGGAATTCAATTTAGTGGACAGGAGCAATTTTAATTACCCTGTATTGCTTGGCAGAAGCTTTCTCAAGGGAGTGGCCTTGGTGGATGCTAGTGAGACCTTTCTTTTCAAATCCGATTTCGACCCGTGCCTGACCAAAAGCGGGTCCACAGTCCCGTGAAAACCCTGTCATTTTGCTGCATGTAGTCACACATGAGAAATTTGCATGTCAAGGTGCTCGCCCTGCTCTTGGTCATAACCGGGCTTTCATTATGCTATTACAAAGTCACGCGCTTAGGGTTGCCCCTGTTTCCCACCAAGCAGACAGAAGTCTGGACCGTTGAGGCACGGATTGAGTTCAAACCTAAGCGGGACACCCCAATCAAGGCGACACTTTTCATACCTCGCAACCCGGCCGGCTATACCGTTGTGGATGAAAACTTCGTATCCAGCAATTACGGGCTTACTACCGAGGACGACGGAGTGGCACGCAATGCCCAATGGGCTGTGCGCAAAGCCACCGGGTATCAAGTCTTGTATTATCGACTGCATTTGGCAAGGGACCCAACGGCCCAGCCCGGAAAGCCCAGCCCCCCTCCCGTCCTCACCCCGCCCAATTATCCCGAACTGATCCGTTCTGAAGTCAAGGCAGTGGTTGACGAAGCCAGAAGCAAATCGGCGGATACTCTTTCATTCAGTCGGGCATTGCTGCTCCGCTTGAATACGCCCACGCCTGACGCCAATGTCAGCCTGTTGCAACAAGACTTGCAAACGCAAGAGGAATGGGTGGCCCGCATTGTCGACATTCTAGTCGGTGCCAGCATCCCTGCCCGAATGACCTACATTTTGCGCTTGGTGGACGGTTCGAAACACGCATCCCTCACGCCTTGGATTGAGGTTTATGTCAAAGACGGCTGGCAGGCAATCAACCCGCAGACGGCAGAACCTGGCGTGCCCAAAGAAGCGGTTGTTTGGCATGTCGGCAAAGGCCCGGTGCTTGATATCAATGGAGGGCGGTTCCCAAAGGTCGAATATTCAGTCACACGCCATGCCCAGGAGATGACATTGGTCGCGGAACAACGGGCGCGACAAATGGGTTCGAGGATCATGGAGTTCTCTCTGTTCAGCTTGCCCGTGCAAACTCAGAATGTTTATCGTGTCCTGTTGCTTACCCCGATTGGCGCTTTCCTGATTGTTTTCATGCGTAATGTGGTGGGCTTTAAAACCTTTGGCACGTTCATGCCCATCTTGATAGCCTTGGCTTTCCGCGAGACCAAATTACTATGGGGAATGGTATTGTTCACACTAGTGGTAGGTTTGGGGCTGACGATTCGCTTCTATCTCGAATATTTGAAACTATTACTGGTGCCAAGGCTGGCATCTGTACTCACTATCGTCATACTGTTGATGGCTCTGGTCAGTTTGCTGACCCACAAACTTGGCATTGACCGTGGCGTGTCCGTGGCCTTATTCCCGATGGTGATCCTGACCATGACGGTCGAGCGCATGGCCTTGGTTTGGGAGGAGTCTGGCCCCTTGGAGGCTTTGCAACAGGGGTTCGGGAGTCTACTCATGGCCGCCTTGGCATTTGTGATCATGAGCGATAGCATCATGCGGCATGTGGTTTTCGTGTTTCCAGAGCTATTGCTCATTGTCTTGGCTGCGAATCTCCTGCTTGGTCGTTACACTGGCTACCGATTGACTGAGTTATGGCGATTCCGTGCGGCTTTGCGGCAAGAACAAGAGCAAGAATAAGCGGAAAGCTCGCCAATGAAATGGCTTAATTTATTGTCGCCAGGCCAACGGCTCAGGGAATTGGGCATCATGGGGATGAATCGGCGCAATGCCGACTACATCCTGTTATACAATCCTCGCAGGAATTTTCCGCTGGTGGACGACAAACGACGCACCAAGGAGTTGGCTCTGGCTGCGGGCATCGCAGTCCCCAGACTCTATGCAGTGATTGAAATTGAGCATCAAGTGGATGGACTGCCCCAACTGCTCGCCCCTTACGAAGAGTTTGTGGTCAAGCCGGCTCATGGGAGTGGCGGCGAAGGCATTTTGGTGGTGACCGGCACTGTCAATGGCCGCTACAGGCGAGCCAACGGCTTGCTGGAAGACGAGGACGACTTGAAATATCACATTTCCAATATCCTCAGCGGAATGTACAGCCTAGGCGGCTTGCCAGATTGTGCATTGATTGAATACCGTGTCGACTTTGACCCGATTTTTGACGGAGTGAGTTATCGCGGCGTGCCCGACATAAGGACAGTGGTGTTTCGTGGCGTTCCAGTGCTGGCTATGATCCGTTTGCCAACCCGGCTATCGGATGGCAAAGCCAATCTGCATCAAGGTGCTGTGGGGGTGGGAATCAATTTGGCAAGCGGACAAACGACTTGCGGGGTCTGGCATAATGACACAATCGATCATCATCCAGATACCGGCGGGATGATAACGGGTTTGGAAATTCCCCACTGGGATCAAATTCTTGGGTTGACGGCGCGTTGCCATGACTTGGTGGGGTTGGGTTATATTGGCGTGGATATTGTGCTTGACCGGACTTTAGGCCCACTGATGTTGGAGATAAACGCCAGGCCCGGTTTGAGCATACAAATCGCCAACGGGCTAGGGTTGTTGCCGCGTTTGCGTAAAATAGAAGCATTGAAAAACATTCCTGACTCGATACAAGAGCGGGTGGCACTGGCTAAATCACTGATTTGACAGGAAGGGGTTATTCATTTTTCAATGAGGCACACTAAACCTGAAAGCCGCGAGACGGGTTGTGGTTGCTCTTTTATTATCAATCATGGCATCCATGACATAATTCCGTAACATGGCTATGTTATTAATATACGATTTGAAGAAAAGCCAACGGCAACGAAGCTTCCAAGCAAGTTCTCGAGTGCATGTTGTAGCGGATTGGGGTATTCCCCCAGTCCTTGTGTAAAGAGGATTCACTATGCAAAAATCGACACTCTTGTTTCTGCTCTTGTTGATCAGCGCCTATGCTTTCCATATTGGGCGGCAGCGGTCGCGTCAATTGGTCGACGGAAAGGTCAAGAACTTACATTCACTCCCCAGTTATTACGGCTACTACACCGCGTTATGGAGCCTGCTTCCGCCATTGGCTTTGGTTTTTTTATGGATTGCGTTTGAAACCTCGGTCATCAACAATATGGTGCTTGCATCCCTCCCCAATGCGAATAGTGACATGCCCACTGAATTAAAAGGCTTATTGATAAATGATCTCAATAATGCCCTAGGCGGGAATTATGGCGATGCCAAGCCAGAACTAAAAGACTCGGTTGAATACCTGCGCAATTTGAAAATTCGTAGCAATTGGCTACTCTCGTTTCTTGCCATTTCATTAGCTTTGTTGGGCGCTTTTTTTGGTCGTTCGCACATCACCAAAGAACACCGGGCGCGCAACCAAGTGGAAAGGACAGCCATGGCATTCCTGGTGGGGAGTTCGCTGATCGCGATTCTCACCACCCTAGGCATTGTGTTGTCTGTATTGTTTGAGTCCATCCGTTTTTTTGACAAAGTACCCGTCACGGATTTCCTGTTTGGTTTGCAATGGAGTCCGCAAATCGCCATGCGAGCAGATCAAGCAGGGTCTGCCGGGGCTTTCGGCGCAGTCCCACTGTTTACCGGAACCCTCCTCATTTCAAGCATAGCATTGATCGTGGCGGTTCCCATCGGCTTGATGTCTGCGATTTATCTGGCAGAATATGCGAGTTTGAAGTTTCGTTCGGTGGCTAAACCGCTACTAGAAATCCTCGCTGGCATTCCAACCGTGGTTTACGGTTTTTTTGCAGTGTTGACGGTGGCCCCTTACATCCGTGAATTGGGCACGGATTTGGGCTTGAATGTTTCTTCGGAAAGCGCACTGGCTGCTGGGTTGGTCATGGGGATCATGATCATTCCCTTTGTCTCGTCCTTGTCCGACGATTTCATCAACGCAGTACCCCAGTCATTGCGCGACGGCGCTTATGCCTTGGGTGCCACACAATCGGAAACCATCCGTCAAGTGGTCATCCCTGCCGCTCTTCCCGGCATCGTAGGCGGCATTTTATTGGCTGCGTCGCGAGCCATCGGCGAAACAATGATCGTGGTCATGGCGGCTGGATTGGCCGCCAACCTGACCGCCAATCCATTGGAAGCGGTTACCACCGTGACCACCCAAATCGTTACCTTATTGGTGGGGGATCAAGAATTCGACAGTCCTAAAACCCTTGCCGCATTTGCCCTTGGGTTGGTGTTGTTCTTGGTCACTTTGGTCTTGAATATCATAGCCTTGCATATCGTCCGCAAATATCGTGAACAGTATGAATAACCACACAGAAAATTCCAATTCCGACAACCAAGGCAAGCGCACCCATGAAATCGTCAAGGCGGGCCTAGGCCGTAGACGGGCGGCAGAAACTCGGTTCAGAGCCTACGGGTTGATTTGCATTATTGCCGGGTTGGGCATATTGGCCTTATTGTTCACCAATATCATTTCCCATGCCATGAGTGCAGTCGAGCAAACCTTCTTGGCCTTGGATGTGACGTTTGAGGAGTCGATTCTGGACCCGGAAGGCAAACACGATGCGAGTACTTTGGCGTCCGCCGACTACCCCATGCTGTTGAAGCGATCCTTGGCTGAATTGTTTCCCGAAGTCAAAGACCGGCAACAAAAGCGTCAACTTTATGGCTTGGTCAGTTCCGGCGCCTCTTACGAATTGCAGGAAATGTTGGTGAAGAATCCCACACTCATGGGAAAAACCGAACGTGTATGGGTTCCCGTGGATGACGATGTTGACATGCTGGTAAAAGGCCAAACCGCCCGTGACGTTCAAGAAGGCGACCGCCGCTTGAAAGACACCCAACTCGCTTGGATTGATAAGTTGGCAGCCGACGGACGGTTGGAGAAACATTTCAACAAAAAATTCTTCACTTCGGGCGATTCCCGCGAGCCTGAAATGGCAGGCATTTGGGGGGCGCTGGTTGGTTCGATGTTTACCCTTATGGTGACGGGTTTACTATCCCTGCCCATCGGAATCGCATCAGCGATCTATCTTGAAGAATTCGCACCACGCAATCGTTGGACAGACATCATTGAAGTCAACATCAACAATTTAGCGGCAGTGCCTTCCATTGTGTTCGGTTTGCTGGGTTTGGCGGTGTTCATCAATTTCTTCGGCCTGCCACGTTCATCGCCCTTGGTGGGAGGCTTGGTGCTGACCTTGATGACCTTGCCAGTCATCATCATCGCAAGCCGGTCGGCTCTAAAATCCGTCCCCCCCTCAATACGCGAAGCGGCTCTGGGTGTGGGGGCTTCCCAAATGCAGACAGTGTTTCACCACGTACTACCCTTGGCAATGCCCGGCATGTTGACGGGTGCGATCATCGGCATGGCCCGTGCCTTGGGCGAGAGCGCCCCTTTGTTGATGATAGGCATGGTGGCTTTCATTGTCGACGTTCCCCAAAGCTTGACTGACCCTTCGACGGTATTGCCCGTGCAAATTTATCTTTGGGCGGACAGTTCCGAGCGTGGTTTCGTTGAACGCACTTCGGCGGCCATCTTGGTTTTGTTGGCGTTTTTGATCGTCATGAATGGATTGGCGGTCTATCTGCGCAAACGTTACGAGCGGCGTTGGTAAGCACCGCAACTGGCTTTGATTGAAGGCGGTCTCCGCCTCTGACTTTTAATAAAATCGTACCTTTACCCAACGGCCATTAAACAATGAACAGAAACACCCCGGCTGAAAACTCCTGCCAAAGGGCCGCCAAAGTGTATTTTGTCATTCAGCCGGGGGGTAATAGGATAAATCCATAACTAGAGAGATTCAGGATGAGACATCCGGACGAAAACTCAACACCCGCTTCGTTTTCCCGTGACCACATTCAGACCGTCGGCGAGGTTTTTGTCGATAACGCCCGCATCGAATGCCGCATGGTTGATGTCCACTACGGCGAAAAACATGCAATCTATAATGTTAGTTTGGATGTCGGGCGTAATGAAGTCATTGCATTGATTGGGCCATCAGGGTGCGGGAAATCGACATTTCTTCGCTGCCTGAACCGCATGAACGATACCATCCCCGGCTGTCGTGTCACCGGTGAAATCAAGCTTGACGGTCAAGACATCTATGCTGAGGGACTTGATGTCGTGCCTTTGCGCGCACAAGTTGGCATGGTTTTTCAAAAACCTAATCCGTTCCCAAAAAGTATTTTTGAAAACGTAGCCTATGGGCCACGCATTCACGGGCTGGCCTCCAACAAAGCGGAACTGGAAGAAACTGTCGAAAAGTCGCTGCGCCGGGCTGGATTATGGGACGAGGTCAAAGACTATCTGCACCACCCCGGCACTGGCCTGTCGGGTGGGCAACAACAGCGATTGTGCATTGCGAGGACGATTGCAGTAAACCCGGAGGTGATCTTGATGGACGAGCCTTGTTCCGCTTTGGATCCCATTGCCACCGCGAAGATTGAGCAATTGATCGATGACTTGCGCGAGCATTACACCATCGCCATCGTGACTCACTCCATGCAGCAGGCGGCGCGGGTTTCCCAACGCACCGCCTATTTTCACCTCGGTAAATTGATTGAAGTCGGGGAAACGGCGCAAATATTCACCAATCCAAGGCATCAATTGACGGAGGACTATATCACTGGCCGATTCGGCTAGATTGAGACATAAGCCCTTCAATAGGTTGGGCTTTATTCCCATGCGTAAAGGAACCGTTAAAGCTTGCTTTGACCAGTGAATTGGAAATGCCTAGCTTGCTTTGCCTGTCAAAGCAAGCTTTGACGCTCCAATCCTTGGCCGCTGCCTGACACATCAGTGATTAATACTCAAGAACCCGGGGCAAGCCTTTCGCCTGTTCGATCCATTTCGTCACTTCCGTTTCGGACGGGACTCGGCGGG
Organism: uncultured Methylococcaceae bacterium; assembly: GCA_903930145.1. Taxonomy (GTDB): domain Bacteria; phylum Pseudomonadota; class Gammaproteobacteria; order Methylococcales; family Methylococcaceae; genus Methylumidiphilus. The sequence continues at coordinate 19,787 of CAIYXP010000430.1, forward strand.
TGAGCTTCTTCTCTTCATTGAGCTTGGCGAGTGCTTCGGTCAGGTTGGCAGGGTTGCGCATTGCCAACTCAGGAACAGTATCGACTCCTGCGGCTTCAAGCAATTCGGAAAACTCCGATCCGATACCATCAATTCTATACAAATCAACCATATTGGCGAATTTGAGAATCAGTGATTCTGCAAGCCCGGTTTGTTCGGCCAAACGCTTACGCTGCTGGGGCGTAGTGGCGGTGGCCAGTAATGAATCGGTGTCCTTGACACCGGCTGCCCGTAACTGTTCCCCTCTAACGGGTCCAATGCCTTCAAGGTCTTCGATCTTATAGTTTGCCATGTGCTTTAAGCTTGTTGTTGTTTACGAAATAAATGTTATATTCTATCAAAATATTTAACGGGAAGATGCCACGTTATTGCCAGCGATTCCTCACCCCACTTGGATAATTTGACTCGAACCTATGCATTCGATAGACAAGGCTACACTATGAACATTACGTTGGAAAACAGGGATGACTTTACTATACTTAGATTTCATGAGGAAAGGTTGGATGCGCACAATTCCAAAGAACTCAAAGACTATCTTCTAGTGCTTTATGATGATGGAAACAAAAACTTGGTGCTTGATCTTTCCGAAGTCCGCTTCGTGGATAGTTCCGGTCTTGGCGCCCTGCTCTCAGGGCATAAGAATGCGGGTCTTAGGGATGGGCGTTTCGCCCTCGCTTGTGTGCAATCGCGGGTACAGTCCATGTTTGAATTGACCCGGTTGACGCGAGTCTTCGAAATTTATAAGGATGTTGAAGAAGCTCTCACCAATGGCGCAAGGGGGACACCCCATGACCCGAAACAGGATTAATCTTGAGATCGAAATCCCTACACAGACTCGCTATCTGGGTCTGATAGGCAATATTGGAGAACAATTAGCCTGGGATTTAATCGATTATTCGGGTGACAGGGATGTGCTTGCTTATAACCTGAATTTGGTTCTGACCGAGGCGCTCAGCAATGTCATCAAACATGCGGGTTGTGAGAACCAAGCCCTGCGAGTCTGCATCAGCATTGAAGGAAACAACCTATCCATTCAAGTTCACGACCAAGGTTTGGGATTTGATTTGGCGGGGGTCATTAGCTGTCCCGAACCGGACGATCTATGTGAGCGGGGCCGGGGTATTTTTTTGATTCGGCAATTGATGGATTCAGTGGATTACCGGAAAACACAGATGGGAAATGTCTTGGAGATGAAAAAGAAGTTGTAATGTGGTTTTCAGTTTGACGGCCTTTCCACCTGCGATCAAACCGCAAAGCCAATCCAGCAACTGACGCTTACCGTCAAACAAGGGACATCCTTGGACTTCATGTCAACTGGATGCCCCTGCCCGTGACTATGACAATGGTTAATCAGTTTTAATTCTTAAATTTAAACAATGGGTTGTATTTCGTTTCACGGGTAAAGTCCTGCCATGGGAAAGGCGGGTTGGTGATGGGTACAGTGGGTATCGGGAATGTCAATACATCGACCAAACCTGCCATGGTGCGCCCGGCCGTATGCAGAAAACCCTTGAATAGGCCACCAGTCACCCCCAAGGCCAAATTGACTTCATTCGTGGTATTAATGACGTTTTTTGGCACTTCCACGATGGCTAAAGTCACATTGGAAAACCCCGAACCCAGCTTTGTCGAAATGGTTTGTCCATAGGATTCCGGGGCGGGTTGTGATTTGACAGGGGGGTAGTAAGCTTGCCCTGGCATGGAATCGCTGAAGGCTGGATTCATTCCAGCCAGTAAAGCACCTAGCACGATAATTTTAAATGAGTTCAACAGGGTTCTCCCATGAATGAAGGATTAAAAAAACAGGGTAAGAGTAAGTTTACACCGGATAGGATTTAGCCAAATAATTTTTGCAACAATTTAAACGAAACCTCGATAAAGCGCGCCTTCACTCGGAAATACGAACCACAAGCAGACCACGCGATGAGTACACTGAGAAACATCGGCAAGGTTGGTGGTTCAGGGATATAGCTTACGTTAATTCCCTGACTGGCTAGAAATTCAAGATTGAAAGGATTGGCAATGGGTGCCCACCCGGAAACATCCCCATAACGACAGGGATCACTATAGTTGTTATATCCCCAACTGAGCACACCCACCACGCCTCCGCCTTCGATGAACAACGGTCCACCGCTATCACCGTTGCAGGTCGTTCCCTCCAAGGCGATGGGGTAGGGGTTGCCAAAGGTGTTGGTCGAACTGTCCGGTTTGTCGAAATCGCTTTGGAGGTCGATAACCCCCCCTGAGTCGATCAGGTTCGTCGCAGCAAGCCGTGCTGTCGCGCCGACATTCGATTGCACCAACCCCGTGCCTTGAAAGCCATAACCCAACATGACACCTGTGAATGGGGTCGGACTGGATGCGATAATGTTGGACCACAGCGCAGCCGGTGTTTGCGCTAGCGGGTTGTTCAGAGTCAACAGTGCAAGGTCGTAAGTTGATGCATTTGGGTCGGAATAATCATAAAGGCTGGAAACGACCACGGCGGTGACATTGTTGGTGAATGAGAGGGGAACGTCCGCCGACAAGCCAAATGCAAATTGCTGGGAGGCGTTTAGATTTCCTAAATCGTCATACACGCAATGGGCGGCGGTCAATACCTTGTCGGCAGCGACCAAGGTACCGGTGCATTTAGCCGTATTATCATTCACTTGAATCCACCCAGCAGCGCCATACTCAGGCTGCACGGCAAGGGCATCGTAGTTTGATGCGGCAACATCGTCTCGAATGTAGATGGCTAGGCCATTTGGCGACCAAGCCAACAGGAATGCGGCAAGTGCTAGGCTACCGAGTAGGGAGGTTTTAAAGTGAAAGTGTTTCATTCTGATTCCACAGACAGGTGCTATTCACATGGTTGCGCATTTAGCGCCCAAGTCCCCGTCGGGAAGCCTACCAATGATGAAGGGAAAGAACCTCCACTCAGTGACCTATGGATGTGTCGTATTGAATTCCGTAGAATTGATATTCTTGATTCGGCTTCACAACGTGTGCAAATTATATCATTAGAGAATAATTCAACATAGGAACCAACCCTGACTTCCCTAGCCGCCATCTTAAATTCAGCTTCCAAACAACTCGGAGAGTTTTCTGATAGCCCGAGATTGGATGCCGAAATCCTGTTGAGCCTTGCCACTGGCAAGTCACGGACTTATTTTAGGGCTTGGTCAGAGAAAGAACTGAGTCAACAGGAAGAAGAGCGCTTTAATGATCTGTTGTCGCAACGCTTGCTCGGCCATCCCGTGGCTCACTTGACTGGAATCCGCGAATTCTGGTCGCGGGATTTTAAAGTCACCTCCGATGTTTTAATTCCCCGCCCGGAAACTGAGTTGCTGATTGAGCTTTCATTAAAGTTGATTCCCGTCAACCAAACTGCCCATATTGCCGATTTAGGGACTGGCAGCGGGGCGATTGCCGTGACCTTGGGTTTGGAATTGCCAAACGCACACATCACCGCAGTGGACTTAAGCCCTGCCGCTCTCGCAATTGCCGCCGACAATGCCTCCAGACTGGGGGCTAGAAATATTACCTTTGTTCAAAGTGACTGGTTTGCCGGGTTGCCATGCCATGCAGCTAGTTTTCGTAGCCCGGATGAATGGGAATACTTTGATCTAATTGTCAGCAACCCTCCCTACATTGCCGAGAGCGACCCGCATTTGCGGCATGGCGATGTGCGATTTGAACCCAGTTTGGCCTTGACATCTGGCCCGGATGGCTTGGATGCGATTCGCCACATTATTCAGCAATCACCAAAATACTTGAAGCCCGGCGGGTGGTTGTTGTTCGAACATGGCTATGACCAAGCGGATAGGGCAGGGGAGTTGTTGAAGGCGGCGGGGTTCGTTGACCTGGAGAACTTTGCCGATCTGCAAGGTCATGCTAGGGTCAGCGTAGGGCGTCGATGAGCCTAGTGATTGTCAAGCCCAAAACGTTTGTAGTCCCGGCTTCAGACGGTTCTTTCCGATCAGTTTGCCGCCTGAAGGCATAGGTATCTACACAAGTCCCTCTCCCCGCCGGGGAGAGGGATTTAGGGAGAGGGGGTGAATTGCCAGAAAGCTCGATAAAGCATAGGGTTACCGTTTTATCGCCCTCTCCCCCGACCCCTCTCCCGCAAGCGGGAGAGGGGAGCAAAAAACAATGCTTTGTGAGTTGTGTAGATACCTATGCCTGAAGGCGGGGCCACAAACGCCAGATCGAAGACCTAGGC
>CAIYXP010000431.1 GCA_903930145.1 uncultured Methylococcaceae bacterium
GTCGAGAGAAATTATAACTGGGGAAGCTCCGCTGAAATCCAGATATTCAAGTGCCGTGTCCATTCCAATTTTCCTTGCGGAGCCAACACCTTCCTTCGGATTTGCTCTTCATCAATTCGCCTAGACCAGCAACCCGACAAATCATGTTTCAAAGCTACAGGTTTACCGATTCCTTTGAATGGATTGTCCGGCAATGACTGGATAAGCTTGATAATGCGCAAGGCCGTTTTCTTATCCTCTCTGACCCACCATTCCAAGTCTTCCAATGCGAGTTTGTCAAAGATCAAGCTGCGCAAGGGCATCCTCCAATGAAATATTTTCATGGCGCTGCATTGCTTCCAAAAGCCGAGTTTTCATGACAGGGCTTTTTAACAGGTAAGCAGTTTCCCGTTCAGATTCGATCTCATGCCATAGGTCAATTGGCACGATGACACCCACCGGATTGCCGTCAGTATCGGAAATGTATTGGATTGAGCTTGGTGTAGACATGGTGGAACCCTCGTATCAATCAATGGAAGTTATTTTGTTCATGAGGACTCGAACATCGCAGCCCTAAAACTGTAAAGCAAGGTTTCACGCAACGACGCAACGAAGAGCCAATTACGTCGCGCCGTTGCGTCGTTGCGTGAGGTTTCCTTTTGGACGATGACATCCCAATGCCTAAGCTATAATGCTTCAGGCCATAATGAGAATTGCTGTTTGACGCTCCAATCCTAGACCGCTATGTAACATCAGTTCGTCAGTGATGCTTTGCAATAGCAGCCTTGGCGTTTATCATGTCAATCATTGCCCATTCCAAGGAACACCCGTGAACTGCCGCCCGAGTTTTGCCGATAGAATACGCCAAATCCGTGCAGATCGCCATTTGGAGGAAGCGGCGAAACTGACCCAGCCAAAATTAGAAGCGGAAGCGGCCAAAGCCGCCGATTTGGAGCGGCTGGATAAAATTGTCGATAACTCTTCGGAAAAAAACCGCAACTTCTTTATCGCCTATTTGGGCTTGTTGATTTATGTCCAAGCCATCATCTTCTCGACTTCGGATTTAAAACTGCTGCTGCCCAATCAGGAATTGAAACTGCCGCTGATTGATTTGGGTGTGCCATTGGTCGGGTTTTATTTTACGATTCCTATTTTCGTCATCGCCCTGCATTTTAATTTCTTGCAAAATTTGGAGAGCCATCATTACAAGTTGATGCGCTGGCAACAAGCCCACCCAAACAACATAGTTCCCCGCAGCCGGCTCAACCCATTCTTGTTTGATTTTGCCATTTTGGAAACCAACAGCGGGTTCCGTTCATGGGTTTTATGGGCGAATAATATCCTTTGCTACAACCTCGCGCCTATCACGCTGGCCTTATTATTGTTTCGCTATGCCGACCGGCAGGATTTCCCGGTGACGCTATGGCATTACACGGCTTTCGTGTTTGACAGTTATTTGGTTTGGCGATTGCGCAAGGCATTATTGGCAAATGAACAGCCAGAGCTTGTTATTCTTAGGCATTATCGGAAGCTTGATAAAATGCCTTTACACTACTGCATTCTGAGAAGGTTTCCGAAAAAGCTCCTTGAAGCAAAGAATGAAATATCGAATAGTTATTGGTTCATTATATTGAGAAGGGCATTACGAAACTTGATAATTCGTTTATGGAAAGGGCTGCTGAGTTTTATTGTCCATTTCGTGGAATTTGTTCGAGGTTCCTTGACCTATCGACCCCATGGGATAGTCGGGTTTATCGTCTTGCTAGAGCTAGTTTTGAGTTTCTTGATTGCCGGGATCGATGATGACACATTTAATCGACATGTGCTTTCATGGGCTAAATCATTATCCAACAAGAACTCAAGACCTATCGAATGGATATTGCCGCGTATCAAAATAGAACCTACCGAAACCGTCTGGCAAGCCGATGAACAAGCTCTGAAAATTGAAGCCGAATTGGCGGGTGAAACCAATTGGGCTAAATATTTTAATGAACAAGGCAAAGGCTTCCGCCCCGATCCTAGCAGTTTACGCTTGGTGTATTTAGATTGGCAAAAAATGCCGAGGGCGCAGTTGTCGGGTTTAAGTTTGCAAGGGGCTAATCTTAGTGGAGCGCAGATGCAAGGGGCTGGTCTTAGTGGTGCGCAGATGCAAGGGGCTTATTTTAATGAAGCGCAGATGCAAGGGGCTGATCTCAAATTGGCGCAGATGCAAGGGGCTTATTTTTTTCATGCGCAGATGCAAGAATCTGATCTTAATTGGGCGCAGATGCAAGGGGCTGTTCTCACATTTGCGCAGATGCAAGGGGCTTTTTTTTATAAAGCGCAGATGCAAGGGGCTAATTTTATATGGACGCAGATGCAAGGGGCTTATTTTATTGATGCGCAGATGCAAGGAGTTATCCTATCAGATACCTCCGTGCAAGGCGCATTACTAGATACTGAAATGACTGAA
>CAIYXP010000432.1 GCA_903930145.1 uncultured Methylococcaceae bacterium
TATAATAAATATATACATACTAATATACTCAGCTTATATTTATTTTAATTCATGAAACCCTTTAAAATATATGAGCTTAGGCTGGTCGGATATGAGTAGCAAGTGAACATCCACGGATTGTTCACTTTTTTTACATTCTGCGATCATGCTGTGCGGGGGCTTGGGAATGAGGTCAAATCCTCTTCTGCGTATGCGCCAAATAGACGTTCACCGCCAATGCAATTGCCAAACAAGCAACCGGCATGGCCTCTGGTGGCACTGGAAATGGAAAGGTCAGGCCAACCAGCAGCAAATACAATACGCCCAGCAACGCGAAAAAGCTATACCGGTGCGCCAACGGGCTTGAATAGTCGAAGTTGGACTGCTTGACCTTGCGCCGTGCCAGCCCGTCGAAGGCAAATGGCATCAGGGCCGACAGCATGAAGGGCCACCACGACAACATCAGGAAGAACCGGCGCATGGCCTGATAGATGCCGTCCCAAATCACTTGGATTCGCTCGGCGATGAAGGGAAACAGGCTGTCCCTGCCCACATTCTCAAACCCCAAGGAATGTTGGCGTTCCTGCTCGCTGGGGATGAAGTAGCGGTAAACAGTTTCTTTGGCCCCTGTTTTGATAAACAGCCGGTCGAACCAGCGTTTGGCGGTGTCGCGGACTTCGGCATCCTTTTCCTTTCCAAGGTAAGCGACGGTCATGGCATCCTCGGTTTGCTGGACAGTCTTCAGCCAATCGTCGGACACCAAGGCCGCAACCAGCACGGCTTCCAGCAACCAGATCATCAGGCTCAGCAGGATGCTACGCTGCATCCCGCGTCCATTCCTGACAAGTATCGCTTAGGGGCAGATCGTTCAAAGCCTCGCGCAGGTTTGCCTGTACAAGTTGCTGTACCCATTCATGTTCACAGTCCTTGGCAGAATTTACATACTGGGCAGGAAATTGGCTTATCAATCCCGCAACCAGCGTTTCGACGAATATCCACAACCGTACCCGGTCGGGTTCGTTTTCCCTTTCCACAGAGGAACGGTAGGCATCTAGTGCGGCGGTCAGGCTGGCTTCAATTGCCTGTTCGCGAAGTTCATTATCGGTGAGATTCTGATGGATGTAGTCAACCGCATTACGGCAAACCTCCAAGGTTCCCGGCCAGTCGGTTTCCAGCACGGTGATGGTCTTGCTTTCGCGGGTGTGGCGGCTTCGCCAGTCTTTGAGTGGGTCTGGTTTCATTATGGTGAGTCTTCTTGGTGGATTGGTCATGCTGTCCGTTACGGATTGGAAAAGGCTTAATGGATGATGGCTGACCGGACTGGACGATATTCTCGCTGCCCATCAGCTTTTCTTGCCGGACTTGGGTTTCTCGTCGGCTTTCGACTGCAATATCGGCAACCGGCCTTTGACGATGCGCCCGCCCGACAGCTTGGCGATGTAATGCAGGTCGGGCAGTTGCCCCAACAGTTGTGGCGCGAACAAGTCGCCTTACTCTTCCATCAACCTTTCGCCGATGTTGCCGGAAAACACTGCCGGGTTTGAAGAATGGGTCGAAACACCCTGCGTCCGCATGATGTATTTCAATCGGGTCTTCGGCAGGTTGTCGGTGATGTACTCCTGGGTTTCCGCGTCCATCACGCGCAGGGCAATCAAATTGTTGACGTTGCCGAGTATTTGCCGTGCCTTGGCTTCCGATCCCGTCCTTGCCGCGAAGTCGGCGAAGGTCTGGGTGGCGATGGACAGCCTGAACTTCGCCCCGCGCCCCTTGTTCAAAAGTTGAATGCAGGGGTCGTTGATGACTTCGGCGGCCTCGTCCACGAAGATGTTGACCGGGCGGTTGTCCACCCCGTAGTTGTACCTGTCCCCGGCGACGGAAGCCAAGTCTGCCAACAGGATTGAGCCAATCGCACTGCCCACCATGCCGTCCGACAGGGAATCCAAGCCAATGTAGGCGACTTGGGCTTGGTTGATGATCCGCGCCGAGTCGGTGATGGGGCGTATGTCGTCGATGTCATTGGGGTCTGGCGACAACAACGGGCCTAACGTCCCCGATGTCAGCATGTTCATGACCGGCAACAGAGACGCCACCATCTTGCCGAAGTGGGTGCGGTCATGCTCGAACATCGACACTAAGCCTTCCAAGTCCATGTTGGGATGAATGGCTTGGACGGTATCCCGGTAATGCCTGACCAAGATTGTGGCGCGGCCTTCGCTATCCCTAGTCTTGAGGTTCAAGCGGTTCTTCCAGCCGTCCTCAAGCACCCGGTCGAAATACCTTTCCAAGGCACGAACAACCAATGTGGCGGAACCGCCTTCAAGGTAACGCCTAAGCTTCACCAAAGTGGGCCGTTGTTCCAGTGCGAACAGCCCCTGCACGATGTTGTCGAGCGACTTCTGCCCAAATGCCTTAAACGGGTCCGAGCCGCCCTCGCCGGGGATGACGCTGGCAATGCGGCTGGCGACTTCCGACGAGCGGTTGAAGTTGCGCAGCGGGTCGAGCCGGACGCTGTTCTCCGGGAACGCCGGATGGAAATGGACAAACCGGCTAGGGTTTCCGGCGAGTCGGCAGGCACGTTCCGCGCAGTCCCGCAAATCCTTGTCGCCTTTCGGGTCGATAACAATAACCGCCTCGCCGCGTAGCACGGCTTGAGTGACTAAAATATCGAACAGCCTGGTCTTTCCTGCGCCGGTCGTGCCGACGATCAAGGTATGTCCCGCCGTGTGGCTGATGGGTTGGAACACTTCGCTTTCCTTGACCTCCAAGCCATGCACCCATGCCGCGCCCATGCGCCCGTGGTCTGTTGGAATAATGCCGGACACGTCGCGCTTGAGGATTTCGTAGGCCAATTGGGCATGGCGCTGGCTCCAGTCAAAACCCCAGCCGAGCCAGATTTCTTCGGGGTGCTTGCATGCAGTACGTTTAAGGTTTTCAGCGTCCAAATATTCAAACTGAAATCGACGAAGCCTATGTTTGCGATACCAAACGCCAACGGCAGAAGGCAGCCGCCACAGAGCCATGAAGCCGCAGAAACCGGCAAGGTATAGAAAAGGCTTGAATGGCAAACCGGACAGCCGACATGACAGCAAAGCCAAGCCTATTCCCAACAGCCAGCCGACGATGGCCCAAGCCTCGAAATTAGTCCGCCATGGAAGTTGGTAGTCGTAGTCGCTTTTCACCAAACGCCTTTTGACTAATCGGACAGCTTGCGGATTTTCAGCACTTGGTTGCCTTCCAGTTGCACATCGGGATGACGGTGCAACGAGACGATCAGCTTTGATCGGGTCAGGCCCACAGTCCTGTCAACATGCCAGTCCAAGATCGAGTACGGCACGGACAGCCACTCTTCGGTTTCCGTTACCGGGCAAGGCAAATCTTTCCCTTCCCGAATGTGCCTGATGAGACTGCCCACCGCGTCGGTTTCGAATTCCCTGTCCACAGGGGATGGTGGCAATGGCTTTAACGCTGGTGCGGGTTCCGGCTTGTTGGCAGGCTTGGGTTGGCCTGCGTTTGGCTTTTCAGGCGTAACTTCCAACTGGAAGGCTGGCTTCGGTTTGGCGGGTATAGTGGGCTTCGCTCCGTCAATATCCTTCGCGGACAGGGGATTGTCGAATGCTATTGGCTTGGAAGTTGGCTTGCCCATTGTAAGCGTACCCGGTTTGTCCGCATTGCCCGTCTTGTCAACATCGGTTTTGGGTTTGGTCTTTTCCTTGGAGGCAGAGGGTAATTCGTAATTGTCTTTAGGCTCTGAGGCGTTGGATGTCGATTTTGGCTTGGCCTGTATCGGTTGCAGTTCGCCCTCACCCGTCAATGCCAACCAACACCGGCTTGCTTCTTTGTTCAGCATAATGCCCCGGATGCCGCCGATCTCGCGTACCTTACGCATGGGAGTCCGCAAGTCTGTTTCAATCCAGCCTGCCTTGTCCAGCAGTTGCAGGGATTCACTAGGGTCTTTGTCCAGTTTCAACGCCATGTCGGGGTGCGACAGGAAAACCTGCCCGTCAACGACATTTGCCATTCCAGACGTTGAGTCACTATTCGCAATCATGGCGGCGCGGAGCCACTCACCGGCTTCGCCTTGCTTGGACAACCAGTGTTTGGCTTCCAGCTTGGCGGCAAGTTTGAGGTTATCGTCAATGTCAGACGATAGCGGGGTTGTCTGAACTGGCTGTCTGGTTGCGACGCTTGGCGTAACAGGCTGGTTGTCTGGTTTGGATTTTGTACTGTCGGTTTCCATCTCTGGCTGGGACTTTCCATTCACTAATGCCGTTTTGCCGGATGAGGGTTTCAGTGATGGGGTGGAGTTGGAATTGCCTTTGTCGTGGTCAGGCTTGGCAGTAATGGTTTTGCTTGGGTTTGGCGACTGGTTTTGGTCTGCATCAAGCATAGCCTGGGAAGATTGCCCATTGGCCGGTGAAGAGGTTTGGGACACGTTGTCACTTGTAGTCTTGTTGCCAGATTCAATGGCAGACCCCTCAGAATTCAAAGCCGGTTTCTGATTTTCCCCCTTGGAAAGGCTGGCATCTTGATCGTCATCATCCACCCACCGCCCATCAATGACCACAGGCGTCTCGCCGTTGTAGACCAGTTCCGGCGAGGACAGCCTGAGCATGTACAATGCAACGTCCATGCCGGACGGGGCCATGCGCCAGTAGCGGTATGCCCTGCCTTCGCCGTCTTGCCGAGGAATCGCCAGCCCCCGCTCGATCAGTATATCCGCAAGCGTGTCGGGGTCTCGCGGGATGCCGGGTATCCTGTCCCTTGCCAGCAGTTCGGTGATTTCCTGCGCCCCGGCCTTCCAGACCACATGGAGACCGTCCTTGAAGTGCCAGACCCTTGAACCTCGCGTGTTGGCAGTCCATTGGCCTTGCCCGATCAGCCTGCGCATGGCATCCAACAGATACTTCTCCACCGGCACACCCAACGAAGCATCCACCGGGATGTGGTTGGCCTTGAGGTCGCGCTCGACGCTCTTTTGGTCGGCTTCGAGAACCAAATTGTGGAACACACCGCCACGGTCAACCCCGGCAATGGCCTCCAACATCGACTGCATGATCTCCGGGCCTTGCAGGGTCAGGTGCGACAGGCATTCCGCCGTCAGCACCCGTTCCGCAACCAGCACCGAAAACTGACCATGGCGTTGATGCCGCTTGTCGCGCCAGCGTAGGAAGTAGCGGTCAACAGAGTTCTTTTCGGCCCAGTCGGTCAGGTTTTCGAGGTAGGGGTTCCATTGGGTGTTGCCTTCCCTGTCCAGGATGGACAGGTCAGAGACCGGCTTGCCGATGTCGTGCAGCAACCCGGCCAAGCACACCGCCAGCCGCCATCTTGGTTCTTGGGATTTACGCTCCAACGGGGTCGTACCCACGCCGAAAACCACGCCCTCCGAGGCCAATGCCGCCCAGTAAGCCACTTCCAGCCCGTGGCGGAACAAGCCACCCGCGCCCCGGTGATGGTGCGCCTCGGACGCTGGCAGCAGATGAGTAAATGCAGCGTAACGTGCAATGACCGGCATGACCACGGCGGCGAAAGTTTTATCGGGTAGCCCAAGGGTGTGGCGAATGCAGTCCACCAGTTCCGACTGGCTGGCAAGCACCCTGTCCACGGAAGCGGCGGGAAGCCCCTTGGCAAACGGCGGGTAGCGGGGTATCTCCTCGTCGTCGGGGTTAGCGGCCAGGTTCCTCTGGACAGGGGAAGCAGTTAACGGCTTGGTTTTTCTGAACAGGTCGAGCAGGAATTTCATGCCTGACAGGATGCCAGCTTTTTGTGAACATCGGTGGCGAAAAAGATGCGCTATTTGGCAATCTTTCCAGACACAGCAGGGGCTTTTTAGGTTTTATGTTTACAGGCTTTGCGAAAAATGAGGAACCCCCATGAAAACACAAAGCCTTGCCCTCACCCTCACCGCGCTTGCCGTTGTAATGAACGGTTGCGCCATGCAACAGCCATCGCCCGAAACCGCGCAAGTCGTGATCCAGTCGCTGAAAACTTCGCAACTTGCCGAAAAGCCCACTACGGATAATCCCGCCAACAAACCTTGGCGGTTGGGTGTCTTATGGCTACCGGGCGGCATGGGCGGTTCGGCGATCCTGTCGCCGGGTTACGAGCATGTGGTCAGAAGAAACGCGATTTTCCCTGTCCAGAACGAACCCGCTTCGGATGCGGAAGTGGCAGTAATGCCTTCGCAAGATTACCCATCACCGTATGCGCCAGACGCGGAAAGCGTCAAAGTCGGAAAACCCCGATTCTGCCGTCCGTGCCGCCAAGCCAAGCTGAAATCCCATTCGGGCAAGGCCACTCGACATAAACGCACTGTCTCGCACCGACCGGCAACCCCCTGCCGCGCAAACCAAGGGGGTAAGTGACATGGGACAGTCGCCAAACAAGCTCATCCTTCCTGTTGGCTTGGAATCCGCCAACGACGGCAATGTGATTGTGGAAAGTCCGATGCCGGAAATGCAACGGTTGCTTTCGCTGTTCCAGACCTTTTACGGACCCAAGGAAACCCATGCACACCTGTCCAATGTGATCGACCTCTGGGATGTCGCGCCCAAGTTCGTCAGCACCGACAGGCGTGAGGCAGGACAGGACGGCGATTGCCTGGATCGCACCTTCGAGTGGCGGCGCAAGCCTTACCGCCTTCGCGTGGAACCCGCCACGCTGACCCGGACGGACGGCAGTTCCTACCGTTTGCTGCCGACTGGCCGGGAGGAACTCGTCGAAGCGTCGCTGCGAAAAATAGCGTTGCTACCCGGACACGGCATCGTCGCCACCGAGGGCGGCTTGACGGTTATCGGAGTGAGGTTTTCCCAGTCCATGCTGCGCCGGGAGATGGGGCGGCTCGGCCACGGCATTACATACGAAAACCTGATCGAATCCTTGACCGTCCTCTCGCATTGCCGTGTGGGGATTGCACCGTCGGGCGAACTGCTAGGAATCCAGCAGTCGCCGATGCTTTCCGCCCTTGGTTGGGTGAACCGCGCCGACTGGCATGCCAACCGGGACGCGCTGTGGTCGGCGCACTTCCACCCGATGGTGTCCGCCGCGCTTGCGACTTTCGATTACCGGCAGTTCGACCATGACCAAGTGATGTCCTACCGGTTCGCGCTGACTCGCTGGCTGCACCGGCACATGGCCTCCGACTGCCGCAACGCGGGGATCATGCACCCCGTCAAAATCCTGCTGTCATCGGCCATTGCCAACAGCGGCCTGCTCAACCATGCACGGCTGCGCGACAGCGCGGGGGCCATGGAAGACGCCCTTGAGGAAATGAAGTCCTCCAAGCGCAACCCCGTGCGCACCTATGAGCGCATCCCCGTCATGGAGTGCAGGAAACTCGCCGACGTGCAGTATGTGATCCACCCGTCGCTGGAGTTCATCGGCATGTCCAAGGCCGCCAACCGGCGACAGACAGACGCGAGGGAATCGGATCACCCGAGGAATAAGCGCAAAATCCGGTACAGGTGGCTGTAAGCAGACCCTAGAACCCTCATCAGCACAGGTGTTTTGTTAGCACCCGCATCGCATGGCTCACCCGGCAGTCTCACACACTGCGCTGCCGGGATTTTTCAACAACCATACAGGCAAATTGCGCTCCGCAACGCCCCCGGTCGCGGTGTCCCCGCCCACCCCTTGAGCCAGTAAATCCGGCTGTCCCGGCACGATTCTACACAGGCCAAACCTGACGAATTTGGGGAGAGGCCGCCCCTTTCGCCTGCCTTCATGTTAGGCATTCCCTATCGCACTTACAGGTATTCTGAGTCGCACACGAAAATTCGGAGTCACTTTTTTTCTCCAGACTAGGCACTAGGCGTCGCAGATAACCCGCCCGGTTAACCTCGACCCCCGGTTTGGCCTAACTTCAAGTCGCGGATAACGCAAACGGTAGGCTCTCCATGTCGCACTTCATGAACCGTTTTGGTGCGGGTAGGCATTCCGGTTCGCAAAGTTGGGCTTTCCGGGTCGCGGACGGATTTGCAAACACATGATTTTAAATTCCAATTTTCCGAATTTTGGCATCTTCCCTATTTCCCTAATACTTTCCCTTCTTCCCTAAAGATATTTATTATCTTTTATCCCTGTGGATAACTTTTGGAAAACCTCAAAGGTCGCTAAGCGACCTTGGCATGGCTCCGGGCAAACCCAAAGCCACAAATTCTGCTCACGCTTCGAAACGAAAAAAAGCAAACCGCGCATTTTTCAGAAACAGCCGAAATTCCAAAAATCGCCAAAAGCCCCTTTCCACGAGGGATAGTGTTGACGCAAACCAAACTTGGCGAAACCTGACCAAACAGACTGGTAAGCCACCAACAAACCGAACTTCGCAACAAACCAAAACCCGCAAAGTCAATCCGAGTTCCAACTCAAAATTTTCAACAAAGCCGATGCGCTTTGTTTTTTTGCAAATCGCAAAAGCCCCTTTCCACAGGGGAGGGTGTCAACGTGAACGGCAAATGACGGAACGTGACCAAGTAGCCGTACTAGGCGGACAGCTTGGCAAGGCATGAACCCGACCAACCAAACTCAACCAAGGCCAAGCAGACTGGTCAGCCTGAAATAACCGTCGTGGTCAGACTTGGGCCTTCAGTTCAAAAACCCGGTTTTGACCAAACCCGCCTAAGAGCCGTACTGGACAGCCAGCGACTTGAACCAAGCATGGGAATCAGTAAGCTTGCCAAACTGCTTGATGGCTTGTGGTGAAACGAGCCGAATCCAAGGGCAATGCGAGTCCATTGTGGACAGGTTGATGGGAAAAACGGCAAGCCTTGTCGAATGGTAGGGTAATTCCCTTTCCAGAGGATAGGCTTCGGATGGCACTCGACGACGATCTTGCAAAAAGCTTGCTTATCGCCAGTCAGCAGAGTTTGGGTGGAGCATGTGAACAGCACAATTGGCAATATCGCTGTATGAGTTTGCTCCAACAGCTACCCATGGCGAATCAGCGTTGACTGTCCGTTAAACCAGGGCATCTCCATCAGCCAACACATTACCGCACTGCGAACTGACCGGCACAAGCATTTCAGACATTCGATATCCCGCAACGGATTAGCCCAAGCCATTGTTGACCGGCGCGGCCTTGTCGGTGAAACCCGTGATATTGGCCTCAAAACCGTTCTGCCGCGCCAAACAAAGCCCCGATTCACCTTCCGATACCCGATTTAACCGATTCTGACGGCCCTAATCGCCGCAAAAACGGCGATCCGCTACCAAAGCCGCAGTTCTGTCATTTTCGTTAAAATTTCGGCTTCTCATGCGGTTATGAAAAAACAGGCAAGGCGCACCTGTTTTGATGGCGATTGCAGACATCCTGACAGCCAATTTAGCGCGAAACGGGTGTTTGGCTATTTTGGATTGCGCCATGGGTTATCGTTCAATTTTGGGCGTCCCGTGCGGTATTTGGGTTTTGCGCCGTCCGGTCAAAGATAGCCCTTTCCATGGGGCATTCGGCGCATTAGCCGCCCGGATTGTCTTGCAAGTGGCGGCTAACCACCATCGCCGCCGTCACCGTCTTGCCAGTGACTTCGGACTCGTAGGCGGCAAGCGCATCCCTGATGGCGGTTAGCAGAGCTTGCCGATTGCGGATTTCCGCGAAAGAGTCTTCGGCCTCGTTCACCAGTTCCGCAACCCATTCGGGTTCGTTCCTGAGCGTCTGGTCGAGCGGATAGCGATGCCCCCGTCCCTTGGCGATGTGCCGCTTGGCAATCGGCTTCTTCGTCCCGCCCAACGCGCCCATCTCGTACCACTCGATGCTGAACGCCCCGGTATCCCTAGGGCGAAGCCTTACTCCAAACCTTCCCCTGTCAGCTTGCCTCCGGCCTTTGCGCCCCTGCTTAAGCCGGTGCCAGTAGTCGTCAACGAGGAGCTTGGCCTCGGCTTGCAGTTCGTCGAGGCGCTCCGCCACCCATTTGCAGAGGTGGCTGGGGATGGTGTTTTGCGGGTTTGTTTTTTGCGGCATTTGCATGGTCATTTCCTAATACTTATCTGTTGGGATTTGCAGCGCTTATCCCAATCTTCATTTATCGGTCGGTTTCTCTGTTGGTTAGGGAGCTTGAATCCCACAAATCCCAATACGTCCTTTTCACCCCGAATCCCAATGATTAGTTGGGATTTGCCTGTCGGCTTCCGGCGATTTTTCCAGTCTGTTTCCCAATCTGATGATTTTGCAGCCAAGCGGCACATTGGGATTTACGCAGGCCGCTTCCCAACGGTTTCATGCGGCTTAAATCCCAACAGTCTTTTGGGATTTGGCCTGTCGATTACCAATGAGCCTTTCCCGGATTGAACGCCAATTGACGGGAATTGGGGGTGCTTTTCTCCCAAAACCGGGCCGGAACCCTAACACCTTTTTGTGGGAAGCAGTGGCGAAAAAGATTAGCGATTTGGGCAATCTTTCCCGACACACCCAAGCCCGTTGCGTTGATAGACTGCACCCGTACTGCCGTGGGCCTGTTGGACACCCGCCACAAGCCAAGAAGCCTGTGGATGCATCAAGACCGGGGCAGTCGCCTTCCAGAGGCACTCCTGGAAACCAAGGCGTGTGCCGATGTTCAAGGGGCGGTTTGCCGTAAAACCAGCGAACCCCTTGTGAACCTTGGGCGCACTTTTTCAACGACTGAGAGAAAAGCGGAACTAAACGATGTTTGTGATGGGGATGGACATTGGCTACTCGAATTTGAAGCTGGCGATGGGGTTGTCTGGCGGCAAGCCCGACGTGTCGCTGCACCCTGCCGGGGCCGCGCCAGCCGACCGGCTGCCGGAATCTTTGGGCAGGCAGGAAAACGCCCTGCGCGTGATCGTGGACGGCGAGTCGTGGGCGGTTGGCGTGAACCCCGGCAAGTTTTCGCAATGGAGCCGGTCATTGCACGGCGATTATGTGCAAACGCCGTCTTATTGGGCCTTGTTCCTCGCTTCGCTGCTGCTGTCGGGCCGGGACAAGGTGGATGTTCTGGTGACGGGATTACCGGTTTCGCAATGGCTGGACGTTGCCAAGCGCGAAGCCCTTGCCCAGAAACTCATCGGACGGCATCGCATCACGCCCAAGCGGGAGACTGAGGTTGCCACTGTCCGGGTCGTGCCGCAGCCGATTGGCGGCTACCTCGACCTGTTGTGGTCGGGCCAAGGCGGTCCGGTTTTGGAGGAAGGCCGCGTGTTGGTCATCGACCCCGGCTTTTTCTCGGTGGATTGGGTGTTGATCGAGGAAGGCGACATCCGCCGAGCCTCCAGCGGGACCAGCTTGGAAGCGATGTCGGTTCTGCTTGACCAGGCCAGCCGGTTGATAGCCGACGAGCATGGCGGCTCCGTGCCGGTTGAACGGATTGAGGAGGCGTTACGGACAGGCAAGGGCCATGTCCTGCTGTTCGGGCGGACGGTTGAAATCCAGCCCTATCTGGATCAATCCGCCGAAAGGGTCGCGCCGGTTGCGTTGGAAGCTCTACGCCGCTCATTGCGCCAAGAGTCCGGCAGCGTAGACGCTGTTCTGCTGACCGGGGGCGGTGCGGGATTGTACGAACCGGTCGCCAAGAAACTGTTTCCCGATTGCAAGCTGCATGTCCCCGACCGGCCCGAATTGGCTAACGCACGGGGCTTTTACCGGTACGGGGCGGACTGATGAGGATCGTCGTCAAATT
Organism: uncultured Methylococcaceae bacterium; assembly: GCA_903930145.1. Lineage (GTDB taxonomy): Bacteria > Pseudomonadota > Gammaproteobacteria > Methylococcales > Methylococcaceae > Methylumidiphilus. Next base: position 11,604 of record CAIYXP010000432.1, read on the forward strand.
CCCCGGTAAGGCTTATGACGAGTTGCTGGCTGACCTCGAACAAATCCCTACAAGGTCTCGCGCCGAGCGCATGAGGCTGCTGGCAAGCATCGGCATGACGGTTTTGCGTTCTGGAAAAGGACGCATGGCGGCCAATTCGATTGCCAACGAATCTGCAACCGTGACACCGAATGCGTTGGCTGAACAGGAAACTGCACCGACTGGGTTCAACCGGGTGCGCGACAAATTGAAGGCGGGGATGGCGGGATGAACGGACATGCACCGAACAAAACCAAGCCAAGACTGTGGGTTTTTGCTCACTGCGGAATCAACCGACTGTGTTTTAAGGTTGTTTTAAGGAAAACCCTTAGAATATTTCAAACATTACGGATAGATGGTGAATCAATACCCTTTTTCAGACACAAAGCCGTCCCCTTGGCGATTTTCCTTGGGCTGTGGGTGATGTCCCCTTGGTTTGGCTGCGCCAATGCGACGGTCAAAGCCGATACGCTAGTGTCCGTGGAAGGTTTGGGCGATCCGGTGGGCAACGTAATTGACGGGTTCCAAGGGCAATCCCTGCGGGACACGGCATGGTGGGGTGTTGCCGAGCAGCGCGGGCTGGACCCGTACATCCTGTATGCCGTGGCCTTGGTCGAATCCGCCAAAGTGACGAAGCGGGTAGCCAAGCCGTGGCCTTGGGCGCTGAACCGCCAAGGCCGCCCGTTCATCCCCGCGTCGGTTGCGGAGGCCAAGGCAATCCTTGGCGGCAGCCTCGCAAAGGGGGTGCGCAGCATCGATGTCGGACTGATGCAGGTGAACGTCCGCTGGCAGGGCCACCGAGTAAGACAGCCGGAAGACCTGCTCGACCCGGCGACCAACCTGCGGGTCGGCGCGGACATTCTGGCCGAGTCCATCGGCTCTGCCCCCGGCAACCTTGTCTTGGGGATAGGCCGCTACCATGCGGGTTTCCAAGATGAAGCCAGAGCCTACCGTTACGGACGGCGGGTGCTGTCAGTGGCACGGCAAATCCGCCGGCTGATTTGATCGGGATAAGGGTGTCGATTGGGTTTGGAAAAGGTGAATACGGTCGTAAACGGGAATTACCCGTCCGTTTCCTTCCGGGCCGGTCAAGGATGAACCAAGGCCATGCCCGGAAGGACGCGGACGGTGCGTTTCGAGCCAATGCAGTGACGATGCTAGGCGCTGGACACCCGACCGCCGGAGAACGTCCCCGTTCAAGGCAAGAATATCGGATTTCCAAACCGATTTCAGTGAAATATTCACCATTTTGAGGTAATCGAGGTAAAAAGATAATGGGTGCCGATTCAGACCTGTATGAACTGAACCTGTTTTATTTGCAGAAGGCCAGGGACATGGCCTTGAAGGGGAAGTCCCTCACCGCGTCCCTGACCTTGGGGATGCCGCAGGAGGTCATCGAGCGTTTGCCCGCGCTGCCGCTGGAGAAAATGCGAATACTGGCGGGTGTCGGGATGCTGTGCTATTCGTCGAGGCTTTCCGATAAGTTCTGGCGGGAGTTGCTGCATGCGGAAATGGACGAGGACCTGTTGAGGGCCAGGGTTTTGCTGATGATTGCCGGAGGGGAGGGCGGGCCTTATGGCGACGATGACGGCACTGCATGAGCGGGGCTTGCTGGCCCATGAGTTGATTCGAAGGAAGATGCGGACGCCGATAGTGCATTTGCACACGCAAATGCCGCTGGCGGACATCCGGGAATGGCATAGGGAAATCCACGGGCGGTCGCCGAGTTCCGGTCTGCTGCCCTCGATGTCCACGCTGCTGCCCAACCGGGGCAGCCAGATCCATGTGTCGCTGTTCGCGGCGATATACCGGCGACTGGGCGGCGACCGGGTGCTTCAGGAAATCGACATCCATGCGCTGGTCGAGGCATGGGACCTGTTTGACGGATTGACCGCCCATGTGGACAGGAAGCGGCCCGCCGACCTGACGGATGCCTGGGTCATTGCGCGGGACTTGCGGGCCAAGTCGGCGCAAATGCACCGCTGCGGCAAGTGCTTCTCGCCCTACTTGGTGGCGGACGATTGCAAATTGCCCCCGTCATGCCCGATGTGCCACGCCATCCGGCAGTCGGGCAGCGGAAAAAGTTTCAGGGCGGACGCATCAATTGAAACCCCCCTGATTGGTTTGAGTGGGGCAACAATGCTGCGTGGCACATAAACGGTTACGCGGTGGAATTGAAACACCAAGCCATGGGCTGGCCCTTCACGGCCCAGCATTGGTGCCAGTGCGGCAATTTAAACCCGCACTGGCTTTTTGCCTCAAATCAAGCCCATTGAAAATAGTTCTTTCCGGCAAGCCTTGTGGAAAGTCCGGCATGCCGCATCTTCAAAAGGCCGGCAGAATAGGGCAAACCATGACGCGAAACCCGACGAAATGGTTGCACAAGCCGGGGGCAAGGCTGTTGCGCCAGCCGCAGCGCACACTGTCCGGCCCGCCTTCAAACGCCCCGCCCCGCAACACCCTGAAACCTTCAGCCTCAAGGGATTCCCGTCGATGGCGGCTGGTGACATCCTCCGGGTAGGGGTAATCTCCCAAAATGCTCCGGGTCCATTCCCATACGTTGCCGCACATGTCCTCGACCCCATAAGGCGAAGCCCCCTCGGGGAAGCTGCCCACGGCCCCGGTTTGCACCATGCCGTTTTCGCCGAAGTCCCCAATCCCACTTTTTTCTTCGGGACCCCATGGGTAGATTCGTCCGGGATGGGGGTTCGGCTTTAACGCCATATCCCCAAGATCAAAAGGCTGCGACAGGATCACGGCAGACTGGGGAACCTCCAACCCGCCACGGGCGGCTTTTTCCCACTCCGCTTCGCTTGGCAGTGTCACTGCCCATCCGTCGGCCAGCAGGCCCCAGGCTTGCCAGCGCCGGGTGAGCCATTGGCAGAAGGCGAGCGCCTCAAACCAACTGACCCGCACCACCGGGTGGCCGGGTGGGCCTGCCAGGCAATGCCCGTTACCTGCCGGGAAGCCCACGTCCGACACAAAGCGGCTGAATTGCGCGACGGTGACCGGAAAACGTGCCAGCCAGTACCCATGGTCGATGGCGGTTTCGCGTTGCGGCTTCTCGTCGCCGTAAGCCAGGGGGTCTTCGTCGCCACTGCCCATCAGAAACATCCCTGGAGGCACCCAGCAGAATTGCATGGCATCGACATCGGTTGCCACCGGTCTCGAATCGCATAAATTGGTGGGGGTGTCGTCGGCCATCATCCGCACCTCCCTTGCCATTCGGTTGCCAGAAAAGTCTCAAAGTTTGCCACGGCAATTCTGCTTGCACAATTGCCGATGCCAACCCTCTTAAAACATGAACACAAATGAATTCTCATGAGCATCACCGATTTGAATCTGCGAAAAGCCCCGGTTTTGCATCAATGCCACTTGCAATACCGATGAGATAGCCGCCGCTGCACACATTCTTCCGCTGCATGGCGAGGTATCAGGCAGTTTATTTTCTCGAAAATGGTGTTCGGGCAAACCAAGCATCACCAGATGCGTGGATACCCGATATGGTTACGGGCGGCGGGCTAATTGACAAACTTTCTGCTCATTGGGAAGCCAACCCGCTGCCGGGTAAACCATGACTGGGACTGGGTTCAGAGCGGGTCGCCTTGTCGCGGCCTAAAAAACTGCCAGCATCGTTTTTCCCCAATGGATAACGGGCATTCGGTCAGCCCGTTGGTTGTCGAAACTAATGTTGGCGGGTTAGAATGCCCCCATGGACGGCAAGTTTACAAAAAGCCACCACGTCGCAACCAGACCCGGTTTTCGGCGTGTATGATTGCACAACCGGGATTTTACGAAACCTTGTGGAAGAATTCCAACCGCCGGCCATCTTTCCAAACTGACGGGGCAGACCACAATTGTCTAGGAGCAAATCACCACCAATGGAAGGCGCACCATTAGCTCTGCTTGGGCAAGTGACGCGGACTTTCCAAAGAAGTGCAACGGTACTTGCTCACGCCGGATGTATGCTTGCGGATACGTTGGATTGAATGGCAAAGCGGGTTGGCGGTTACGGCTATGTCATCAAAAA
>CAIYXP010000433.1 GCA_903930145.1 uncultured Methylococcaceae bacterium
CTAGCGAGTCGCCAGATAGTCACTGACAAAACCCAGCCAGTCTTTCAGTTGTTGCGGGTTCAGCGGGGCTTGGTAATGGGCCAGTACGCCATCGCCTTGTGTGGCGGAAGACGCTGAGGGTTCGGGCGCTTTGCCAAACAAACCCCAGTGCAGCCATAACAACGGGCGCAGGCCCGGTTGTGGGGGGGCCAGCCGCTTTAACAAAAGCTCGACATTCTCGCCTTTGCCCGCTTCAAAAAAACCGGCCAGTTCATGTTCCAAGTCCACCCGCAGATTCTGCCGAGTTGGAGGGAACTGCAAGTCATGGTTGTGGATAGCGGCTCGCCCATGCAAAGCGCCCTTGGCGGCTTCCAACAATTGCTCATGGACCTTGCCCATCTGATTGCCAGCTTCGCCATAAGGAACCAAGGCCATGACCCTTGCAGAATGGCTCCCCACCAAATGGCTGAGATATTCATTCGTCCGGCCTTTCTGGGAAATGCGGTCCAGCAGCAAATGGGCCAATGCCTTGCGCAGATTTTCTTGCGGAACATCGGTACGCCAATAGCGATAATCCGCCCGGAAGGCCAAGCTGTGGAGTTCAACCGGGTCGGCTTGCAACTGATGCAACGCTACCACCGGGTCCAAGCCTTGCCTTAACCAAGCCTGACACCAAGCGACCGGCAATTCCAAGGGATCAGCCGGTTTGAGCCTACGCTGGCGGAACAGCACCAATGGAACCTTGGGGAAATATCCAGCCAAGTCGATAGGTTGGTCTTGCTCGGTGTTAAAGAACAACACGGCGGGCGGGTGCTTTGCCAATAAGTTTGCCAATTCGCGCAGGGGCAAACGCTCAGCCCCTAAGCGCAACACCGGCTCGATGCCCTTTTCGATCTGCCCGCGTACATAAACCCAATGCGGGTTGCTGATGGCAAGTTCATCTTTCAACGTTGCCACCGTGTCGGGCCGGCGCACATAGGGTAGCGGATCATGCTTGTCATTCCAAACCGCTTGCAAGATTTGATGCAAGCGCTGTCGATGGCTGCGGTCACTGTCCAGCCCGTCAATCAGCAATATGTGGTTGGGGACCGTGGTATGGATGTCCAACACCGGATCGGGCACTTGCCCACTGACGAACACCCAGCCTTTCCGGGCCAAGGCATGGCCTTGCCAAGTGGTCAGCCGCCACGGCAAGCGATAAATTTCAGGCATGGGACTGTCGATACGCAAGCGCAAACCTGCCCGTAGCGGAGTGGGCGCGGCGCGGTCTTTGCTTTGCTGCTGGAATGCGAAACGAAAAATCATTTCATGATCGCTGTCGTCTTTGCCAAACAAAGCATCGAATAGCATTTGCCCATTGGGTTGGCTGGCGGTATCCCAATCCAATAGTGCTGGCAAGCCTTGCCAAACCTCATCCCAATCGCGGCGGGTGGTCAGAAAGGGTTCCCGACCGGGGATACGGTATTGGGTTACGCAGTCATCCGCCTGTTGTTCCACATAGATCGACAAAGCATACTCACCCACTTCCAAGCCGCTAGGTTTGCTTAGGGCTTTGGGTTTGACTAGATCGATCAGCCGCCTGCCTAGTTTTTTGAATTCTTCTTGTCGTTTCGGTGTTGAAAGCGTGGACAAGGGTTTATCCGGTGTGCCGCAGCCTTGTAGCTTAGTTAAAGCAGGGACAAATTCTTCTACTAGGCTGTGCTGGAAAAACACCGGGATAAGGGTCAGTTCCTTATACTGATGTTTTTCCAATAAATACGGCAATTCATGCTTATAGATGAATTCAGAGGCTAGAAAGTTTGGGGTGACCAGCACCAGTGCAATATTGGCCTCGGACAATGCAGAGTCAATCTTTGCTTTCCAGTCATCACCCGGTTGAATTTGGATGTCGGTCCAAATGGTCAGGGAAGAATACCATTGGAAAGGCTGGAGGAAGCTTTGCAACTCCTTCAAACATTGAGGGTCTTTATGGCTGTAACTGATGAAAACCGAACCCATGGGTTCCTCATAAGGCAATTATGAAATGGCAAGCGAATGGGAGCTATTATAAAGTTGATGCAGGAGTGCAAGGCTTGCCTTGCCTAAACTAACTTCGCAATACCAGCCTTGCACATATCTACTAAGGGAAAAACGCCGGCTCCTGCGGTTTGGGCAAGGGCGCGGTTTCCTCGGCTTTCACAATCCAACCACCGCCCATGGCGCGGTAAAGGCCAATGGCGGAGATGAAATTATTACTTTGCGCTTGCACTAGATCAATTTGCGCATCAAACAACTGCCGAACCGAGTCGAGATAAGTCAGGTAGTCGGTGTAACCTTCATCATAGCGAATCTTCGACAGCCGGAAATAAGTCTCCACCGCTTTCACCCGTAAGGCTTGGCTGTCCCGTGACTCTTTGGTTTTGATCGTGCCTATCATCGCATTTTCAAATTCTCTAAACCCGGATAGGATGGAACGATGATAATTCGCCAGGGTTGACCGTTGCTCGGCCTCTGCCGCTTGGACTTGGCCTTCAATCCTGCCCGCCGTGAAAATCGGCATGGCAAGGTTCGCACCTATGGACCAGAAATTGGCACCGGGGGTCATCAGCGTCCCCATTTGCGTACTCAGTTGACCGATATCCCCGGTTAAGGATATTTTGGGGAAGTAATTACCTCGCGCCACGCCAATACGGGCGTTGGCCGCGATCAAGCGCTGTTCCGCCAAAGCGATGTCGGGACGGCGCAGCAGCAGGTCGGACGGCAAGCCAGACGGCGCGGCAGGGACATTCAGTTCATCCAAGGTCAACCCGCGTTGAATCTTGCCGGGATTGCGACCTAATAGGATGCTAATGGCATTTTCGGTTTCAACGATGTTTTTTTCGAAAATGGGAATTTGCGCACTGCGCCGCTCCAATTCCGATTCCGCCTGGGTGACTTCCAGTTCCGAGGTGTAACCCTCTTGGAAACGCAATCTCGCAATGTGAAGCGCCTCTTTGAGCGTTTCCACGATTTCTTGGGTGATTTCGAGGTCTCTGTCGAAGGTGCGCAACTGAACATAAGCCGTGGCAACATCGCTGACCAAGGTTAGCATGACCCCACGCTGAAACGCCTCAGAGGCCAGCATTTCGGCAAAAGCCGCTTCGTTAGCGCGGCGTAACTGACCCCAAATATCCAACTCCCAGTTCATCTGCGGGCCCATCCGGGCATAGTCGAAATCAGGGCCGCCCACATCGATGCCGGGAATTGAGAAATTAAACATCTTTGCGCTGTTCTGCTTGCGCAAATATTCGGCCCCGCCGCTCACCTGTGGAAACAGGTGTGAACGGGTGGACCCATAGTACCCCATGAACCTATCAACATCGGCAACCGCTATTTGAAGGTCATAACTGCCCTTGATGGCTTGATCCACCAACTTGTTCAGCACCGGGTCGCCTAATTGACTCCACCATTGGGTATTGCTGAAATCCCGTGCATTCTGTTCAGTGAATCGCCATTGCTTTGGCGTATCAACCACGGGCTTCTGATAATCCGGCCCGACTTTCCAGCAGCCCGCCAGCAGCACCAGTAAAAAGGTGGCAAATAGCTTAAGCATGGCCATCCCCCTCCGGTTTATTGCCGTCCTGTGGAGATTTTTCCTTCACATTGGCTTTATCCAAAAATTCCATATCAATGACATCCTCCGGTATTTTGTCATTGTTTATATTGCCATCTTGCGGGACATTTCCACGCTTTGACCGTTTCTCCACCACATAGAACGATACGGGGATGAGGAAAATGGCAAGGGTGGTCGCCGCCATCATGCCGCCAATGACGGTGTAACCCAAGACCTGCCGCGACAAGGAGCCGGCTCCACTGGCAACTGCCAGCGGGACGCAACCCAAAATAAACGAGAAAGCAGTCATCAAGATAGGCCGCAAGCGCAGACGGGCCGCTTCTAGCGAGGCATCTATGACAGACTTGCCTTCGTCCACGCCCATCTTGGCAAACTCAACGATCAGGATGGCGTTTTTAGCGGCTAGGCCGATGAGCATGACTAAGCCAATCTGGGCATACAAGTTATTTTCAAAGCCGCCTAAGGTAAGTCCTACGAACGCACCAAACACGGCAATCGGGGTGCCGAGCAACACGCTGAAGGGTAGGGTCCAGCTTTCGTACAACGCGGACAAGATCAGGAATACGCAGAAGATGGCAAACGCAAACACCGCCGCTGGCGAGATGCCTTGTTGGGCCAGCTTTTCTTGGTAGCTCATGCCAAGATAGCCGTATCCCATTTCGTTCGGCATGGTTTCGGCGAACACTTCTTCCAAAGCCGTCATCGCCTGCGCCGAGCTAAAGCCCGGCCTCGGTGTGACATTGATTTGCTCACTACGATAGAGATTGTAGCGCATGACGAATTCCGGCCCTTCTGTTTTGCGAACAGTGGTCAGCGTGGACAGCGGCACGGTGTCACCTATGCTATTGCGCACACTGAACAGGCCCATCGTACTAGTGTCTTTGCGGAAGTCGCCCTCGGCTTGCACAAACACCTGCCATTGCCGCCCAAAGCGATTAAAGTAATTGACCATGCCCGAACCCATGTAGACCTGTAAGGTTCTGTAGACATCAGCCAGCAGAACACCTTGCTTTAGCACCTTGTCTCGATCCACATCCACGAAAAGCTGCGGAACCGAAGGCAGTGCGGTCGTCATGGCACGGGCAATTTCAGGCCGCTGATTGGCCGCTGCGATAAATCTCGCGGTATTCTCGGCAAGGAAGGCGACATCCTTGCCGGCCCGGTCTTGCAATACCATGGTCACCCCGCCCGAAGTGCCGACACCCGGAATGGCCGGCGGCGGAAACGCGAAGCCGATGGCTCCGGGTATCTTCGACATTTCACTGTTGATGTGGTTGCGAATGGCGATGTATTGCTCTTCCGGCTTGGTGCGCTCCGCCCAATTCTTAAGCGCAATGAAGAAGAAAGTGTTGTAGGTGGTGTTGGCCTGACTCAACATGTTGAAGCCGATGACCGAGGAGTAATACTGTACACCGGGTGTATTCTTTAAAATTTCCTCGACTTGCTGAGTAACCTCCCCTGTGCGTTGCAAAGAGGACACGTTGGGAAGCTGGATGGCAGCAAAGAGATAGCCTTGGTCTTCATCCGGCAAAAAGCCCATCGGAATATTCTTGCCCAAGAACCCTGCCATGCCCGCCAACAGAGCCAGAAATAACATGCTGATGATGCTTTTGCGGATTAACACCGAACAAAAGCTCACATAACCATTATTGGTTTTGCCAAAACCCCAATTGAATAAATCGAAGAATTTCTGCAACGGGCCTTTGCCTCGCACCCTAGGCTTAAGCAACAAAGCCGCCAAGGCAGGGCTTAACGAAAGCGAATTGAAGGTGGAGATCATCACCGACACGCCGACGGTGACGGCAAATTGCTGGTAAAGGCTGCCAGTGATACCGGGAATAAACACCGTCGGCATGAACACCGCAATCAATACCAGAGAAGTGCCGATGATTGGCCCGGTCACTTCCTTCATCGTCTGAAGCGTAGCCTCCTTGGGGCTTAAGCCTTTTTCGATGTGATGCTCGACCGCCTCGACGACGACAATCGGGTCGTCCACCACCAAGCCAATCGCCAACACTAGGCCAAACAGCGACAAGGTGTTGATTGAGAAGCCCAACATCGGGAACAGCATGAACGTGCCTATCAGAGACACTGGCACCGCCAGCAGCGGAATCAACGTAGGCCGCCAGCCTTGCAGGAACAGGAACACCACGAAAATGACCAGTACCAGCGCCTCGAACAAGGTATGCTTGATCTCGTTGATGCCTTCGGTGACGGCCAAGGTGGTGTCTAAAGCGACCACATAGTCCAAATCTTCGGGAAAGCGCTTCTTCAACTCGATCATCAACTTCTTCGCACCCTCGGCGGCGTCAATCGCGTTGGTGTCGGGCAACTGGTATAGCGCGACCAAGGCCGACGGCTGGCCGTTGAGCCTGCCTTTCATGTCGTAAGTCTGTGCGCCAAGTTCGATGCGACCCACATCCTTGACCCGCACGATGGAACCCGAAGGGTTGGCGCGTAGCACGATGTCGCCAAACTCTTCCTCGGTCTCCAAACGGCCTTGGGCGCGGACGGCGTAGGTGAATTCCTGTCCGGTAGGAACAGGTTCGCCGCCGACCCGTCCTGCCGGATTAACATTGTTCTGCGTTTGGATGGCGGAAATGATTTCAGGGATGGTGATGTTGAGCTTGGCGAGACGGTCTGGCTCGACCCATATTCGCATCGCATACTGGCCGGCACCAAACACCGACACGCTGGCGATGCCCTTGACGCGGGTCATCTGGTCATTGATGTTGATGAAGGCATAGTTGGCCAAGAAAACGTTGTCGTAAGTCCCCTTCGGCGAATACAGCGCAAACATGATTAGCGGCGAGGCCGTGGACTTTAACACGTTGACACCGAAATTACGCACGTCCTGAGGCAATTGGGACTCCGCCTGTGACATACGCATTTGCGACAGCACTTGCGAGATGTTCGGGTCGGCCCCCACCGCGAAGTTGACCCGCAAGGTCATCTGCCCATTATTGGCGTTTATGGAATACATGTAGTTCATGTTGTCCACGCCTGACATCTGCTGCTCGATAGGCGTGGCGACGGACTGTTCAACGGTGGAGGCGTCTGCGCCGGTGAAGGTCGTCTGAACTTGGATTTCCGGCGGCGCAATATTGGGAAATTGGGCAACCGGCAATTCCATCATGGAAGCGAGGCCGAGCATGACCATCAAGATGGCGATGACTATCGCCACGATGGGTCGATTGATAAAAAATTTGGCCATGAGGCTATCTCCCCGCTGCGGGGGCTTCTACGAAAGGTCTGGGATTGACCTTACTGCCGGGACGAACCTTCAGTATGCCTTCGGCCACCACCCGTTCGCCAGGCTTCAAGCCTTCTTCAATCACCCATTGTGTCCCTATCGTCTCGGCGGGCTTCACTGGGCGGATCTCCACCGTGTTGTCAGCATTAACCACCGCCACCATGCGACGACCCTGCATTTCCCCGACGGCCCGTTGCGGAACCAGCAAAGCGCCACGTCTGATCCCAACCGTCGCCCTTACTCTGGCAAACTGACCGGGCCGCAGTATGTTTCTTGGATTAGGGAAGAGTGTGGCGACTTGGATCGTGCCAGTCTTCACTTCCACTTGGCGATCCGCAAAGAAAAACGTGCCGTCTTCAGGGTAGACGGTTCCATCGGCCAAATTCAATTTAAGTGGGGGTTGATCGTGCGGGTTTTTTTCGTTACGGGCAAAGTACATGTATTGCTGTTCGCTTAATGGGACGAACGCTTTGATCGGATTGACCTTTGAGACTGTGGTTAGGATCGGGTTGGCGGTGCTAGGACCCACCAGATTGCCCAATTGGGCTTTGGAAAGCCCTGCGATGCCATCAATGGGAGAAGTAATCTTAGTGAAGCCTAGCGAGAGCTCCGCACTTTCCACGGCAGCTTTGGCAGCGACCACCTCCGCCTGCGCTTGCGCCTCACGGCCAACGGCGTTATCCCGTTCCCGTACACTGACGGCGTTTTCTGGCAACAGCCTTTGGATACGCTCCATATCGAGGCGAGCGGTCACCAGCAAAGCCTCTTGGCGGGCGAGATTGCCTTTGGCCTGGTTCAAGCTGGCTTGGAACGTCCTCGGGTCAATCTCATAAAGCAATTGGCCTTTTTTCACCAAATCGCCTTCCTTATAAATCTGCTTGATAAGGTAACCCGTCACTTGGGCTAGGATCTGCGCATTGACCATGCCGTCCAGCGTACCCACCCATTCCTGATAAATGGGCACATCCCGCTGCTCGACTTGGATAACCTCGACCACGGGCGGGGGCGGCGGTGAGGCGGCAGCGGCCAGTTTTCGCTCTTCATTGGCTTTATTCTCGCATCCCACCAGAAGAAGCGCGAATAGGGCGCCAACTAAGATAGAACGGAGAATAAACATGAGGCTTTTCATAGTGTTGTTCGCCATATCTTGGTTCTTCTTCATAGCTCCATCCAACGATCCTAAGTGATTAAGGTTGTGTTGCCTGTTACTGCGGAAAAAATTTGCTCTCTGAGTCTACGTGGCCTACCTGCATATCTGCAAGTCATCATGGGGACTAAATTCAATCGGACTCTATTTTACCATTGTGCCATTATTTTGCCTAAATCGGGGGATCAAACGAGCAATTCTCATTTTGGCGCGAAAGCCTCGTCATTGCGGTATGGATGCCGTACAAATCAGAGGTTTTGCAAATTGAGGCAATGCGCAACGTTAGTCGAGACAGCAAAATAAAATTTTTGCAATATCCATTAAACAGGCTGTCGAGACAGCAAAATAAAATTTTTGCAATATCCATTAAACAGGCTATGGCATAGCTATACTCATTATTATCAGGCATTAGAAAAAAGAAGGCGGGGTTTCGGCTTGTCTGTTTAAAGTGAGCGAAACTGGCAAACCTTTTGTCCTCGCGACACACTTTATTGATGCCAACACCGGGTGTGTTTGCTTTAAATCCACACCTTTGTCTTTGACAGCCAAAAGGAGACATGCCATGAACGCCTTATTCAGAAACAAACAACTCGCTCTTTTGATTTTCTCGATTTTGCTGGCGTTAGTCGCCAGTCCGGGGATGGGAGGGTCTCCGCCAAATCCCACCTATAGCGATAATAATGGCAATACGGCTGGTGGATCTAGCGTATTGTTTAATAACCTCGGATATTATAACAGCGGTTTTGGATATTCAACACTCGCGTTAAACACCACCGGTTCAGCCAACACCGCGACTGGTTATTTGTCGCTTTATCTTAATACCACAGGCAGTTCCAACACCGCAAACGGTATGGGCGCACTTCTATCCAACACCACGGGTTCCGGCAACACCGCCAGTGGGGCGAATGCCATGTACTCAAACACCATCGGCAATAACAACACCGCCACTGGCTACCAAGCGCTGCTAATGAACGCAACTGGCATCAATAATACCGCCAGCGGCTATCGTGCGCTTCAAGCGAATACCACTGGCAGCAATAATACAGCAACAGGCACCAGCGCACTTTACGCCAACACCACAGGAGGCGGCAATACCGCCAGTGGCTTTGGCGCTCTGTTCCTCAACACTACTGGCTCCTACAACACTGCTAGTGGCACCTATGCGCTTTCTGCGAACAACACCGGTAGCTTCAATACCGCGACTGGTTATTTGGCAATCCAATCCAACACCACTGGCATCAATAATACTGGCAACGGTTTCCGTGCGCTTCAAGCAAATACTACTGGCAGCAACAATACTGCCACCGGCACTAGCGCTCTGTATGCCAACACCACAGGCGGGGGAAATACCGCAAATGGCTTCGGCGCACTAACGTTAAACACGACTGGCATCAATAACACCGCCAGTGGCACACTTGCGCTTTCTACCAACACTACTGGTAACTTCAATGCCGCACTAGGTTTTCAAGCACTGCTATCGAACACAACTGGAAGTTACAATACCGCCAGCGGCAATGGCGCACTATTTTCAAATACAGTCGGTTATAGCAATATAGCCAATGGTATGTTTTCGCTGTATGCCAACACCACTGGTTCCAACAATTCTGCCAGCGGTTACCAATCCTTATACAAGAACACTACAGGCAGCAGCAACACCGCCTTTGGTATGGCTGCTCTTTACTCGAATACCACTGGCAGCAATAACTTAGCCGTCGGTTACGCATCTGGCAGTAATTTGGTCAACGGTAGCAATAACATTTATCTTGGAAGCTATGGGGTAAACGGCGACAACTCGGTCTTGCGTTTGGGTCATTCACAATCCAGCGCCTATATCGCAGGCGTGAAAGGTTCCAGCATTGACGGACTGAACGCGCTGCCAGTCTACATCGACAATACAGGGAAACTGGGAACGCTTTCCTCTTCGCTGCGCTATAAAGAAGATGTCAACGACATGGCGGACACCAGCCGTGGTTTGCTTCAGCTTCGCCCGGTGACCTTCCGTTACAAACAATCCGCAGCAGAGAACGCCAAACCGCTGGAATACGGGCTGATTGCTGAAGAGGTCGCAAAAATCTATCCCGATTTGGTACTACGTGGCGCAGACGGAAAAATCGAAACCGTGCAATATCATAAGCTCACCCCGATGTTGTTGAACGAAGTGCAGCGCTTGAGTCGGGCATGGCAAACGGAGAAAGACCAGTCTGCGGCACAGGCAGACCAGCTTCGAGTCCAAGGCGAGGCAATCAAGGCGGGTCAGACTAAAGTCAATGTGCTAGAAGCCAAACTCAGCTTGCAGGAAAATCAACTGCAAAAGCAAACCCATGCCATCGACGAACTCAAGCGGCAAATCTCCATAGTACAGGCGCAGGCTCAACGCATGGAAACATTAGCGGCTCGATTGGCAAATAACCGGATGGGTGCAATTGCCGATGCCAGCAGACCCTAAAGCTGCAAGCAGGGCTAAACTAAATTGATGGTCGTTACTGGGAAATGACGGTCTTTATGTTACAAGCATCAGTAGGGTGTGCCGAATGCGGTGGAACCGTCAAACGCATTGACACACCCTACGAATTTACATCAATTGCCAAACGTTGAGTTAAAATCCGTTTGAATTTGCTATTTGCTTTTATCTTCACCCGCATCTATCCAATACTGTCCTTTGCCAATCAGTTGTTGGTTGATGGCATAGGTGCAAAGAAGGTTCGGCTCAAGCAAAGCTTCCGCAGTGATAAGACCGACGTAAATGCCAAAATAGTTCATCAGCTTGGGTCCGTATTCCGCCTTGTCAGCCGGGGAAAGGGATTTTAAGCCGGCATCGTTCAATGAATCAAACGCGCTTTTGAATTTATCCTTATCCAAATTCAGACCATCGCATTGTTCAGCTGCGGCTACGGCAAAGGCAAGATCGGCAAGGAGTTTTTGTTTTTTCTCACCCGCGAAGGCAATCAATCGTTCACTGACTGCGTCCCAAGCGGGAGTCAACTTATCCCAAACGGGCGCTTTCACTTGATTTTTACCCGCATACGTGGAATTAGGGACCAGCAACGCGAGCAGAAAGAAGCCGATTAACAGTTTATCGGAACGCATAATATCTCCTATTGAATGACTGGATGAGCAACGGATTTCGATCACTCGCTTAACGACGGTAAATGCCGGCCCGACGCCCACCTGAATAGTACCCGCCTCGATAAGGTCGATACACCGGTGGCCGGTTGACCACCACAACCCCCGGCCGGTTGTAGTATCGATTGTTATAGTAGTCATTGCGATTGCTGGCCGCCACACCCAGCGCAGCCGCCCCAAGCGCAAGGCCAGCCACGCCGGCGGTTGCACCGACATCAACTTGCTGTTGACCGGTATAGGGGTCACGTTTAGTACAGCCGCCTGTGAACAGAGCAATTGCCGCGATTGCCATTAACAGTAATGCTATTTTATTAATTGTTGCCATAACTCACCTTGGTTGTAATCACTATGCCACTGCCCGGCAAGGCAAGCCTCGCCACTCCACCTAAACGATGTTCAAACTTGAGCAAAGCAAGCTTTACCACTATTACCTCAATATTTGGTAAAGCAAGCTTCGCCACTCTCAGTCTGTTGATGTTGAGAAGTTAGTTTTTACTCTTGTTCCAATTGCTTTTTCGCTTCGGTCAGCGCGGCTAATTTTTGTTCACTGACCTTCGGAAACTCCAACTCAAGCGAGTCGATGCTGTTGACAAGAATATCCGAAATGAGCGTTCTGGAAACCCATTTGTGGTCAGCGGGTATGACATACCAAGGCGCCCATTTTGTGCTAGTCGCACTCAAGGCATCCTCAAATGCCTTGGTATACTCATCCCAAAATCCTCGTTCGGTAAGATCCGCCGCAGAAAATTTCCAATGCTTGTCAGGGTTTTCCAAACGCTCCAAAAACCGCTTTTTTTGCTCGTCTTTGGAAATGTGCAGAAAAAATTTCAGCACTAATGTGCCGTTGCGGACCAGATGGTGCTCAAAATTATTGATGTCCTCATAACGCTTTTCCCAGAAACCGTCTCCTCGCTTGCCGGGTGGCAATCTCGCAGCGTCCAGCATTTCCGGGTGGACTTTGACGACCAGCACATCTTCATAATAAGACCTATTGAAAATGCCAATGCGGCCACGTTCGGGTACTTGGCGCATATAGCGCCACAAAAAATTATGATCCAAATCTTCAGCAGTGGGTTGTTTAAAGCTGTGCACCTCGCAACCTTGAGGGTTCAAGCCTGTCATCACATGCTTGATGATGCCATCCTTGCCGGCTGCATCAGGGGCTTGCAACACCACCAAAACTGAGTGGATGTCGCTGGCCCAAAGCAGTTCCTGGGCCTTAGCCAACTCCTCACGGTTTTCTTCAAGAATTTCGGCGGCTTTTTGCTTGACCGCATCTTTGCCGGCTTCCTTAAACTCTGGAACAGAAGCCCAACCCGTGTCAAAATCTTTTAAATTGACCTTTTTACCCGGAGCAACACGAATTTTATCAATCAATTTCTTCTTAATCATTGTGGAATGTCCTTTGTCAATTGTTGTGAAAATATACTCAAGCCACCCGCCATGGTTGTTGTAAACGTGACCCATGATTGATGAATCCACGGCAAGCTTGGATATGGCGTAACCTGACAATCAAGCCATTAAATCGTCCAGGGCGGAAATCAGCCGCTCACTAGGCCGATCCCAAAATATACCATACCTAGCCGTGGTTTCATGGCCCATGCCACGTAAAAACAAGTAGAAAACGCCCCCAAAATGTTCATCATATTGGTAATCGGGCAGACGCAATCGGAGGTAGCGGTGCAGCGCAAGGCAATAAATCAAATATTGCAAATAATAATGATCGCGTGCCATGGCTTTCAACAAGCGCTGCGGGGCATAATCTTGGGGTGCTGGTCCCAGCCAATTGGATTTATAATCGAGAATATAATAGCGGCCTTGGGCTTCAAAAGTCAGGTCAATGAAACCTTTCATGTATCCATTCACTAGCTCAAAAGACAAGGCTTCGGCAGATCGGGCAAATTCCAGCGGCAAGCCCAAAGATTGATCGGCAAGCAAGGTTTTAAGTCGTTGCACCAGCAGTTCACGGACTGGATAGGTGAATTCCAACTCGGCCAGCCGACATTCAGCATCGATTTGCTCAAGGCTCAGGCCATTTCCATCCAAATCCGTCGCGAGTATGGCTTGCACACTGGCAGACACGAGGCCAGTCCAATCTTCGTCTATGCCATGGGCCTTGAGTTTTCGACTGACCAGTTTTGCCAAAGCCTGTTGGTCGGTTGACTTAAAATCCCACTCCTCGAAAATGCTGTGCAAGCAGCGGCCCGCCCCCGCGCCACGGGGAAATGCAAAAATGCTGCGGTCTTGCGGCTGGTCTCTGGGATCAGGCTCGGCAGGATCGTAGTCCGGGTCTTCGCTATGGCTACCCATGGCTAAGGCTGAAAAACTGGTCATTCGCCAGGTTTGGCGCAAATAAGGCCGGGAGAACATCTGCGCTGACAAATGATTATTTTCCTCAGTCTGCGAAACATACATCGTGTCGCTTATGCTTAAGCCTTCCACTGCCACCGCACCATGCGAATCCTCTGCAAAATCTTGCAAGGTTTTTTCGATGGCCGATTGATCCAATCCTTTACAGAGGCTTGCCATGCTGGTTAGGGCGTCATCGTCATTGATAGATGCCCCATGCAGCAGCCATGCCAATGCCGAATGCTCCATCCCCGAAACCACGCCCCAAATCACATGGCAGTAGTGTTTGGCACGCGTCATCGCAACATAAAGCAAACGCAATTTTTCAGCGAGTTTCTCTTGGCTGGCAAGTAGGCGATGTGATTCATAATCAGGCCCACCCAGCGTTAGCACTGGCTGATGATTCCGAGTTTGATCGTGGAAACAAGCGGCGGTTTCATCTTTCCTCCACAAGTTGCCATCCCACAGAAATGGGCAGAAGACAATGGGATATTCCAAACCTTTACTGGTGTGGATGGTGACAATTTTGACCCTCTCTGCGTCGCTTTCCAAACGCAACAAGGCTTCATCGTCGCCCTCAGGTTCGTGAAGAGTACGCGAATACCAAGTTAGCAAACCTTCCGGCCCTGATTTTTCGTGGCTTTCAACTTGCAACAACTCAGCCAAATGCAACAGGTTGGTCAAACGCCTCTCGCCATCAGGATAACGCAGCAAGCGCTCCATCACCCAATTTTCATCCAGCCAGCGGCGGAACATGGGCATGAATCCGCGTGACATCCAGATTTCGCGATAGCGGACGAAATCATAAACTTTATCTTCCCAAGCCCCTTCGTCCTGTTGCAAGCCAAACAAGCTTGCTGCATCCAGCCCTGAAAGTTCAGTGGCAAGTGCCGCCCGTATGCGGACTTCCCGCTGAGGCTCGGCTATTGCCAACAAAATCAACTCCAACTCCACGGCTTCATTGGACTGGAAAACATTATCCTGCCCTTGCCTCACAGCCGGTACCCCACGCTTTGCCAAGGCTGCTTGCACCAAGGCACCTTGCCGGTGGGTGGGGACCAAAACCGCAATGTCACCGCCGTTGATCGAACGGCCTTGCCCACACCCGGCTAAGCTTGCCTTGCCTGCCGCCGCCAGATTCAGCAAGTTGACAATTTCCGTAGCCGCTGCCTGGGCTGCCAAGGTATTGGCGGTGTCTTTGCTCAAAGCCTTTTCGCCTGATGGCATCAGCGCAAAACGAAGTGGTTCGCCTGAGTGTCCATCTATGGTCAATTCCGGCCTTGGTTTGGAAGCCGCTTTGACCGGAGGGTAGTCGATTTCGCTCAGTAGAAAAGGATTGGGCGAACGCAAAAACAAGGCATTCACAGCCGCTATCAATTGGGGTGCGGACCTTTGGTTGACCGCCAAAGTATATTGAGCGGAGGCTTGGTTTCTCGCCTCCAAATAACTAAAAACATCTGCCCCGCGAAATGCGTAGATGGCTTGCTTTGGGTCGCCAACATAAAAGACAGGGTCGTCGCCCCTCGCATAGATCGCTTGGAAAATCCGGCATTGCACTGGATCAGTGTCTTGAAATTCATCAATGAGGGCCGCGTGGTAGCGTTCCCTGATCACTGCTGACAAACGACCGCCTTCCTCAGTTTGCAAAGCATCAGCCAAGCGATTGAGCAAATCGTCGTAAGACATCAGCCCCAACTTGGATTTACGTTTAGGCAGTTCAACATTGCATTCTTCAATCAGCCGGATTATCAGCCCAATGAGTTTTAACTTGTAAGCCTCTGCAAGCTCGGTGGCCATTTCGACCAGATGAGAACAGTCATCGAAGAAGGGATCGCTGGGAGGCTGTTTGGATTTTGCAGTGCCTTTTTCCAATTCATCCCGACAAAGCTTCGCCAGTTTATCCGGGAATGACAGTTTAGCTTCTTCTTCGTCAAAATATTCATCAAAATCAACAAACCATCCGGGCAGAGCATCAGGACGGTAACTATTGTTTTTGAGGGTTTTGTCTCTGGCGGCGGCAATCAGCATTTCTGCTATTTCATCGCCTCGTTCATGCCAAGCCGTCCTTGCGTTTCTGAAAGCGTCGATGAACCCCTGCTCCATCAGTGTGCAATCACCTTGCTCGGAGATTGGCGTAATTTCCAGATAAGGCTTACCCAAATGCTGACGCACGGATTGCCTCCAAACATCCGGAGTCTGCCCCTTGTCCGCAAGATAGCGTGTCCACATTAAAGACCCGTCAGCGGTTTCTCTGCGCCAAAAGTCATCGACGATTTCTTGGATGAAGCTGGATTCGTCAGGGGCCAACTCCATCTCGAAGGCCATGCCTGATTCAAACGCACATTCCGTCAAAACCCGCTGACAAAAGCCGTGTATGGTGAAAATTGCCGCCTCGTCAAAATTGCGGATGGCGATTTGCAAGCGCTGCTGGGCTTTTGCCCGTTGGCCCGAAGCTATGGCACGTTCCACTAGGGTTCGGCAAAAATCGTCAGCGGGTTCGGACCCCATCATGCCAGCCAAGGCTTCTGCCAGCCTTCGGCGAATGCGTTCGCGCAATTCTGCTGTGGCGGCTTTGGTGTAAGTCACCACAAGGATTTGTTCGACGCGATAACCCTGCTCGACGACCAGACGGACAAAAATGCCGGTGACAGTCCAGGTCTTACCCGTTCCTGCACTGGCTTCGATCAAGCTAACTCCTCGTAACGGAGTGGCAAACAAGTCGAGTTCTGGAAACGGTGACAGCATCATGACTCCTCACTCAGCGCAGCGAACAGAGGCGAAATGATATCCAAGCTTAGGCTTTCAAATTCAGCATCCAAAGCATCGAGACCTCGATAAACCTTTTGAAAATAGAGATTCTCCGATTCCCCAAAAAAAGATCCGTTGCGAAAAGCCGGCTCATCCCAAATCTTATGCGCAGCCTTCAAGCCTGATTCGCGTCCTTCCCGATTGCCAGTCTCAACATAGGCCCAAGCACTTTTGACAAAAAATGGCAAAGGGAAAATCATGCCCCGCCAGAAATGGCCTAGCAGCTTGGCAAGTTCCTGACCGGGATTTTCGACGGTTCCCAAAATGAAGGTCTTTTTATCGCCGACCAAGCGGCTTTTGCACTCCACATCGGGTGGCCGGACTAGGCATAACGCCAAATGCCTGAGCCAAAGTTTGAATAAGTCACGTGGGGTGATGGCCTGTAGCCGCCACTCGACCAATCCGACGGAAGTCACCCCCCGAAGAGAACCGTCCAAGATGACCCATTCTGACTCGAAATGCAAAGGGAAAGGCTCCAACTTAGGGATATCCATCAACGGCAAGATGAAGGGTGAGGCTTTCTTGGCAATGGACTCTTCGCCGGCAAAAACCGCCCGGCCAAACCCGCCATGAGGCAAATCGCCTGCCGCTGTCGCCAATCGAAACGCAGTGCCGGGAGTATGATGTTCATGCATTTCAAACAATGCCAAATTGCGTATGGCTTCTTTGCCGAAATAATCCAGACCGAAAGGCTCACGATTCTCAAAAACTTCATCACCCACATCCAAAACAATGCCCATGCGGTTGCGCAACAGATAGCGCGCTGGATTCGAAAAGAAAAAG
The DNA here is from genome assembly GCA_903930145.1 of uncultured Methylococcaceae bacterium. GTDB lineage: Bacteria > Pseudomonadota > Gammaproteobacteria > Methylococcales > Methylococcaceae > Methylumidiphilus. Next base: position 17,035 of record CAIYXP010000433.1, read on the forward strand.
GTCAAGTCGTCCAAATTGACGACAATCGGCTGTTCAGTTGGCTCAGGCAAGGGCTCAGTGAAAAAATGCACCGGCTCATCTTGCGGCTTGCCCAGCCTGTTGGCCGCCATTAGCCACTGGCTGGAGAATCCTGGTCGTTTAGGGTCGCCTTGAAAATAGATTGGATTGAAGGCTTGCAACGAATGCGTAGTGATGACATGTGCCAAGCAATCACTCCCGTCAACCATGGCAAAACCGTTATGGACAGCATCCAACAGATCGGCAACCAACACCGAGGGAGGAACCACCCCATTGTCGCGAATGTTTCGCCCGACATAGCTAATGTATAGGGTTTCCCGGGCCGACAGTAAGGTCTCTAGGAAAAGATAACGGTCATCTAAGCGTCTGGAACGGTCCCCCCGACGGGGATGGCGTGAAATCAAGTCAAATCCTTTTGGGTGTTGACGGCGGGGAAAAGCATCATCGTTTAGCCCAAGCAGGCAAATGACTTTGAAAGGCAAGCTACGCATGGGCACCATCGCGCAGAAAGTGACACCACCCGTCAGAAACCCACCACCGGATTCTACGTTTAACTGATCAGCCAACCAGCGTTTGACCACGATTGAATCGACAGGGGATGAAAAATCTGACATTTCCACCAGTTCGCCTAATAGCTCCAATGCATCGCGTAGCCTTTGCAGGCTTTCAACCTCCTCTTCCGAGCTTGGCAAAATCAGGCTTTCAATGATCCGGGCTAATAGATCAATCCACTCGGTCATCGTGCGACTGGGTTTTAACTGCTCACTGAATGACATTAGGGTTTCGACAAACTCGGCAAACCGTCCCAGCATTTGAGCCAAACTGCCCTCCAAGTCGTCAAAGGGCAAAACTTCATGGAAAATAGGGATTCCATCCTCGGCGACTGATCGCGGCAAGGCATAACCCAACATCATTCTTTGCAATCCCTCCGTCCATGTGTGGAGTGATTCCGCCGGCAAACCCAGTGAGGCGCGATGCTTAGCATCCTTGCCCCAGCAAATATGGGTTTCGCGCACAACTGAGTGAATGGCTGGCAGATCGTCTGCCACTATCCCAAAACGGTTGCGCACAAATGCTTGTTCTAAAAAATCCAATACCCATTCGGCTTCAAATCGGGAATTTGCCAAATCGAGGAATCTTAAAAAAGTGTCTTCGAGTGATTGTTCGCTTTTCGAAGCCCGGTCGGCAATGCCATAAGGGATTCTGGTGGCGGTTTCCGCCGTGCCGAACACCGCTTCAATGTAGGGCGTGTAAAAGGCTATGTCGGGAGTCAACACGGCAATGTCGTCAAGGTTTAGTGTAGGGTCTCGGTCGAGCATCGCCAGCAATTGGTCGCGCAACACTTCCACCTCCCGCATGGGGCTATGGCACACATGAACTTGTAGCGATCGATCATGCATGGCAATCAGTTGACGATGCTGAGACCTAGCCCTTACAGCGCCATCAGAGTCGTCATTATGTTCAAGTATTACATGGGGATTACGATCCACCAGATTGAGTATGTCGGCTTGCAATGTATGCAACAAGTTTTGACCTTCTGAATCTGGTTCATCAAACAGATCGATAAGTTCAGGCGATTCCTCCAATAAACCGTCAAAAAACTCCCGCCCTTGCTTGCCCAACGATGCCAGCAATGGATTGCCTTCCTCCAAGTACAAATCTTCGGGGTCTTCTTCACCAGCCAACTTGGCAATTTCAAGGCTGTCATGAATATCCCCCCAAGACTGGCGGCAAGGATTAAGCACAAACAGCGCAACCTTACAATGCTTAGCCAATTCCTTGATAATTTGCAAAAAAACCGGGGGTAGCGAAGATATGCCAAACAATAATAATCGTTCAGGCAATCGTGCTTTGACCCCTACACTATCAAGCCTTTGCAATAAATGTTCGATCAGGTTGGCGCGGTGGGGTTCTTGTACACAGGATACCATTTCTCGCCAAAGCAAAGACTGCCAACCCTCATCCGAACCTAAACCTAGGGTATTCCCTCTTTCCCAAGCTGCCACCCAGTCGGGTCGATAAACGAGGTATTGGTCGAACAGGTCAGCAATGCGGGCTGCCAATTCAAAGCGTCGAACGTCATCTCCTACTTGCAGATAATTAGCCAGATCGGGGGTAAGCTCAAGATTTTGCGGCTTTGATAACCAATCCATCAGGCGGAAAGTGAGAGCTTCCGGGGAAAAAGCGGAGCGTTTTGGCAAGTCTCCGAGTGCAATCCGCAATAGCTCCCATTGATAGGACGCAGGGAGGGGGAATTGTATATTGGCACATATACCATGCTTTGCGGCCAGACCCATGGAAATCCAACGCCCCATCCCTTTGCTTTGGACGACGATAGTTTCCTTGGCAAGCACATTCCGTTGCGGGAACGCGACTGTGGCTGCCAACAGTTCAAGCAAAATTTCAAGCTTATTGGACTGAAAGAGTTGGATCATAAGAGGACTCATGTAGAGTAAACCTGTTTCTTTGATTTCTATATACGAAAATACAATCGGCTGATCAAGCCTTCTTGATGAAAACCAGTCCAAATGTGATCACACGCTTGTTGTTGCATAAATATCACATCATCCCCCGTTTTATGGTTTTCCCGAACTAGCCCTGCAATTCTACTGGTTTCAAAAGTTTTTGGTCTGCAAGCTTGTAAAGGACGACTCTAAACTATTGATAACTGGTTCGAATCATTTTTTCTCATAACAATTTTCAAAAAGCGTGAAAATCCCGCTTGACTTAAATGGGGTTGCTTTCTATATTGCCTTCTGTGGGGAACTGTGGAAAAAAATGGTAAAAAATGGGGACGGGGGACTAAGTTGTTTCGAGGCTTCAATCCAATCAACATTGACGAAAAAGGCCGATTGGCCGTGCCAACTCGCTATCGGGCCGAGTTGCGGGAGTGTTGTGACCAACAATTGGTGTTGACAGTCAGCCCAGACAAGTGTCTTTTGCTATATCCGTTGCCGGAATGGGAAGAGATCGAACGCAAGCTAAGCAAGCTATCGAGCTTGGATAAACGCGCCAAGCGCTTACAACGTTTGTTAATCGGCCATGCCACCGAGTGCGAACTGGATGCGCAAGGACGTGTATTGATCTCTGAGCCATTGCGGCAGTTCGCCAAACTTGAAAAGCGTGTGGTTTTAGTGGGGCAGGGAATCAAATTTGAAATATGGGACGAAGACACATGGAGCCGTAGCCGCGACGAATGGCTGGAAGAAGAAAACTCGGATGACATTTCGCCTGACTTAGGCTCTCTCTCATTTTAATGCTTAATTTCAATGAATTACATACACCTGTCATGATGACGGAAGTGTTGGACGCGCTTTCGATCAGACATGACGGCATTTACGTCGATTGCACATTCGGTCGCGGAGGCCATAGTGCGTCGATTCTGCATCATTTAGGGGCAACCGGTCGGTTATTGGCAATGGACAAAGACCCTGCCGCGCTGCACTCAGTGGAGGCCAACGCTCTTTTGCAAGATCCACGTTTCAACCTGATACATGGAAGCTTTGTGGAATTGCAACAATACGCCGAACAACTTGGGGTTGCAGGCAAGATTGACGGGGTTTTGATGGATTTGGGCGTGTCATCTCCGCAATTGGACGAAGCTGAACGGGGTTTCAGCTTTCTCCGCGACGGGCCACTCGATATGCGCATGGACAATAGCAAAGGGAAAACAGCCTCCGAATGGCTGACTTTAACAGATGAAAACGAAATGATCCGAGTGTTAAAAACCTATGGCGAAGAAAGGTTTGCCAAGCGTATCGCCAAGGCGATTGTGGAAGCGAGACCAATAGAAACCACCCGGCAACTGGCTACGCTGATTGAAAGGGCAGTCCCGCTTCGGGAAAAGCACAAACACCCGGCGACGCGCAGTTTTCAGGCGATCCGTATCGCGGTCAACAGCGAGTTGGATGAATTGGAGGCTGGGTTAAAGAAAACTCTGAACGTATTGGCCTTTGGGGGACGCTTGGTGGTGATTTCATTCCACTCCTTGGAAGATAGGATCGTCAAGCATTTTATTCGAGAACAGGAACGCGGGAAGCCTACCCCGAAACGCCTGCCCTTGTTACAAACGCATCAGCCGACGCTGAAGGCCGTGGGCAAGGCAATAATGCCTTCCGAAGAAGAATTGAGTATGAACATTAGGGCACGAAGCGCCGTATTGCGCGTCGCGGAGAGAGTGGTTGCATGAGAAGAGTAATGGTTTTGCTAGTGATTTTAGTGGCATCTGCCCTATGTGTAGAATACACCATTCACCGGTGGCGGATGTTAAACGACGACAAGAACCGGATAGGGCAGGAATTGGAAGCCTATGATATGGAGTTGGGCCAGCTTCAATTGGAACAAAACACGTGGGCCGAACATAGCCGAATTGAAAAATTGGCGCGCGGTCGATTGGGCATGGGAATGCCGCAAAGAGATTCGATAATTTACATCAAACCTTAACGCACAGGTCTGGCGATGATAAAAGTTGTACGCCCCAGAATGACAGTGGAAAACGATTATTCCAAGCGATGGAGTGTCCTCCTCGGCGCTCTGATGTTTGGCATGCTTGTCCTTGTGGCAAGAGCAGTCAATCTGCAAGTATTGGATAGGCAATTCCTGCAACATGAGGGCCACATACGGCATGATGGCCTAGTGTCGGTGGCTGCCCACCGTGGACGCCTGCTAGACCGAAGCGGTGAATTGCTGGCAATCAGCACACCCGTCAAATCGGTTTGGATCAACCCCAAAGAATTCGATGCCTCGGAAAGGGACATCAAATCGCTTGCCGACGTATTGGGGATATCCACCAAGGAGATTCACGAACGTATTGATGACTCCAGCCGAGGTTTCATTTACATAAAGAGAAGGATTAGCCCGGAACTGGCTGACCAAGCGATTGCCTTGGGCCTATCGGGTGTCTACGCAGATCGCGAGTTCCGCCGCTACTACCCGGCCGGTGAAGTCACCGCTCATTTAATCGGCTTTAACAATCTCGAAGATGACGGGCAGGAAGGCATGGAATTGGCTCATAACGATTGGCTCAAAGGTGTTCCCGGACAAAAATGGATCATGCGCGATGGCAAAGGGCATGTCATTGAAGACTTGGAAAATGTGCGTTTGCCCGAGCCAGGTAAAGATCTTTCGTTGAGCATCGACCAGCGCCTTCAGTATTTAGCCTACCGCGAGCTTAAGAAAGCGGTCATCCAGAACAAAGCCCGTTCGGGTTCTCTAGTATTGCTGGATGCCAAGAATGGCGAGGTGCTGGCAATGGTAAACCAACCCTCATTCAACCCAAACAGCCGGGTCAAAATTAGCGGCAATGTATCCCGCAACCGCGCAATGACCGACGTGTTTGAACCTGGCTCCACGATAAAACCGTTTGTCGTCGCCTGTGCGATGGAATTGGGCACAGTCAAGCAAACCACTGTCTTCGATACATCCCCCATGCACATTGGGCCGAATGTGGTCAAAGATACGCATAATTATGGGGCGTTGGATGTAGCCCATATCTTGCAAAAATCCAGCAATGTCGGCGTATCGAAAATTGCGCTGAACTTGCCATCAAGCAAATTTTGGGCTTTCTACAATAACCTAGGCTTCGGACAGCCTTTGGAAACTGGCTTTCCCGGGGAAACCAGCGGACGCTTGTCATCCGATCACAACCAATGGCGGCCATTCCAAAAAGCAACGATGGCATTCGGTTATGGCTTGTCCACCTCTTTGCTGCAACTTGGCCGCGCTTATCTGGCATTGGCAAATGACGGCGTGATGCCTATGGTTGGACTATTAAAGCGCGACAAGCCAGTTGAAACCCATCAGATCATGTCGGCGAAAACAGCCATCAGCGTGCGTTCGATGCTGGAGAATGTGGTTTCTCGCGAAGGCACCGCCCTCAAGGCCAGCGTCAATGGTTTCCGGGTTGCCGGGAAAACCGGCACGGTTAAGAAAATCGGTTCGCGTGGCGGCTATACTGACAATAGCTATCTTGCTTTATTTGCAGGTATGGCACCGGCCAGCGACCCTAGGTTGGTGATGATCGTCATGATTGACGAGCCTTCCGCCGGTGAGTATTACGGCGGCGCGGTTTCAGCCCCCGTCTTCTCCAGCGTCATGGAGGGTGCTTTAAGATTGCTGAACATCCCGCCCGACCAAGAGGCACAACCCCCATTGGTTGCTGTCAAGGACGGCACCATATGACGAATTTGCGAGTAACCGGCCTACCACTATCCCAGCTTCTGGCTGGATGGGCGGATATTGCCGGTGACTCTGCCATGGAAGTTAAAGGGCTTTGCCTTGATAGCAGAAAAGTCCAGCCGGGTGATTTGTTTTTCGCCTTGGCTGGTAGTCAATCCCATGGCATCAGACATGCAGAAGCCGCCGCCGCTGCGGGTGCTTGCGCGATCCTTTACGATCCAGCAGCAGGCGGTGCCGACCTAGCCCCCACCAACCTGAGCATTCCGTGCGTACCGGTCAATGACTTGGGCCAGTGTATCGGGTTCATCGCCGATCGCTTTTTCGGCGAGCCTTCATTGCACATGGATGTAATTGGCATCACTGGCACCAATGGCAAAACCTCGTGCAGTCATTTTCTTGCCACCGCCTTGGCACATAATGGGCCGTCGGCAGTTGTCGGCACCTTGGGTTGGGGTCTGCCTGGCTCACTGCATCCGACCGACCACACAACACCGGATGCCATCGAAGTTCATTGCCTATTGGCAAAATTGCGCGCCCGCTCATTCGCCACTGTGGCAATGGAAGCATCTTCCCATGGACTCCACCAAGGTAGACTGAATGGAATCCGCTTCGAAGGCGGCTTGTTCACCAACCTTAGCCGCGATCACTTGGACTACCATTTGACCATGGAATCCTATTTGGAAGCCAAACTGCGTTTGGTTTCATGGCCCGGGCTGAAATTCATCGCCTTCAATCTGGACGACGAAAGCGCCAAAGCTGTAATGGCGCGGGCTGAAGGCCCGCTCAGGAAAATTGGATACACCTTGGATGAGAGCCATGTTCCAGTTAATGGCATTGAGATGATCCAAGCTTCTTCAATCAAACACAGCCAACACGGAATTTCCTTTGATGTCCATTTTGGCAAGCAGGCGGCGCGTATTTTCGCCCCACTGTTTGGGAGCTTCAATGTGGAAAACTTGATGGGGGTCATTGCGGTAATGCTGGCAAAGGGATTCCCTTTGACCGAAATCACGCAAAGGCTGGAAAAAGTCAGTGCCGTGCCTGGCCGGATGGAGCGGTTTTGCTCCGACCAAGGCGCAACCGCCGTTGTCGATTATGCCCATACCCCCGATGCACTTGAAAAGGCCCTATCCAGCCTTAGGCTTCATTGTAGGGGCTTGTTATGGGTCGTATTTGGCTGTGGGGGTGACAGGGACCGCGGCAAACGTCCGCAAATGGGTTCTATCGCAGAAAGCTTGGCAAACCATGTGATTTTAACCGACGACAACCCACGTTCCGAGGACGGTGATGCCATCATCGCGGACATCATCGGCGGTTGCAAACGGCGAGACATCACCGTCCAACGTGACCGGCACTTGGCGATAACCTACGCCTTGGAACAACTTGGCCCTGACGATGTGCTGCTGATTGCTGGCAAAGGCCACGAGGATACCCAAGAAATCAAGGGGGTTAAACAACCCTTTAGTGACCGTGAGGTCGTTACCCAATGGCTTGGCCTTGCCGAAAAACGGAGGAGCGTATGCGCCTGAGCGAACTTAAGCCTATTGTTGCAGGTGAAATGAAGGGGGAGGACACTGAGTTCAATGCGGTCAGCATCGATACAAGGACATTGAAGCCGGGTGATTTATTCATTGCCATTAGCGGACAGCGTTTCGATGCTCATAACTTTGTTAGCCAAGCCGCCGAACAAGGTGCTTGCGCCGCGATAGTCGAACGCTGGGTCGATTGCTCCCTGCCCCAAGTGTGCGTTGCCGACTCACGTATCGCACTCGGTCAACTGGGTTCCACATGGCGCAAACACTTTGCCGGGCAGATTGTGGGGCTGACTGGGAGCAATGGCAAAACCACGGTCAAAGAAATGATTGCCGCCATCTTGTCGGTCAATGCCAAGGTTTTGAACACTCGCGGCAATCTAAACAATGATTTTGGCGTACCCCTTACCCTGATGGGCCTTACTCAAGAACACCGTTTCGGGGTGATAGAAATGGGTGCCAACCATCAGGGTGAGATTGCCTATGTGGCAGCTTTGGCAAAACCCGATGTGGCGCTCATCACCAATGCCGGCGAAGCCCATTTGGAGGGGTTTGGCAGTCGTGAGGGAATCGCCAAGGGCAAGGGCGAGATTATCACGGCCTTACCCCCGGAAGGCACTGCCATTTTGAATGCCGACGATCGGTTCTTTGGCTATTGGACTGAACTTGCCGGTACTCGCAGGGTAATTAGTTTTGGCTTTTCTGAAGTAGCCGATGTGCGGGGCTTCGCGGATTCCGTCACGGTCAGTTGGAAAGGCGACAGTTTCAAGACCCGCTTTAGCTACGAATATATGGATAGAAAACATGATATCGCCTTGAACTTGGCAGGCCGCCATAATGTGGCAAATGCCCTGGCAGCGGCGGCAACCTGCTTGGCTTTGGGCGTGGCTGTCGAACAAATCAAGGAAGGCTTGTCGCGTTTGGTCCCGGTTTCGGGCCGCATCCAGCCTGATCGGGCTGCCAACGGGGCATTACTCATCAACGACACCTATAATGCCAACCCCTCTTCGTTCAAGGCCGCCTTGGAAGTTTTGTTGGAAATGCCTGGGCAACCGTGGGTTGCACTGGGTGCTTTTGGGGAACTGGGCGAAACCAGCGCCGAACTTCATGCAGAACTTGGCAAGCTCGCCCTGTCTCTGGGTGTGGCAAGATTGTTTGCAACCGGCCCTCTTGCAGACAAAGCGGTTGAAGCTTTTGGGCCAGGCGCACAGTATTATCCTCGTCAAGAAGAATTGATCGAAGTATTGCAATCAGAATTAAAACAAGATGTGGCTTTGTTGGTTAAGGGTTCACGCAGCCAACACATGGAGCGTGTCATCGAAGCACTCCGGAATAGGGTAGATTTATGTTGTTGAAACTGGCATTACTGCTGGAAAATTATATTGATGTTTTCCGCGTTTTCCACTATTTGACGTTCCGCGCCATTCTTGGGGTATTGACTGCGTTGGTGATTTCATTAATCGTGGGACCGGGCATGATACGCCGACTAAGCCGGTATAAGATTGGTCAGAGCATCCGCCAAGACGGTCCCCAATCACACTTCTCCAAGGCAGGGACACCTACCATGGGGGGTGCATTGATTCTTGTGTCGATAGCCATTAGCACATTATTGTGGGCAGATTTAAGCAACCGTTACGTGTGGGTCACCTTGTTGCTAACCCTCGCTTTTGGCGTAATCGGTTTTATTGACGATTACAAAAAGTTGATATTGCGCAATAGCAAAGGGCTTGCCGCCAAACATAAATATTTGTGGCAATCTATCTTTGGATTTTCCGCAGCCCTGTATCTTTATCATACGGCGAGCCTACCGGCAGAGACGACGTTTATAGTGCCTTTTTTCAAAAATGTTTCCTTCGATATGGGCTGGTTTTATATATTCATGACTTATTTTGTCATCGTTGGAACCAGCAATGCCGTCAACCTAACCGATGGTTTGGACGGACTGGCCATCATGCCCACTGTATTAGTCGGAGGGGCATTAGGCATCTTCGCCTATGCTTCCGGCAACAGCCATTTTTCCGAATATTTAGGCATTCCATTTCTGCCAAAATCTGGCGAATTGGTCGTGTTTTGCGGTGCTTTGGTAGGCGCAGGCCTAGGTTTCTTATGGTTCAACACTTATCCGGCCCAAGTTTTCATGGGTGATGTGGGCGCTTTGGCCTTGGGAGGTGGACTGGGTGTGCTGGCCGTGCTGGTGAGGCAGGAAATTGTATTGATGATAATGGGGGGAGTATTTGTGATGGAAACCCTTTCCGTCATGCTCCAAGTGCTCTCCTTCAAAATGACGGGGAAGCGCATTTTCCGCATGGCACCGATTCATCATCACTTTGAATTGAAGGGTTGGCCGGAACCACGTGTAATTGTCCGTTTTTGGATAATCACTGTTGTCTTGGTTTTGTCTGGCTTGGCAACCTTAAAATTGAGATGATCTGAGGAATAACTACAGGCATGAATGAACCCATTTTAAATGCGCAAATGCTTGCCAAGATTGGGCTGGATAGCTCATCTAGGGTACTAGTGGTGGGTCTGGGTGCCACAGGCTTATCGGTGGCGCGGTTTTTATCAGACAAAGGCATTCAATTGGCAGTGGTCGATACCCGCGTAAAGCCTCCTGGTCTGACCGAATTGCGGGAATTTCTGCCTGATGTGGCCGTTTTTCTGGGCGGATTCGATAAGTTGGCTTTTGACCGTGCCACTCATTTGATCGTCAGCCCCGGCGTGTCATTGGAAACGCCCATGATCCGTCAAGCCATGTTATCGGGAACCCCCGTTTTTGGCGACTTGGATTTGTTTGTTTGCATGGCCGAAGCACCGATCATTGGCATCACCGGATCAAACGGCAAAAGCACCGTCACCACTTTATTGGGATTGATGGCCGAAGAAGACCAACGCAAGGTCAAAGTGGGGGGAAATCTGGGAATACCGATGATGGATTTACTGGACGAAGAGGCCGATTTGTATGTCTTGGAACTATCCAGCTTCCAACTGGAACGGTCCGAACTGCTGCGAGCCGACGCTGCAACGGTATTGAATATCAGCCCTGACCACATGGATCGATACACCGACCTGAATGCTTATGCCGATGCCAAAAAAAGGATATTCAAAGGGGATGGACTCATGGTTTTGAATGCGGATGATCCGATGGTTGAATCCATGGCTGAACCTAATCGGCGATGTGTGCGTTTCAGTGTCAAAGAGAACGCTCAGGCTGAATACCGTTTGAACGAAGACGGCTGGCTCAGCCGTGGCGACCAACCTATTCTGCCGTCTTCCGAGGTGCGCATCAAAGGGCGGCACAATATCGCCAATGCCTTGGCTGCCGTGGCCTTGGGCGATGCCGTTGGACTCACCGATGCTGCGATGATTAAAGCGATGCGCGAATTTTCCGGCTTGGATCATCGTATGCAATGGGTGGCTGATACTGATGGGATTTCTTATATCAACGATTCCAAAGCCACCAACGTGGGGGCCTGCGTCGCTGCTTTGGAAGGTGTCAGCGATCCAGTGGTCCTGATAGCAGGAGGCGATGGAAAAGGCGCGGATTTCTCTGAATTGGTGGGTGCTGTGACTGGAAAAGTCCGCGCCGTCGTGTTGATGGGCCGTGACGCGCCCTTGCTAGAGCAGGTACTTGGACCCGTGGTGAAAACCGTGAGAGTTGACAATATGGCACAAGCCGTCGCTACGGCGCGCACCTTGGCACACTCCGGTGACATTGTATTATTGGCCCCCGCCTGTGCAAGTTTGGATCAATATAAAGATTATCAAGAACGTGGTCGAATGTTTGCCGAAGCTGTAAGAGGTATGTTGAAATGAAAACACTTGTTGCCGGAAAAAGCCGGGGTTTAGTTTTGCAATGGGGGCATAAGCGCTTCTATTTGGACACGGTATTGCTCAGTGTATCCATGGGTATCTTGGTGCTGGGTTATATCATGGTCGCATCCGCTTCACTGCACTTGGGCGAAAAACTGGCCAACGATAGCTTCTATTTTCCCAAACACCAACTCGTGCATGTGTTCATGGGCATTTCTGCGGCAATATTCGTAGCCTCTCGTCCACTGATATTTTGGGAAAAATATGCCCAAGCATTATTTGTCTTCGGTTTGATATTATTGGTAGTGGTGTTGATCCCAGGTTTGGGCAAAAAAGTGAATGGCAGTGTGCGCTGGTTGAGTATCTTGGGCTTGAGGATACAAGTGTCCGAGATTTTCAAACTGATTGCGGTGATCTATATGGCGACCTTCATCACCCACCGTTTGCCAATGGTAAGAACGTCTTGGCAAGGAATGATCCGGCCCATGGCGATGTTGACCATAGGCTGTGCTTTATTACTCAAAGAGCCTGATTTCGGTTCTGCCGCAGTCATTATGGCAGTGGCCATGGGCATGCTCTACTTGGCGGGTGCGCGTTTGTTGCAATTTGGCATTCTTCTCGCCATCGCCGGCAGTGGTGCCGCTTACTTGGTCATGACCTCCCCTTACCGCCTGATTCGTGTCATGAGCTTCACTCGGCCTTGGGAAGATCCTTTAAACAGCGGCTTCCAATTAACTCAGGCTTTAATTGCATTCGGGCGGGGAGAGTGGATGGGTGTGGGGCTGGGGTCCAGCGTACAAAAACTATTTTTCCTGCCTGAAGCCCACACCGACTTTCTATTTTCAGTGATCGGCGAGGAACTGGGGTTGATGGGGGCATTCTTGGTGATCTTTCTATTCGCCATTATCGTATGGCGAGCCTTTGTCATTGGTCGCCTGGCAGAGCGGGTCGGCAACACATTCGCGGCCTTCATCGCCTACGGGTTAGGGATTTGGTTCGGATTGCAAGCCTTTATCAACATGGGTGTCAATATGGGTATGTTACCGACCAAGGGTCTTACCCTTCCGCTGATGAGCTATGGCGGCGGCAGCATGATTGTCATGTGTTCGGCATTGGCTTTGCTATTCCGTGTCCGCAGTGAAATCGTCGAGTCTTGCGGCGGCGTGTCAAGGGAAAGGTCGGCATGGTCGCACGTATCATGATCTTAGCCGGTGGGACCGGCGGACATATTTTCCCCGCACTAGCGGTAGCCAATGTGTTACGCCAGCAGGGTTGCGAGGTCAGGTGGATGGGCACCCGTGCCGGCATGGAATCCCGATTGGTTCCAAGCGAGGGGATTCCCATCGAATGGCTGTCAATTGCTGGCTTTCGAGGCAAAGGCTGGACCGCAAAATTGCAAGCCCCTTTAAAACTTGTAGTGGCTTGCTGGCAAGCTGGACGGATTTTGCGCAAGTTCAAACCCGATGTCGTATTGGGCATGGGTGGCTTCGTAGCAGGGCCAGGGGGTATAATGGCTAGGTTGTTGGGCATACCCTTAGTGATTCACGAACAAAACCGCATCCCAGGCACAACCAACCGGTTGTTATTAAAATGGGCCAATAAAGTGCTAGAGGCATTTCCCGGGAGTTTCAAGGCCAAAGCAGATGCTGTTTTCGTAGGCAATCCGTTGCGCCTGTCAATCGTGGAAGCCATGGCCAAGGACAAGCCAGCCAAGGAGAAAACAACCAAACTTTTAATTCTAGGCGGTAGCTTAGGTGCTAAGGCTTTGAATGAAAATGTACCCGAGGCGATTGCCTTGATCGGCGAAAAATTGGAGATTCGCCATCAGACAGGAGAGTCTATGCATAAGGTGACAGAAGACCTTTATGCAACACTAGGAATCGAAGCAACCGTGTCGGCATTCATTCAAGATATGGCGGAAGCTTATCGCTGGGCCGACGTAGTCATTTGCCGGGCTGGTGCGATGACAGTCAGTGAATTGTCCATCGCGGCACTGCCTTCCGTTTTGGTTCCCTTCCCTTTTGCCATTGACGATCATCAAACTGCAAATGCACGGTATATGGCGGATGCGGGTGCAGCCGTTTTATTACCACAAACCGAATTAACCCCTCAAAAATTGGCCGAGGAATTGAAAACCTTAATCAAAAATCCAGAACGCATTGCTGCCATGGCCCGCAATGCCCTCTCCCTCGCCAAACCCGATGCTGCGCAGCGGGTTGCCGAGTTATGCCTGATGGAGGCCGGTCTATGAGATATCCTCAAGCCATGGTCGAAAAATACGGCATGGACCGCATACGCAGGATACACTTCGTCGGCATCGGCGGAGTCGGCATGAGCGGCATTGCCGAGGTGCTCATCAACCTAGGCTACTCTGTCTCAGGTTCGGATTTGCAAATGAATGCCAACGCCAAGCGTTTATCCAGCTTGGGCGCTGAAATTTTCTTAGGCCATAGTGCAGATAATGTCAAGTCAGCCGAAGTGGTCGTCATCTCCAGTGCAGTCAACAACACTAACCCGGAAGTCGAAACCGCCCGGCTGAACAAAATTCCGGTCGTTTCGCGTGCCGAGATGCTGGCAGAACTGATGCGCTTCCGTTACGGGATCGCCGTGGCGGGCACTCATGGCAAAACCACCACGACAAGCCTGACCGCCAGCGTTTTGGCAGAAGCCGGACTCGATCCGACCTTCGTCATCGGTGGGCGATTGAACAGTGCAGGCACCAATGCACAATTGGGCCAAGGTGATTATTTAGTGGCCGAGGCCGACGAAAGCGACGCTTCATTCCTGCACCTACAGCCAATGATTGCCATCGTCACCAATATCGATGAAGACCATATGGAAACCTATGGCGGCGATTATCAGCGGCTCAAGGAAACCTTCATCGAGTTCCTCCATCATCTGCCGTTTTACGGCTTGGCGGTCTTGTGCGTGGATGACCCCGGCATTCGGGAGATTTTTCCCAGCGTCAACAAACCCATCATCACCTATGGCTTACAAGAAGGGGCTGACATCCGTGCAGTGGACATCGTCAGGCAAGGCTTAAGCACACGCTTTAAAGTGCGGCGGTCAGTTTGCGAAAGCGAGTTGGACATCACGTTGAACTTGCCGGGAACACACAATGTGCTGAACGCTTTGGCGGTGATTGGCGTTGCCACCGAATTAGGCGTCAGTGACGAGTCCATCCAACACGCTTTAGCGGTCTTCAAAGGCATCGGCAGGCGCTTCCAGATCAACGGGGAAATCCCCTTGGGCGATGGCATTGTCACTTTCGTGGACGACTACGGCCACCACCCCCGCGAAGTCGCAGCAACCTTGGATGCCGCAAGGCAAGCTTTTCCGGGTAGGCGTTTGGTGCTGGTGTTCCAACCCCACCGTTACACCCGTACCCGGGATTTGTTTGAAGATTTTGTCTCTGTCTTGTCGAAAGTCGATTTGTTGGTTCTGCTAGACATTTATGCTGCCGGTGAACCCCCTTTAGCCGGCGTTAACGGACGTTCACTGTCTAGGGCCATTCGCATGAGAGGCTTGGTTGACCCCATCTTCCTCCCCAAAGCCGAAGAATTGAGTGACACTTTATCGAAGATTATAAATCCCGGCGATGTTGTCCTGACTTCAGGAGCCGGCAATATTGGCGCAATCGCGGCAGAATTGCCGGGGCGGCTCGCCACTAAGATGATCGACGTGGAAAAAAACCAGCATGGCTAGTCTGGCTCATCAAGACAGAGCGGATCATACAATGGATTATCACCCAACATTGCGCGGTGAGATGCGCCATCACGAATCGCTTGCCGATCACACCTCATGGCGTGTGGGCGGACCGGCTGAGGACATGTATTTTCCTGCGGACAAGCAGGACTTGATTGATTTCCTGCGCTCATTGCCGACAGACAAGCCATTATTCTGGCTAGGTTTGGGCAGCAACCTACTGGTGCGCGACGGTGGCATCCACGGCGTGGTGATCTGCACCAAGAATCGCCTCAAAGCCATGCAGGAGATCGCAGAGGGTCGGGTTTATGTGGAAGCCGGGGTACCCTGCGCGCATGTCGCAAGGTTCACCACCGACAAAGGGCTTTGCGGTGCAGAGTTTTTGGCCGGCATACCCGGTACTTTTGGCGGTGCCTTGGCGATGAACGCGGGGGCTTTCGGCGGGGAAACTTGGCCTTTGGTGGATAAAGTGATCACCGTTGACCGCTACGGTGAAATCCATGAAAGAACTGTCGAGGAATATCAGATTGGCTATCGCAGTGTCAATGGGCCGGACGGTGAATGGTTCTTGGCTGCGGAATTGAAACTCAAGCGTGGCGATACCGCACAGGGCCGCGAACAGATCAAAACCTTGCTGGCAAAACGTGCCGCGACCCAACCCGTCAACCAACCGAGTTGCGGGTCGGTGTTTCGCAACCCGAAAGGTGATTATGCCGCCCGTTTGATTGAGTCCTGTGGATTGAAGGGTTTTCGCATCGGCGGTGCATGTGTTTCGGAAAAACACGCCAATTTTATTGTAAACCTAGGCGGGGCAAGCGCTGAGGACATTGAACAATTGATTAATAGAGTGCGTGAGCAAGTAAAAAGCTCCCACGGAGTAAGCCTGATGCCGGAAGTCCGCATCGTCGGCGAAATCATACAAAATGACTAACTTAAGGAGTGACTGTGAGCGTTCGAATAACTAACGCCAAAGATTTTGGCCGTGTCGCCGTGCTAATGGGCGGTGCGGCGGCGGAGCGTGAAGTTTCATTAAGAAGCGGCAAGGCGGTATTGGAAGCACTGTTGAGCCGTGGCGTGGAGGCTGTTGGTTTGGATGTGGGGTCCAATCCGGTCGAACCCCTGTTACAGTCTAAATACGATAGGGTTTTCAACATCATTCATGGACGTGGCGGCGAAGATGGCGTGGTTCAAGGGGCCTTGGAAGCTTTGGGCATCCCTTATACGGGTAGTGGCGTGCTGGCCTCCGCGTTGGCAATGGACAAACTGCGGACCAAACTCTGTTGGCTAGGGGCCGGTTTGCAGACACCCAAGTGGATGCTGTTGGAACAGCCCGAAGACTTACAGCGTTGCGCCGAACAACTGGGCTTTCCGTTGATAGTCAAACCCGCCAATGAAGGTTCAAGCATCGGCATGAGCCGCGCGGAAAACCCAGAAGAATTGCGTAAAGCTTGGGAACTTGCCGCACAATTTCAATGCGACGTTTTTGCCGAGGTTTGGGTAACCGGCAAGGAATACACGGCGGCGGTCCTGAACGGACAGGCGCTGCCCTTAATCCGACTGGAAACACCCAATGTATTTTACGACTTTGACGCCAAATACCGCGCCAATACCACTCGCTACCATTGCCCTTGCGGTTTGGACGAGGCAACAGAATCCGAGTACCGAGAACTCGCCGTGAAGGCTTGCAAAGTTTTGGGTGTGCAGGGTTGGGGTCGAGTCGACTTGTTGGTCGACGATGCCAACCGCCCTTGGTTGATTGAAGTGAATACAGTCCCAGGGATGACCGACCATAGCCTAGTGCCTATGGCTGCCAAGTCCGTTGGCATTGAATTTGATGAATTGGTATGGCGAATATTAGAAACCAGCCTCGGGCAAGTGTAGCCCACCACTATGCCAAACCGCCCCAGCGAAATGGGATCGGCGCTGCCAGCATTAGCAAATGGCTGCTGCGGATTGCCATCGTGTTAGCCTTGGGCGGGATGACTTGGCTGGGATGGGAAAGGCTATCGGCACAAGACCTGACGATGGCTTTCCCGATTAATTATGTGCGCGTGGCAGGTGAAATCGAAAATCTGGACGCAGGGAAACTGCAAGAAATCTTGCAACCTGCGCTCAGCGGCGGCTACTTTAACCAAGATTTGTTAGAAGTGGAAAGAACCGTCCGTTCGTTTCCTTGGATAGACCACGCCAAGTTGTCCAGGATTTGGCCAGACACCTTGGAGGTCGATATCACTGAACAAAAGGCAGTGGCTAGATGGGGTGACAAGGCGTTGCTGAATGTCAGGGGAGAGCGGTTTATGCCCGATGGAGTGGAAGCTTTCACCAATCTTCCAGTCATCTACGGGCCACTAGGGATGGAAAGCTATTTATTGGACATGTTGAACACCCTTGATGATAGACTTGCACCAACAGGGGTTAAAGTCGCAACCTTGGACATGAGCAAGAGAAGGGCGTGGATCGTGAAGCTGAACAATGGTTTGGAGCTTCACTTCGGCAGACAAGACCCCGTCAAGTTGCTGGAGTGGTTTTTGAACCTAGTCCCCAAATTAGGCGAGGATGTGTTTGCGCAATTGAAGCGTGTCGATCTGCGTTATCCCAATGGCTTCGCCTTAGTTTGGAAGTCCCCGGATGAAATCAACGGACAAGACAGTGAAGTACTCCAACTTAATGACAAAACCAGCAAACAGGCGGTAGAGAATTAATTAGCATGGCAAGAAAATCGGAACACAATTTGATTGTTGGATTAGATATCGGCACCTCTAAAGTGGCCGCTATCGTCGGCGAAATGAAGGAAGACGGTGAAATCGAGGTTATCGGCATCGGTACCCAGCCTTCACGCGGACTCAAGAAAGGCGTGGTGGTCAATTTGGAAGCCACCGTGCAGTCCATACAACGCGCCATCGAAGATGCCGAAGCAATGGCAGGATGCCGCATACACTCGGTTTATGCAGGCATAGCCGGTAGCCATATCAGCAGCATGAATTCCCATGGCATTGTCGCCATCAAAGAAAAGGAAGTCACGCAAAGCGATGTGGACAGGGTGATCGATTCGGCACGTGCGGTGGCGATACCTGCCGACCAGAAAATACTGCACATCCTGCCGCAAGAATTTGTCATTGACCGCCAAGAAGGGATAAAAGAACCCATTGGCATGTCCGGCATTCGTCTTGAGGCAAGGGTTCATATCGTCACTGGCGCGGTCAGCGCGGCACAGAACATCGAAAAATGCATTCGCCGTTGCGGTTTGGAGGTGGATGATGTGATTTTGGAGCAATTGGCTTCGGCCCAAGCCGTATTGGCGGAAGATGAAAAAGAACTAGGGGTTTGCCTAGTTGACATCGGCGGCGGCACGACGGACATCGCGGTGTTCACCGACGGTGCGATACGCCACACCGCCGTCATACCGATAGCCGGTGACCAAGTGACCAACGATATCGCAGTCGCCTTGCGCACACCCGCACAGTATGCCGAAGAAATCAAAATCAAATATGCCTGCGCACTGACCCAGTTGGCAAAGCTGGAGGAGACGATTGAAGTCCCAAGCATTGGCGACCGCCCCTCCCGGCAGATTTCCAAGCTGAATTTAGCGGAAATTGTGGAGCCGCGTTACGAAGAGTTACTGCTGCTGGTGCAGGCTGAATTGCGGCGTAGCGGGTTTGAAGATCTGATCGCCGCAGGCATTGTGCTAAGCGGCGGCAGTGCAAGAGTGGAAGGTTTGGTCGATTTGGCCGAAGAGATTTTTCACATGCCGGTGAGATTGGGCTTGCCCCAATTTGTGACGGGGTTGAACGATGTCGTTCGCAACCCCGCCTACTCAACCGGAGTGGGATTATTGTTATTTGGACGTCAGCACGGCCCACACGGAGAGAGAGGCCCGATGGGAGAAGGTGGATTCAGGAGAATGTTAAGCAGAATGAAAAGTTGGTTTCAAGGTAATTTCTAGGTTTTGTCATTTTTGGTAATTCAAGTCTCAGGAAGACATGGGGTGGATAGTATGAAATTTGAAATAGCGGATTCCTACAGTCAAAAGGCTGTTATTAAGGTCGTTGGAGTTGGTGGCGGCGGAGGTAATGCCGTCAATCACATGGTTAATAGTCACATCGAAGGCGTGGACTTCATCTGCGCCAATACCGATGCGCAAGCACTAAAAAATGTCAATGCGCGGTCTGTCATACAACTTGGCAATGCATTGACCAAAGGGCTGGGAGCGGGAGCCAACCCGGAAATCGGACGTCAGGCCGCCTTGGATGACCGTGAACGCATCCTCGAAGTGCTGGATGGCGCGGACATGGTCTTTATTACCTCTGGCATGGGCGGCGGGACAGGCACTGGCGCGGCCCCGGTCATTGCCGAGATTGCCAAAGAAGCCGGCATCTTGACCGTCGCGGTCGTCACCAAGCCTTTCCATTTCGAAGGCAAAAAGCGCCGGGCTATCGCCGAAAAGGGCATAGAGGAATTGAGCCAATTCGTCGATTCCTTGATCACCATCCCGAACGAAAAGCTGTTACCGGTGCTTGGCAAAAACGTCAGCCTGATCGAAGCGTTTGCCGCTGCCAATAATGTGCTGTTAGGCGCGGTTCAAGGCATCGCCGACTTGATCACCCATCCCGGCATCATCAACGTGGACTTCGCCGACGTGCGCACGGTAATGTCCGAAATGGGCATGGCGATGATGGGCACGGGGGTTGCCGTCGGTGAAAACCGGGCGCGTGAAGCGGCGGAAAGGGCCATTGCGAGCCCGCTGTTGGATGACATCAACTTGCAAGGTGCCAGAGGCATTCTCATCAACATTGCTGGCGGTTCGGACCTGACCCTCAGCGAATTCAACGAAGTCGGCAACGTAGTCCACGAGTTCGCGGCAGACGACGCGATTGTTGTGGCAGGCGTGTCCGTAGACTCCGAACTCAACGACGAATTGCGCGTCACCGTGGTTGCGACAGGGCTTGCCAGCCAACGCCAATTGAACGAGGCTCCCATTCGCTTAGTTAAAACCCATAATGGAGAAATCGATTATGGGGCGCTCGACAAACCAACGAGCATTCGTAACAAACCCAAGCACGATAACAGGAACGAGCAGAAAAAAGAAATGGATTTGGAATACTTGGACATTCCCGCTTTCTTGAGGCGTCAGGCGGATTAACGTAGCAGAGAAACAAACCACCTGTGTGATGTGTGCGACAATTTGTAGCATTGCAACAACACGCAGGACTGGTTATCTTAATCAGCAATGCGCCTTGACGTTTGGGGCGGATGAAAACTACAGTTTAGGGTGAACCGATGATAAGGCAAAGAACACTGAAAAACGTTATACGGGCGACTGGTGTGGGACTGCATACCGGCCAGAAAGTTTATTTGACTTTGCGACCAGCCGCGCCAAACAGCGGCATCAAATTCAGGCGAGTCGACCTAGCCGAGCCGGTTGTGATCGAAGCCAAACCAGAGAATGTGGGGGATACCATGCTATCGACCACACTGGTTCAAGGCAAAGTCAAAATCTCCACCGTGGAACATTTACTCTCCGCGTTTGCAGGTTTGGGCATCGACAACGCTTATATTGATGTGAGCGCGTCGGAGGTCCCCATCATGGATGGCAGCGCCGGTCCCTTTGTGTTCTTGGTTCAATCGGCGGGCATCCTAGAGCAGGACGCACCGAAGAAATTCATTCGCATCAAAAAGGAAGTTATCGTTGAAGACGGCGACAAATGGGCGAAATTTGAACCCTACGATGGTTTCAAAGTCACCTTCACCATCGACTTTGACCATCCAGTTTTCAACGCCGACAACCAAACAGCCAGCGTAGACTTTTCCTCCACCTCCTTCGTCAAGGAAGTCAGCCGGGCGAGAACGTTTGGCTTCATGCGGGATATTGAAGCCCTGCGCAAGCGCAAGCTGGCTTTGGGCGGCAGCATGGACAACGCCATTGTGGTGGACAATTACCGTATTTTGAATGAAGACGGCTTGCGATATGCCGACGAATTCGTCAAACACAAAATACTGGATGCGATTGGCGACCTCTACCTACTCGGACACAGCCTGATCGGCTCCTTTGTCGGCTTCAAATCCGGGCATGGACTCAACAATCTATTGTTGCTGGAATTACTGAAACATAAGGATGCATGGGAAGCCGTCACCTATAGCGAAAATGAGAGTCTGCCCATTACCTACATGCGCACGATCCAAGCGCTCCGCTAAGCTCCCCTCCCTGTTACACTCACTGACACAAACGGAACGACGCCTAGGATCAATCCTTGGCGTACCGTTCCATTGTGTCACTCAGCCTAGTTAAAGCCATCGTCAATGGATCCTCAGGCTCGGAATGAATGCTGGCCCTGACCATCTCCACGGTTCGGTATGAAACCGGGTTCATCGGCTTAATTTCCACTGCCGGCTCCGGCGGGTCCAGCAACTTAACGAACACCTTGCGGAAAGAGTGTTGCGAGTCCGCATTGAGCTTCATCAATATCGCTGGCGCATAAAACCGAAGTTGCGAGGCAACCGTCTGCGATTCGGTGAAAATCACCACGACCCCTCCCTCCTTCACCACGCAGTGGCTGCATTGGTTTGCCAGCATCTCCGGCAACCCCGCTTTGATGGTTTTAAGCAAAGACGCATGAAATTCGATGCGCTTGTAGATCGTCATGTACACTTCGTTTTGCAGAAATGCCTGCGGGGTGTCGGGGTGTTTGGGCATAGTGTTGTTATATAGGCTTGGAGTGATGACTTTAGTATACCTTCTGCGGGAGTTCAAGGTTTGCCTTGCACTCCATCCGTGCTTAACTGATTGGTCGTGAAGCTGGGAACCCAGTAATGATAGACTATGCTTATTTATTCGCGCCACGCTGGAACTGATATGGCATTGGAATTAAACGCTGCACCCCCCGTTTCCGTTTGGAACAAACCCCTCTCCTTGGATGTGAAGGCATTCAGCCAAGCCTTGGCAAAAGCCATCGGCCATGGCTTGTTTGGCAAGTTTGAAGACCTCGCCGATGACGGCGTGGATGCCTTGGAGGCTTTAGGGCTACGCGGCAACGAGCCAGAGGTTTTGCTCTTCCTATTGGTGCAACAAGCTTTGCAATTGGCCTTGGCGGATTTGCTCCGCGACAGCGAAAGCCATCTGCCGCCTATGCTAGATCAAAATACCGGCGATTTCGTTACCACGCTGCAACCGCATATCACCAACATCAGCATTAGCCGGGATTTTTTTGAGCATCCGCAAAACCTGCCGCTGTTGCAAACCATCCAGCAAGCCCTCGCCGCATGGCTGATGGTCCATGATACGGAAGCCGCCGTCGCTGAAACCCTAGCCGCCCGTCTGCCCGGTTATTTTCCGTTTGCGCTGCACCGGGAATGGCGCAAGCACGGTGAGCGTTACGCACCAATTAAAGCCGCATTGGATACGCCGTTCGCCAAAGCCAGCGAGCGCGAACAAGCTTGGCGCACTTACCACGCCTATCTTCAACAACGCATCGAAGAAGGCGCATTTGGCGAAGCCTTCGGCCTGAAACAGATATTCATTCCGCTCAATGGCTATCGCGAGGAAAAAACTGACTCGGCCCAAGAGAAGATGGAACCGCGCCAGTCGAACATTCGCACGGTGGTCGGACTGGCCGAAGAATTGGGCGCATGGTTGCAACAATCCAACAAAGACGATGCCGTGCGTGTGCTCAGTGGTGGACCCGGCAGCGGCAAATCGTCCTTTGCCAAGATGTTCGCTGCACAGGTTTCCGCCGAAGGCCGCTTGAAAGTGTTGTTCGTACCCTTGCACTTAATCGACCCGGCTGGCGATTTTGTGGAAGCCTTTGGTCGACTCGTTGGCAATTCAAAAATCCTCCCGCATAATCCACTACATCCAGATTCTGCCGAAACCAACGTGCTGTTGATCCTAGACGGTTTGGACGAACTGGCGAACCAAGGCAAAGCAGCGGCTTTGACGGCAAGGGATTTCGTCATCGCGGTGCAGAACTTCGTGTATCAAAGAAACTTAAACACTTTGAACCTGCGGGTGCTATTTAGCGGACGCGAAGTGGTCATCCAAGACACGCGGTCAGAATTTCGCAAACCCCAACAAATTCTCCATGTGCTGCCCTACTTCACCAGCGAGACTGATCGCAAAACCAAGGAATGGATAGACCCGGACCAACGGCTGGAATTGGATTTTCGCCAAGACTGGTGGCGAAACTATGGCCGATTGACTGGTAAACCATTCGATGGAATGCCCCAAGAGTTAGCTCGGGACGATTTGCAGGAGGTGAATGTCCAACCCTTGCTGAATTATTTGTTGGCGATCAGCTATTGTCGGGGCGAGTTGGATTTCAGCAAGGACATCAACCTAAACCAGATTTATTATAGTCTGGTGAAAGCCGTGCATGAACGCGGTTATGAAGGCAGGGAAGGCCGACGCCATGCCGGGGTACGACACATGGAATTGAATGATTTTTTCCTAATGCTGGAAGAAGTCGCCTTGGCGGCTTGGCATGGCGACGGACGCAGCACCACCATCAAGGAAATTGAGCAGCACTGCCGCGAAGCCGGTTATGACAAGCAATTGGAAGATTTCCGGGTAGGGGCGGAACGGGGCATCACCCGCTTGCTGGCCGCATTCTTTTTCAGTCAACACGGTGAACGCCCACGGGGCGACCCGACCTTTGTGTTTACCCATAAAAGCTTTGGCGAATATCTCGCAGCCAGACGGCTGGTGCGGGCCATGGAAGACATCGTGGAAGAACGGGACAGACGGGACAACAAAGGCGGCGGCAAAGGCTGGAGCGAAGCCGATGCCTTGGAACGCTGGGCCAGATTATGCGGACCTACGGCGGTGTCGGGCTTTTTGCATCGGTTTTGGCTGTCGGAAGTGGCATTGCGACCAATCGAAGAGGTAACCCTCTGGCAACAGCATTTTGTCCGCTTATTCAGCTATATGCTACGCCATGGCAGTTCGATGGAAAGACTGCAACTGCCCACCTTCAACGACATGTTGTTTCAATCGCGCAATGCCGAAGAAGCCTTGTTGGCGGCGATGAACGCCTGCGCTAGGGTGACCAAGATAGTCAGTAAAATCGAACATCCCGAACCGACCACGTTTGGGACGTGGATTAGACGGATGCAAGGGCAGCATAAAGCCGGGGAGAATGTGTTAGCCTTGGATTGTCTGTCATTTATCGATCTTGAGCGAGCGATATTGGATATGATGAATTTGTTTGGGGCAAACCTAGCTAATGCCAATTTAAGCGGCACTCATGCTTGGAATACGATTTTCGTTATTGCCAATCTTAGTGGGGCCAACCTCAGCGGGGCTGAACTCAGCGGGGCCGACCTCAGGGATGCCGACCTCATCAGCGCCAACCTCAGCGAGACCAAGCTCAGCGGGGCCGACCTCAGCGGGGCCGACCTCAGCGATGCCAACTTGAACGGAGCCGACCTTATCAGGGCCGACCTTATCAGGGCCGACCTGAGGGGAGCCGACCTCAGGTGGGCCAACCTGAGTAAGGCTTATCTCAGAGGAGCAAAATACGACCCAGAGCAATTGCGAACAGCCAATACCACTGGCGCAATATTCGATGAACCCGAATAAACCCCTCTGCCAAACCACTCATACCCGCAATACCCTGTAAGCGGTAGCCCGGATGAAGCCGCTTCGCGGCGGAATCCGGGGTGGTCGTGGCCCGAAACCCGTATTCCGCTTCGCTATTCGACTTCGCTCAGGACTGGCCTCATACGCGCTACAAACTCTTGGAGTTCCAGGCTCGCCTTGCCGATACTGCGGAGTGCAAGGCTTGCCTTTCAGATGCTGCGGGAGTTCAAGGCTCGCCTTGCCTACGCTGCGGGAGTGCAAGGCTTGCCTTGCCGACGCTGAGGGAGTACAAGGCTTGCCTTGCCGACGCTGAGGGAGTACAAGGCTCGCCTTGCTGACGCTGAGGGAGTACAAGGCTCGCCTTGCCGACGCTGAGGGAGTTCAAAGGCTTGCCTTGCCGATGCTGCGGGAGTTTCAGGCTTGCCTTGCGGCTACTGCGGGAGTTCAAGGCTTGCCTTGCTTATTTTTATTTTATTCGCAAGGCAAGCCTTGGACTCCAATTGACGCGGGAATTTCGCAAGGCAAGCCTTGCACTCCAATCGGCATGGGAAATTCGCAAGACAAGCCTGAAACTCCAGATAACTATTTCCTAGAAGTCATCCGACAAATCCAGCGAGCGGTAATCGGGGTAAGTATGGAACTGTCGGGCCAGTTCCTCCCTACCAAGACGATCAAACAACTCATGGAAACTGGAATAGGCATACTGCTTTAGATCGGTCACATAGCCATGCTTGATGGGGTTATAAAGCAAATAGTTTAGATGGCGGTAATAATCCTGCTCGTCCCGTGGGCAGTAATCCCAATAATTCCACCAGACGGGAAGTTCACAGGCTGTGGCTTGCCGGATGAAATGCGCGGAGCGGCTATGCAATTCGCCTATAATGGAGGACATGTCCTTACCTAGCCGACTTTTTGCCAACAGATGATAATGGTTGTCGAGAATAACCCAATGCTGCAAGTCCCAGTGATAAAAGGAAAAGACTTTCCTCATGCACAATAAAAATTCCTGCTTTAGCGCATCTAGCTCTAGCAAATGCCGACGGTTGTAAATAGCCCCGGTGATGAAATAAGGCGTATCGTCCAAGTATAGATGGGCGGGGGTGTTGGGATGATGCCTAAGCATGGTTAGAGCTTCTATGTCGTCAATGTCTCAAGAAAAATATCATAACATTTGGAGTACAAGGCTTGCCTTGCTTATATTTATTTTTTTCGCAAGGCAAGCCTTGCACTCCAATGAGGTTCGAGGTTCCGCAAGGCAAGCCTTGCACTCCTACTTTCTATTTTGCCACCACGAACTCGACGATGGGGCTGGGTAGGCCGGTTTCCTCGTCATCCACCACACCCCGGCACAGATATTCCCGAATCTCAGGGATTTCCAAATTGAACGGGGGTTTCGTCATGAATCGGGTAGCTGGATAGGCTGCAAAGGTTTGCTGTTCTGCGACATTCAAAGACAATTCTCCGAGATTCAAAGACAGTTCTCCCTAACTCAAAGACGCTTCTCCGAGTTTCAAAGATAGTTCTCCGGGACTTGGAGACAGTTCTCCCTACCGTTGGCTACATTGTCCGCTCGCCCGGAGACACTTCTCCCTGACTCAAAGACGTTTCTCCGCGACTCGGAGACAGTTCTCCCTACCATTGGCTACGTTGTCCGCTGGACCGGAGACAGTTCTCCGTGGCTCGGAGACAGTTCTCCGTGATTGGGAGACACTTCTCCGAAGCCCGGAGACCATTATCCTAGGATTGAAGAATTGGAACTTGGCATTGATGTTTAGTACGCTGCCACATCAAAGCCACCAAGCCTAGGCCGAATAGCCCTAAGCTACCCGGCTCTGGGACATCTTGGCTCGATATACTGAAACGGAGATTATTCGGGTTATTGGTGGTGTCAACCGTATAGTTGTAACCTCCAAGCAAGGACGAGAAGTCTAAGTTCAGACTGCCAAGCCCGGTGATGCCCACCGTGGTGGTCACAAAATCGACATATTCACCCGCGGTAGGGGTGTAGCTATTAATGAAACTGAAATGGATAGTGCCCGCAGCGAAACTGGCCGCGCCATCGGAGATGTTAATCAAATCATACAAGCCTGAACCCACCCCTCCGATCTCAATGTTGATGGTGCCACTCGTTACATGAAAATCATCAGCAATGGTCAGAGTTCCCGCCGCACCATTGCCGGGAGCGACCGTGCCACCATCAATGGTGACAGGGGCAGTGATCAAACCAGTGCCTTGCAGCGTTCCCCCGTTGATGTTCACAGCGGCTTGTGTCACGGAGCCATTCACGGTCAACGTGCCGGCGGACTGAACCAAGCTGCCCGTACCAGTCACGGCGCCAGTGGCATTCACATTGAAACTCCCCGCGTTGTTCAAATTGAGCAAGCTATCGTTGAGAATATTGCCATCATCATTGATAGTTCCGCCGCTTTGGTTATTCACCACGCCGCCGCTTTTGATCTCCAGGACACCCGTGTTACTGATATTGACACTGCCCCCACTTTGATTGTTCAGCGTGTCACCGCTGTAAATGGTTTCGGGGTTTGAGGTTCCACTGGTGGTGATGTTGATAGTACCAGTATTATTTATGGTGTTAGCATAGCTTGGGCTAGGGATGATGGCAGCGGCGAGTGCGATGGATGGGAGCAGAAGACCCCGGCGCACACTAGCAAGGGAATGGGCTGAATTGAATGAATGTTGAGTTAGCATAAAAATCTCCACGTGTTTGTTACATGAACATTAAGCCTGTGCGTTTCGGATTGGCAACATGGATTGCGTATCCTGTGGGCAGAGACCCGGCTTCTCAAAGTCATTAGCCCACACTCATCACTATA
>CAIYXP010000434.1 GCA_903930145.1 uncultured Methylococcaceae bacterium
GGCTACGGTGTCTAATATTTTCACTGCCAACCTCCTACAATACAAAACAAGTTGTCAAACGCGGAACATCTTCATCCATGCGGATAATCCATCCTGTTCTCACCAAAGCCCGATAATCGCCATGTTGTAAATTCATATCAACCGTATAGCGCACGCCAAAGTTTGTATGGTCTGTGCTAAAAATATCAGAATCAACTATCTTTGCCAATAGTGCCAAGCGTAACCAATCGGCATCATTTTGACTGATCCCAAGAGCAGACGAAAACACCCTTGCCTTATGACGGCCTTCTGGATGCAAGGGATTTAGGCAATATTCATGCAATTTAGCAATGTCAATAATGGCATTTTCAGCATTTGGTAATCGAGTTGGCATATTGACGTATTTTTTGTTTGGCATCATCTCAATCGGAAAATGTGCATCGACCATCAATTACCGCAGCTTTCCGCTCCGCCAACAGGTTTTGATCGTTCCCACGTTCCGGCGTGGGAACCATCACAATCCGGGTTTTCGAGCCATTTTTTCCCCAGATTCCGCTGCGCTTCATCCGGGCTACGCTGGCTTGCTTGATGTCTTGCATAATTGTCCTCTGTTTGGATTTATTGGATAGTACGATACGCAGCAAAAAAATCTAAGCAGCTTGGGTTATATATTGCTTTTTGATATAGTTTAAAAATTCAGGGACTACCTCATCGGCAGGTTCAAGCTGCCATGGATCATCATATGTCGAAAGAAGTTCAGGAAATTGACCTGATCTTAATGCTTCCCGAATCAATTGAATGGTTCGATCATCAAGATCAAAAGGTAGTGGAGGGCATTTTCTCTCCTCTGCCTGACCTGCTAACATAGGGTAGTATTCGTTTCTAATACCATTTGGCACGACATGGTGAACATGCACCCAATAAATATTATCGCCTCTCATTCGAGGTGAACCATCATTATTACTCTGCCAATTTAGAATCCAGTCTCCTGCTCTGACGAGAGAATTGCTATGAAAACTGTTCATACTTGAAAAATATTCATTTGGAGAAACTCCTATTGCATCTGGGATTTTTGCACCAATTTCTTCTTCGTTGTAGTCAGGAACTCCTGCCGTATACCACGCGATATGAATTCGATTCAAATGACTTGGTTCATAAGCACCTATTGATGGCGATTCTTCATCATTGCAAGCGGTATCAACGCCATGCCAGATGGCAATTTGCCATAGTTTTATCAGTTGTTTGAGTTTTTCTATTTTGCTTTCTGGAGTAGGGTAATCTTTAATAGCCTGTTCTTTGTATCCCTCAAAAATATCATCAAGTTTCTTCAAACTTAATGATGCATTAAGAACCACGCCAGCTTCAAATTTTCCCGAATCATGAAAACCATTTTTGGATAAGTTGGAACTTCCAAGCAAGGCGGATTGTTTGCCTAAATATAGCTTAGAGTGCAGATTGTCCAAAAAATGAACGTTATCCACACCTATCTTATCCATTATCTCCTTAATCGCCTTTGGATTCGAGCCAAGCGTCGGAGATACTATGATTTCCTTTAGGTGTTTAAGCAAAATATACTTTTCCCATCCCGCACCTACATAGGCCACGGCGATTTTTGTTGGCTTAATTTCGTTTAACGCATTTCTGAGTTGTTCTGCGTTGCTGCAAATCTTCATGCTGTTATCCTCGTGTCATTTTATTTGAATTTGATCGTTCCTACGCTCCGGCGTGGGAATGCAGCTTTACCCGCTCCGGCGGTATTAGGACGCTGAGTGTCCGTAGATGGGTTCCCACGCGGGAGCGTAGGAACCATCAACGGGTTCAGGATAAACTGATTTAAAGCACTTTGTCACAGAAAGTGGAAGCCGTGACAATTTGAGTTTTTCCGACCTTGCCAAGCGACAAGATACCAGCGCGTTTGTCACCTGTGACTAGATAATTAGCTTGCGACTTATCGGAAAGTGCCAACAGCCACGCATCGTTAGGGTCGGCGGCTTCGTAACCGTCAGGCAAGGAATCAATGACCGTGGCTTTCTGCATGTTGTTAAGCATAAACCCGACGCGGTGCGGTTGCAGGATGTGCTTGAACTTTGGGTAACGGCTGGCTCGGCGGATTTCTTCTATTTGTTCGGAACACGTCACTAGTTCAAAAACCCCCTTTCGCCATGCCTGATAGATGCGATGCGGTAGTGAATGAGGGGATATCAGTGCGCTCAGCAGTATGTTGCTATCCAACACAACCCGCATTATTGCCTTGCCCAAGCCAAGGCTTCATCAATCGCATTGTCAATCTCTGCTTGTGAATGATCGGCATTTTCAAGCTTGGCTTCGGCGGCGGTTAAATCCAGTATATGGGCGCGAACCGCTTCCTCCACGAAACGCGACAAGTCACCCTTGCGTCCGCCCCCTTGATTTGCAAGAAATTGGCGAAGCGCAATATCGGTATCGCGGGAGACAACCAGGCTCCAACGGGCATTTGCATCTGACACAGGAACCTCCCATATAAACGTACAAACATTTATACGTTTATATCTCAAGGAGGTTCGGTTTGCAACATGTTGAACGTTCCCGCGCTCCGGCGGGGAAACGCAGCTTTAACCGCTCTGGCGGTATTCGGACGCGGAACGTCTGGTAATGTAGGCCACAATAATCTAATTACCCGAACGATGTGCTTCATGCCTATATGTACATTGTACATTACCGATCTATGTTCGATGCAAATCTTCCGGTTTAAAATTCCTGCGCTTGTGAATTACACCGTGAATATAAATGGTATCTCCTATTAGCTCGTATAGGATTCGATAGGAATACATGCCAATTTCGCGGACATTCTCCTCACTGATTTCCGGCACTTTCATGCCAATACGCGGATATACTAATAGTATCTCAACTTTGTTAGTAATGTCCTGAATGACGCGAGTGGCATAGCGTGTGGAGTCGTTTGCAATATATTGATGAATCAGTTTAATATCCTGACGTGCCGGAACTGACCAAACAATTACCACTGCTCAATCTCACGCTTCAAATCTTCATGTGCGATGACATGACCCTGCTCAATCGCCTCGCGACTCTTGCGAAGTTTATCGATAACATACAGATGGTACATGATTTCATCAATATCGGCATCATCTGGCAAGTGCTTTATGGATTCCATTGCTTCTTGTTTGAGGGTTTGATGTTGCATGTCTAATACCTTAATGTGAAATAATTTTGATGTGCTGCGGATTACACTAAATCGCTAATGCGCCTGGGTGTTGGAAATGAATTGGTTGGCTCGACCAGCCTCTAATACCGTCAACACATCATGCCCCAACCGGCGCAATTCTTCGACAGCCAGTTGAGGGAAGTTTTCGTTTTTGATCGTTCCCAGACTACGGCGGCATTTGAACGCAGAGCGTCCGGGGATGGGTTCCCACGCCGGAGCGTGGGAACTATCAAGTTTATACTTTCTCGACTTTAACCAAAAACGCCTTAAACTCAGGCGTCTGGGTATTCGCATCGCCTAGGAACGGGGTTAGGGTGTTGGCGATATAACCTTTCTTAGTTGCGCCTGTGAAACCCCAGTGAATGGGTATGCCGACTTGATGCACGGTTTGGCCGGCCACGGTTAAGGCTTTGATGCGTTTTGTCACCATCGCCACGGAGATGATATGTCCGCGCTTGGAACTGACCTTGACCCGCTCGCCGTTGGCGATACCCAATTCCTTCGCCAAGGTTTCGCCAATCTCGACAAATTGCTCAGGCTGTAACGAGGCATTAATGACAGAATGCTTGGTCCAGAAATGGAAATGTTCGGTCAAGCGGTAAGTGGTGGCTACATATGGGTATTCCTTATGTTCGCCGAGCATGGCTTTGTCGCCGTCGAACACCCGCGCAGCCGGGTTGCTGATGATATTGGGGTGCAGCGGGTTGGTGCCTAATGGCGTTTCAAACGGCTCGTAATGTTCCGGGAACGGGCCTTCCGCCATTTTATCCAACGCAAATAGTCTAGCCACGCCTTCGTTGGTCATGATGAACGGCATGATGCCGCTTTCCGGTGCGGCATCGGCTTTGAAGTCCGGCACGTCCAGCCCGGACCACTTGCTTCCGTCCCATTCGATCAGCTTGCGGTTTTCATCCCAGGGTTTTCCAGCCGGGTCGCAGGAGGCGCGGTTGTAGAGGATGCGCCGGTTCAACGGCCATGCCCAAGCCCAGTTCGGCGCGATGCCTAGCCCAGTCGGGTCGGAGGTGTCGCGGCGGGCCATTTGGTTACCGGCCTCGGTCCACGAACCGCAGAAAATCCATGTTCCGCTGGCGGTGCTGCCGTCATCCTGCAATTGGGCGAAACTTGACAACTGCTGGCCTTTCTTCGCCAACAGTTTGCCGGGTTCTTTCGGGTCGGGAATGTCGGCCAGTGCGTAGCCGTTGAATTCCTTGGCGATTTCATCCGGGCCGGGAGCTTCGGGTACACGATAAGGCCAGTGCAAATGTAGAATCGGCTCGGCAAACGCCCCGCCTTCCTGTTGGTAAAGCTGGCGTATTTTGACAAACAACTCGGACATGATGTCGATGTCGGTGCGGCATTCGCCGGGAGGCTCCGCACCTTTCCAATGCCATTGCAGCCAGCGCGAACTGTTGACCAGCGAACCTTCTTCCTCGGCAAAGCAAGTGGTCGGCAAGCGGAACACTTCGGTTTGAATGTCTTCCGGTTTGACCTCGTTGAATTCGCCGTGGTTTTGCCAGAATTCCGAGGTCTCGGTTGTCAAAGGGTCCATCACCACCAAGAATTTTAACTTGGACAATGCAGACGAGATTTTGGCTTTGTTGGGAAAGGATGCCAAAGGGTTGAAGCCTTGGCAGACATAGCCCGTCATTAAGCCTTGATCCATCCGGTCGAAGGCGCGCAAGCCGTCATAGACTTGATCGACCTTGGGCAGCCAGTCAAAGCAAAAATCATTCTCTGCCGTCGCTGCCTTGCCGTACCAAGCTTTCAACAGGCTGGTGTGGAACTTGGAATAGTTATACCAGTAATTGATTTGTGCAGGCCGCAGCGGTTTGGGGGTGCGTTTTTCCAAGTAAGCGTTGCGGGTTGCCTCGCCATCTTGGGCAAGGTTCATGTACCCCGGCAACTGATCCGACAACAGCCCCAAGTCGGTCAAGCCTTGGATGTTGGAATGACCGCGCAGTGCGTTGACCCCGCCCCCCGGCATTCCAATATTGCCGAGCAGCAAT
Source organism: uncultured Methylococcaceae bacterium (assembly GCA_903930145.1). Taxonomy (GTDB): domain Bacteria; phylum Pseudomonadota; class Gammaproteobacteria; order Methylococcales; family Methylococcaceae; genus Methylumidiphilus. Next base: position 5,188 of record CAIYXP010000434.1, read on the forward strand.
TGGATGATCGCCAAGGTGCGGATGTTTTGCGCACCGATGCTGTGTTGGGTCCAGCCGAGTGCATACAGGCTGGTCAATGTGCGGGTTGGTGTGGCGGTGGAGGCGATCATTTCGCAGATTTGTAGGTACACGTCTTTGGGTGTGCCAGTGATGTCGCTAACGACCTCCACGGTGTAGCGGTCCACATGGGTTTTCAGCAGATTCAACACGCAATTGGGGCTTTGCAAGGTTTCGTCCACATTGGCATAACCCATCTCGTTAATCTCATACTGCCATGTGCTCTTGTCGTATGTTCGGGTTTTTTCATCGTAGCCGCTGAACAAGCCATCTTCAAACTTAAAGTCATCGCGCACGATAAAGCTGGCGTTGGTGTACGCCTTCACATATTCGTGTTGAATGGCGTCTTTTTCCAGCAAATAGCGAATAACACCGTTTAAAAAGGCAATATCGGTCCCCGCGCGTATGGGCGCGTAAACATCTGCCACCGATGCCGTGCGGTTGAAGCGCGGATCGACCACAATCAGCTTGGCCTTGTTATGGGCTTTCGCTTCGACGACCCATTTAAACCCTACCGGATGCGCTTCTGCGGCATTGCCGCCCATCACCAGAATGACATTCGCATTCTTGATGTCCATCCAAGTATTCGTCATCGCGCCGCGACCGAATGTCGGAGCAAGACTTGCCACCGTCGGTGCGTGTCAGACGCGAGCTTGGTTGTCTAGGGTGACTAGCCCAAAACTACGGAGAACCTTGTGTGTGATGTAACCGGCTTCGTTGGAAGAGGCGGAGGCGGCTAGGAAACCAACCGAAGTCCAGCGATTGACCGTCTGCCCCTTGTCGTTTTGAGTAATGAACTGCTGGTCCCGGTCTGCCTTCATCAACTTGGCAATGCGGTCCAATGCCCACTCCCAAGTCACCCGCGTCCAAGCCTTGCTGCCGGGGGCGCGGTATTCAGGGAAAGTGATGCGGGTTTTGCTGTGGACAAAATCGAGCAGGCCGGCACCCTTTGGGCAGAGGCTGCCACGGCTGACCGGATGGTCCGGGTCGCCCTCGATGTGGATGATTTCGGATAAGGCGTTTTTCGCCCTGTCGCCGAGACCATAAAGAATAATGCCGCAGGCCACCGAACAATACGGACAAGTATTGCGGGTTTCCGTGGTGCGCGTCAGTTTAAATGTACGCACCTCCGCCAAGGCTTCCTTGGGTGAAAAACCCAAAGCCGTCAGCGTGGAACCCCCTAGCGATGCGGCACTCAGTTTGAAAAACTGGCGCCTGTTGACTTGCATAGTGATGCACCTCCCAGTGAAAAAATGCAGATAAAAGGGATATTGGAATATTGGCTAATACTGGCACAGATTACCGTTGGCTGCAAATATCCAGCATAAGCTTTCGGGTAGAAGGATGTGTCTTCGTGGAAGACACATCCATTTTGATGAAAATCTTATCGTTAATAGGGATGCAATTAAGCAGAGCGCTTGCGCTTGATTTGATAAGCAATCATGCCGGCACCCATCAACATCATGGCCCATTCTTCGGGTTCAGGGACAGCGGCAATGCTAAAGCTGGTGATTCTTTGATCGGCAAGGCCCAAACCGGTCCCGCCCGTGAAACCTAGGTACATGCTAGAGCCAAATTTACTGCTGAGGTCGATGGTGGCTGTGTCACTTACGTCATATAATTGACCGTCCACAGTCAAGGTTCCGACCATGCTCAACAGAGTGGTTGATGCATCGTAGCTGACTGTCTGTGACCCCGTTATCAATTTTGCGCGGCCTAAAGTGGTGTCGGGGAGCGTCAGGGGTGGTGCGGGTTTTGTGGTTGGTTTTCCTTTGTCATCAAATAGCTCACCATTGGTGTTTAAGCCAACACGATTGTTGTCCCAAGTCTGGATGATCGATCCAACACTGTCTTGGTTGGTGTAACCGACATTCCCACCGCCCTGACCCAATGCACTAGTCCCTAGATTCTGTAGGGTCAAGGTGATGCCATCCGCCATGTCATCAAGATCATCACCCGTTGTAGCATTATGATGAAGCGCACTCAGTGAAAAACTAAAGCTGGCGGAAAATGAATTGCTGGTCGATAACGGCGAGGTCAGCCATGCTGCACCGGATTGCTCTTCAAGTGAGGTCAGTTGCAAGTCGCTGCCGACCATCGTGGCCGTTCCAGTTAGGTTGAAGGTATGTCCGCTAAATGTATCGGCGGCGGCGGGTAATGCAGACAGCGTGGATATTACTGCGACAGTCGCCATTGTGTGGCGCAAAAAATGCTTCTTCAGTGTCATGTCATCTTTCCTTATGTTGGGGCTATTAAATGGTTGCCTTGGTTCTGATTCACGCCAGTTCCAAGGGAATCGTTACATGACTCAATATGATAATAATGCAACCGCCAAACGCTTCCCGACAGATTCGCTAGGTCAACTTGGGTAAAGTTTAGCGCAGGGTAGGTGGGTTGCTTGTATTCGGCCTTGGTGTCAAATATTGAGATAAATGCTTGGTATATAAAGCAATTTTTATACCACATAAATTGTTGTTTTTCTGGGTTTAATGAAATCACAGGTACTAGTTGGTAAGACCTTGATTTACTACCGTTTCCATGTGGTTTTGCAAGGCAGCGCTTGATGACGGAAACAGCTTAGACCATAGCCTAATTGCAATTTGCATCGCAAATTGCATCGCATAATGAGAATCTCCTAATAAAACCTCCTAAAACCATGCCCATTACGGTGAATACTCAAACCCAAAGAGTAAAAAACCTAACGGCCTGTCACAAACCCGACAATCTTGTCTTGACATTGGCTCTAGCCTGTTTTTTATCCGACAAACCAGAACCTTCGAACTTTCATAAAACTCTCACGAAAACAATATGCTATGGATTAAATGTCCATCTGGCACAACCCATGCTTTAATTAAAGCAAACCAAAGGAGGAATCTGTGTGAGCGACTACCTGATGCTGTTACTGGGCACGGCCCTAGTGAATAATGTGGTGTTGGTGAAGTTTTTGGGGTTGTGCCCTTTCATGGGCGTGTCCAAAAAGCTTGACTCTGCCATTGGCATGGGATTGGCGACGACTTTCGTGCTGACCCTTACGGCGGTGGCAAGCTGGTTCATCGAACATTATCTGCTCGATCCATTGGGTATCGGGTTTCTACGTATTTTATCCTTTATTTTGGTGATCGCCGCCGTCGTGCAGTTCACCGAAATGGTGGTGCGCAAGACTAGCCCTGTGCTGTATCAAGTCTTGGGCATCTTCCTGCCACTCATCACCACCAATTGTGCGGTGCTAGGCGTGGCCTTGCTCAACATCCAACAAGAATATGATTTTCTTCACAGCGCCTTGTTCGGTTTTGGCTCGGCCCTAGGCTTCACGCTGGTCATGGTGATTTTCGCCGGCATTCGCGAGCGTTTGGCATTGATGAATGTGCCAGAAGCATTTGCCGGCAATCCGATAGCGTTTATCACAGCAGGGATTTTATCTCTGGCTTTCATGGGTTTCGCTGGTTTGAACACGCATTGATTGGGAGGCCGTCAGCGTATGTACATTTTATTCGCCGCCATCAGTCTTGCCGCTTTAGGCATGGGTTTGGGCTTTCTATTAGGTGCCGCGTCACGTTACTTCAAGGTCGAGGAAAACCCGCTCATCGACGAAATTGAAGCGATGATGCCCGGTTCTCAATGTGGGCAGTGTGCTTTTCCCGGTTGTCGTCCAGCGGCGGAAGCCTTGGTGGCAGGTGAAGCCCCGCCCACGCTTTGTCCGCCGGGAGGCAAAGCCTTGGCCGAACGCTTGGCGAACAAACTGTCCATCGAGTTGGATTTGTCCGGGATGGGTGACATGGTTCCGCAGGTGGCATGGATAGACGAATCCTTATGCATCGGTTGTGCTAGATGCATCAAATTATGCCCCACCGACGCCTTGGTTGGCGCTCCTAAGATGATCCATGCCGTGGTGGCGGATGCTTGCATCGCCTGTGCCAAATGCGTGGAGGTTTGCCCTACCGAATGCCTGAAAATGCATCCTGTTAAAGTGAATCTGCGCCTCTGGCGTTGGCCCAAGCCGGAAACGGCGATGGCGGGAGCATAAGCCCATGGCCCTATTTGACATTCATGCCTTGTGGGACGGCAAGCTGTTTGACGTTCAATCCCTGTTGCCCGGCAAACCATTTGAGTTTAAAGGGCTAATAAAGGGTAATCAATCCAAAATCCGTGGCGGAGTGCATCCCGAACCGCGTAAAGAAGCCACCGCAGACAGGCCGATTGATACGGGCTTTCCGTTGCCTCCCATGCTCTATCTGGCGTTGTGGCAGCATGTCGGCAAACCCGCCGACCCAGTGGTCAAAGTGGGTGACAAGGTGCTGAAAGGACAGTTGTTGGCAGTCAGCCAAGGCTTGGTGTCTGCGCCCATCCATGCACCTACTTCCGGGATTGTGGCTGACATCATGGATTATCCTTCCGCGCATCCTTCTGCCTTGCCTACGCCCACCTTATTATTGGAACCGGACGGCGAAGACCGTTGGATGGAACTGCCCGAAAAAATTGACCCATTTAGCCTGTCCCCTGAGGAAATCAGCCTTCGTGTCGGTGCGGCCGGCGTGGTTGGCTTGGGCGGTGCGGCGTTCCCTTCGGCAGTGAAGCTCAATCTAGGTCGGCGCACGAAGATTCAAACCTTGCTTATCAATGGTGGCGAATGCGAGCCTTACCTGACTTGCGATGACCGCTTGATGCGGGAACGGGCGCGAGTCATCGTCGATGGAATCCTCATCATGCTGCATGGCTTGGGCGCTCAAAAAGCCATCGTCGGCATTGAAGACAATAAGCTTGAAGCCTATACGACGATGCGCATGGCGGCAGATGAACTCAGCGAGGGAAAAGTTGAAATCGCCTTAGTCCCATCGTTCTATCCCATGGGTTGGGACAAGCAATTGATTGGCTATCTGACGGGCAAAGAAGTCCCCGCCGATGGTCGTGCCACCGATGTGGGCGTGTTAATGCATAATGTTGGCACTGCCTATGCTGTACAACAAGCCATACGCCACGGCAAACCCTTGATTAGCCGTATCGTCACCGTCAGTGGCGGGGCGGTGGGCTCGGCTCGGAATATCGAAGCCCCGATAGGGACTCCGTTGGCCAGCCTGCTGGCGCATTGCGACTACCGGCCCGAAGACACCGCCCGTTATGTCATGGGCGGGCCAATGATGGGCGAATCCTTGCCTCATCCGAATGTGCCTCTGGTCAAAGGGACTTGCGGTATCTTGGCGCTCACTCAAGAGGAAGTCTCCGCCTCCAACGCCAAATCCTGCATCCGCTGCTCCCGTTGCGTGACAGCTTGCCCGGTGGGTTTGCAACCCTTGGAAATGGTGGCACGAATTCGTGCGGGGCAATTGGAGCAATCCCTGAAGTTTGGCTTGAAGGATTGCATCAGTTGCGGGTCTTGCTCTTATGTATGCCCTTCGGAAATCCCGCTGGTGCATTACTTCAAATACGCCAATGGCGAACTGCTGACCCGCGACCAAGCCAACCACAAGGCCGAACAAACCAAGAAGCTGGCCGAGGAAAAGCTGGCAAGACTGGAACGGCAAAAGCAAGAGGCAGCCGCTGCGGCAGCGGCGCGAAAAGCCGCCGCGAAGAAACCCAAGATTACGGAGCAAGCGGCATGAGTACCTCAATGTTAAGCGCACCCTTCACCCGCTCAGAGCTACAGATTCAATCCATCATGTTGACGGTGGTTCTGGCTTTGGCCCCGGGGACGGCCTGGGGTGTTTTCATCTTCGGCTGGCCCGCCTTGTTTATCTTTATTGTCACGGTGGCTTCGGCAATCGCTTTTGAAGCCGCTTGCCTGATGTTGGCGGGTAAACGAGTGGATGCGACTTTGTTGGACGGCTCCGCCTTGTTAAGCGGTTGGCTAATTGCCTTGACACTGCCGCCTTGGGCACCTTGGTGGATAGGCGTGGTGGGCGCATTCATCGGCATCGTGGTCGGCAAGCAAGTGTTCGGCGGTTTGGGTCAGAACCTGTTCAACCCTGCCATGTTGGCGAGGGTGGCTTTGCTAGTGTCGTTTCCGGTTGAAATGACAGTTTGGGCCAATCCCATCTCCCCGTTTTCATCGGCTGCGCCGGGTTTGCTGGATAGCATTGCCATCACCTTTGGCGGACTCACCCCGGCGGATGGGTCCACCGGCGCAACCATGCTCGGTTGGGTCAAAACCGAATTTTCGCAAGGTCGGTTATTGGATCAATCATTGGCTACCGGGGATTATGGATTTTATAAATCATTGTTGGGATGGACTGGCGGTAGTTTGGGGGAAACCTCGGCTTTATTCTACTTAGTGGGTGGTGTTTGGTTGTTAAAGAAACAAATCATCACTTGGCAGATACCTTTTTCCATGTTAGCGACAGTGGCACTGTTAGCCAGCGTGTTTACCTTGCTGGATGGTGAACGCTATCCGGGTCCCTTGTTTCACTTGACTTCCGGGGCATTGATGTTGGGGGCTTTTTTCATCGCCACCGATTATGTCACCTCGCCAAATAGCCCTGTGGGGCAAATGATTTTCGGCGCGGGCTGCGGCTTGCTGGTATATGTGATTCGCACCTGGGGCAGTTACCCCGAAGGCGTGGCCTTCGCGGTATTGTTGATGAACTCGCTAACCCCGGTCATCGACCATTATGTACGGCCGCGCATCTACGGGCGGAACCGCAAAGGCAAACCCTTGGAATTGCCGGAGGGACGCGAATGAGCAGTGTCAATTTGGAACCCCTGCGTGATTTCGCCGCAACTCAATGGGAAAAGCTAGTCCGGCAGTTCGATGATCTCGATGCCCTGCGGCAACGTTTGGATTATCAAACCTATATTTTGGCCGCGGCTGGTTTGGTTTCCAGCTTGTTGTTGGGGTTGGCCGATTTCGCCACCCAAGGCGCGATAGAAGCCCGCCGCAACGAAGATATTCAAGTCACGCTGGAACAAGTCGTTCCCAATAACTTGCATGACAATGTGTTGGTGAACGATGTGAAGACCATCACTGAACCGGCCAAATCCGGCACATTGACAACCCCGGTCTATATTGCCCGTCAAAATGGTGCGGTGACCGGCGTGGCGTTTAAGTTCATTGCCAATGGTGGCTATTCCGGGCCTATCGTGTTGATGATCGGTTTGGACAAAGAGGGCACGGTGTTGGGTGTGCGGGTCGTCGCCCATGCCGAAACGCCGGGCTTGGGCGATAAGATCGAGCGCAATAAATCCGACTGGATTGAATCCTTCAACACGCGTTCCTTGGACAACACCCCCGCCGAACGCTTTAAAGTGAAGAAAGACGGCGGTGATTTCGACCAGTTCGCCGGGGCCACCATCACTCCCCGCGCCGTGGTGCATGGGGTGGAATCGGGTTTGCAGTTTTTTCAGAGGCATAGAGATGAGTTGCTTCAATAGGCAAACATTTTATGGTTCCCACGATCCAGTGGGAACCTCCATACTGACCGCTCCTGCGGTCATAGCTGCCGGTCGGCAAACTGACGGCGCAGGAGCGCCAACACGACATTCCCACGCTGGAGCGTGGGAACGAGAACACGAGGCCAAATCATGAACGAAGAATTCCGCAAAATCACCCGTGACGGGCTATGGGACAACAACATCGTCTTCAGCCAAAGCATCGCATTATGTCCGTTACTGGCGGTTACCGGCACGGCGGTCAATGGCCTAGGCATGGGACTTGCCACCACGGCAGTCATGGTGGTTTGCAATGCCATGGTCTCCAAGGGGCGGTTGTTGATCCCCCCGGAAATCCGCATCCCCATCTTCGTGGTGTTAATCGCGATGGTGGTCACTTTAGTGGATATGGTCATGAATGCTTGGCTGCACGAAATGCACAAAGTCTTAGGTCTGTTCATTCCATTGATTGTCACCAATTGCGCGATTTTAGGCAGGGTTGAAGCCTACGCCTCACGCCAACCTGTGCCGGCCGCCGCCATGGACGGGCTGATGATGGGTTTGGGTTTCACCTTGGCCTTGGTGGTATTGGGGGCAACCCGGGAAGTGTTGGGCGCTGGCACTCTGTTTGCCAATGCATCGCTGCTATTAGGCGAATCTTTTGCTTGGATGGAAACCGTCCTCATCGAAAAATACCGGGGCTTTCTGCTGATGGCCTTGCCGCCGGGTGGCTTCCTGATGCTCGGCTTTATTTTGGCCGGCAAGAAGATTTTGGACCGCAAACTCCAAGCCAGAAGCAAGGCTGTTTCGGTTAATTTGACTGAATCGGTGCAATTGGAGGGCTAGGAACATGAACGTGGGCGTATGTTACGCGGAAGCCGACCGGCAAGTTTGGCTGCGAATGGAAACCCCGGAAGGCAGCACGGTGGAGCAAGCCATCGTCCATTCGGGCATACTCCGCCAGTTTCCCGAAATCAATTTGGATCGACTAAAGGTCGGGATTTTTGGCAAGCTGGTCAAACTGGACGCGCCCGTTAAGGAAGGCGACCGCATCGAGATTTACCGGCCCATCACCGCCGACCCGAAAACGGTTCGTCGCCGACGCATCGGTGACGAAGACGAAGACGACGATTGAGGAAAGCTTATGTATATCTGCATCTGCAAAGCGGTCACGGACGGTCAAATCCGCGAAGCCATCAATCAGGGCGCTTGCACCCGCAAACAACTGCGCGAGTGCCTGAGTGTCGGCAGGGATTGCGGCAAGTGCAATCCCGATGTGAGGGAATTATTGAAAATCCACACGCCTCAAGATCAAGGCTCTTGCACGGCTGTGCCTCACTGTCATTAAGAATTTTGAACCGTTCTATACCGACTTCACCCGTTTACGCCTGACTTGATAGCCGACCATGCCAAAGCCCAATAAGAACATCAGGTATTCTTCGGGTTCTGGCACGGCGGTGATGCTAAAAGCAAAATCCCCTGACATATGGCCGGTCAGGAGGGCGCCCCCAATACTTGTCGTATTGGTGAGATCGACGGTGTAAGTCGTACCGGCGAAAACGGGGCGGGAAAACACCCCGCTGGTGGTCGGATTGATGACATTGCCAAGGCTTAACCCTCCGCCCACCCCGCTCCAGCCGATGTCCCACCCTTTCAAACCAAAGGGGTTTCCTAAGACGGCGACATTGTATTCCATGCTGAATCGTCCATCGGCAACTGCGCTGAACGAATATTCCCAATTGGGGGCGACTTGCCCATTGCTCAGTCCTAAATAGGCGGCTCCGATTGGGGAGTAGTCTTGAGCAGTCCAGCCAAAATGACGGAATTCCACTGTTCCCGAATCACCCCCGGTTCCCCATGTCGCCCTGCCTGTTCCAGTGGTCGTGAGCGTCTGCGTTTGTGCGCCTGATTCATCGTGTGCGGTTGCCGTTGCGGCGGCGCTGACGCTCAACGGGCCTAACAATTGACCCCATGCTTGAGTGTCAACTTGCTCTTCCTGGGTTCCTCCGTCTACGGTGGAAAAAACCCGAATGAACATGTTTGAAGAAACTGGTGTTACCAATGCCGCGTAAGAGGGGACGGATATGGTCAGGCCCAGTATGCCAACCGAGCCTATTAAAAGTCTAAGTTTCAAGGGAAATCTCCAATTAAAAAGGTTGAGGATTCACGGTAGCTAACAAGCCTAGAAGGGCATACTTAACTACACAAATTGTAAGCATTGATTTATCCCCCCTCCCCCTCGCAGGGGGAGGGGTCGGGGGAGAGGGTCTTGGGTTGGTTGATGAGACAACAAGCTATTTGTAATCAACCCAGTTCCCCTCTCCCTAAATCCCTCCCCAAGGGCATAGGTATCTACACAACTCACAAGGCATTGATTTTACTCCCCTCTCCCGCTTGCGGGAGAGGGGTCGGGGGAGAGGGCGATAAAATGGCAACCCTATGCTTTATCGAGCTTTCTGGCAATTCGCCCCTCTCCCTAAATCCTTCTCCCCGGTGCGGAGAGGGACTTGTGTGGATACCGATGCCAGAAGGGGCGAAACAATGCCCAATAGTCATTGGGAAAAGCCTTACGCAACCGAATAGCTGTTTCAAAACTGTCAACCAAGGCTTGGTTTGTCGGGTTTGTTTCAAAACTAAGTGCTAAACGCCCTTCATGAATCATTGGGTTTGCCGTTTATAGGACATATAGTCCATTTCCATCCGGTTGCCGAACACGGTTTAAATCAGCTTAGGTCATGATGTTACACGATTTTAGCCCACCGTTTAGATAAGATTTTTCGAATATCTGGCCTGTTTTCCATGGCAAGTCTTATCTTTTGTGGCAGAAACCAACCTAACACTTCATCATCAATAAGGTTTGGCTTTACTTTTGCTTAAACTCAATCAATTGATAAGGGCTACCCCTACTAGCGGTTGCCTGATAAACGATAGCGATTAGATCATAAGATGAGGAGTGATAAACAATGCAATTAGGAATGATAGGACTAGGCCGCATGGGCGGAAACATGGTGCGGCGTTTGCTCAAAGACGGGCATGAATGCGTGGCATTCGACCTCAACCCAAGCATGGTGCAAACCTTGGCGAAAGAAGGCGCGGTTCCTGCCTGTTCTTTTCAAGAACTGGTCGCAAAACTGCAAGCCCCTCGGGTTCTGTGGTTAATGCTGCCGGCGGCAATTGTGGACGGAACCTTGGAGGAATTGACCAAGCTGCTCGAACCGGGCGACATTCTCATTGACGGTGGCAATTCGCATTATGTGAATGACATTCGGCGGGCAACAGCCCTGAAAGAAAAAGGCTTGCAATATGTCGATGTCGGAACCAGCGGCGGTGTCTGGGGCTTGGACCGTGGCTATTGCCTGATGATAGGCGGAGAAGTGGAGACGGTCGCTTATCTGGAACCCATTTTCAAATCCTTGGCACCGGGCATCGGCTCCATCCCAACCACGCCTTCCCGTCAATCCGAAACGACAGCGGAGCTTGGGTTTCTGCATTGCGGTCAGGCCGGGGCTGGGCATTTCGTCAAGATGGTCCATAATGGCATCGAATACGGCATGATGGCGGCTTATGCCGAAGGTTTCAACATTCTGCGACGGGCGAACATTGGCAAGGCGGAAATTGCCGCCAATGCCGAAACCGCGCCGCTGGAACATCCCGAACATTATCAATATGATTTTGCACTGGGCGACATCGCCGAGTTATGGCGGCGTGGCAGTGTGGTGTCTTCTTGGTTGCTGGACCTGACCGCCAATGCCTTGGCAAAAGCGCCTGACTTGGACACTTTCAGCAGTGCCGTGGCGGATTCCGGCGAAGGCCGCTGGACGGTTGCCGCCGCCATCGACGAAGGCACACCCGCCCCAGTGTTAAGCGCGGCCTTATTCCAACGGTTCAGTTCCAGGGGCGAGGACAGCTTCGCCTGCAAAATCGTCGCAGCGATGCGCAAAGAATTTGGCGGTCACTAATGAACGCCATCCACGAATCCAACCCCGACCTGCCGCGTACACCAGGCCGCTCTGGCGACCCTTGCCTGATGGTCATCTTTGGCGCGACGGGCGACTTGACCAAGCGCAAGCTCATCCCCGCTTTGTACAATCTCGCCAAGGCCAAACTACTCTCGCGAAAGTTCGCGCTGATCGGCACGGCCTTTGACGAGCTTAACGAGGAAACCTTTCGCCAGCAATTGGCGCAGGACATCCGCACCTATGCCTTGGGCGAGGTGGACGACAAGGTCTGGGCTTGGCTGGAAAAGCGCATCCATTATTTAAAAGGCGATTTCCGCGACGAGAATTTCTATTGGAAATTGCGCGAAATGTGCTATGCGGTCGGTGGCAAAAACGCCATCGACGATAATTATTGCTATTACTTGGCGACCGCGCCGACCTTTTTTGGCGAGATCATCCGGCAACTCGGCAATTCCGGCATGGCGAAGGAGGAAAGCGGACATTGGCGGCGGGTCATCATCGAAAAACCGTTTGGGCATGATTTGGAATCCGCCCATGCCTTGAATATGGAAATCAAGGATGTTTTGAAGGAGCGGCAGATTTACCGCATCGACCATTACTTGGGCAAGGAAACCGTGCAGAACATCATGGTATCCCGCTTCGCCAACAGCATCTTCGAGCCGATTTGGAACCGTCGCTATATCGACCATGTGCAAATCACCGCCGCCGAAGAAGTGGGCGTGGAACGCCGGGGCGCTTATTATGAAAACGCCGGGGCAATGCGCGACATGGTGCCTAACCATCTGTTTCAAGTGCTGTCCTTGATTACCATGGAGCCGCCGATTTCATTTGAAGCCAACGCGGTGCGCGACGAGCAGACCAAAGTGTTACGGGCGGTGCAAATCCCCACCCATGAGGAGGTGCTGAGCATGACCGCTCGTGGACAATATCATGAAGGCAACGTTGATGGCCTGACCTTGGCGGGTTATCGAAACGAGGAAAGAGTCGCTGCCGACTCGAAGACCGAAACTTTCGTGGCGATGAAGCTGATGCTCGACAACTGGCGCTGGGGCGATGTGCCGTTTTACCTGCGCACGGGCAAGCGCATGGCGAAGCGCACCACTGAAATCGTCATACAATTCCGCCGCCCGCCGATGGTGTTGTTCCGCAACACCGAGATAGGCAAACAAATCAAGCATAATCGCTTGGTGATCCATTTGCAGCCCAACGAAGGTATTTCCTTGGAATTTGAAGCAAAAATACCCGGCCCGTTGATGAACCTCGGTGTCGTCAAGATGGATTTCGACTACGAGGATTATTTTGGATCCAGTTGCAACACCGGCTACGAGCGCTTGCTGCATGATTGCATGACTGGCGATGCGACCTTGTTCCAACGGGCGGACATGGTGGAAGCCGGTTGGAGCCTGATCCAACCCATCTTGGATGTTTGGAAAGCCTTGCCGCCGCGCTCATTCCCGAACTACCCCGCCGGGTCGTGGGGACCGAAAGATGCCGATGAATTATTGGAACGGGATGGGAGGCATTGGATTAATCGGTAGGGAAGCCAATAAAGATAGGCTGGCATTCTCATCACTGTCTTTAAATTTGAAGTTTGGATTTGCCTAATGGAGTGCAAGGCTTGCCTTGCTGGTATTTGCGAACCTTCGCAAGGCAAGCCTTGCACTCCATCTCCGCTACGCTGGCTACGCCCACAAATCCGCCAAGGAAAACTCCACCGCATCAAACGGCGGCACGGCAACCTTGTCGTCTTCTTTCAAGGTGGCAATCAGCGTCCACCGGCCTTCGTGCAGTTCAAAGGCTTCCAAGGTTTGCGCCACCGGGTCCACGATCCAGACATGCGCCACGCCATAATGGGCATAAATAGGCAGTTTCACCACACGGTCTTTCTTCGCCGTGGAGGGCGACAGGATTTCGCAAAGCCAATCGGGGACGACCTCGAAGCGGTGGTCTTCCGGGACGGACGGCATCCGCTTGCGCCGCCAACCCGCCAAATCCGGCACGGCGACTTCAACATCACGAATAAAATGCACCTCCGGTTCTTGGATGATCCACCAGCCCCCCGGCCCGCCTCGGCCAAAACCATAAGGCCCACCTAAATCGGTGTTCAGGCTACTGGCGGCTAGGCCATGCCGACCCGTAGGGCGCGGCATCGTATATAACTGACCATTGAGGATTTCGCCGGTGACATGCTCCGGCAAATCCATCAGTTGTTCGTACAGGCTAGGATTCAACACTGCATTCATGGGGTTCCTCTATAATAATTGGACATCCGATACACTACGCCCACAAATCCGCCAATGAAAACTCCACCGCGTCAAACGGTGGCACGGCGACCCGGTCGTCTTCCTTCAAGGTGGCAATCAGTGTCCACCGGCCTTCGTGCCATTCAAAGGCTTCCAAGGTTTGTGCCGCCGGGTCCACGATCCAGACATGCGCCACGCCATAATGGGCATAGAGTGGCAGTTTCACCACGCGGTCTTTCTTCGCCGTGGAGGGCGACAGGATTTCGCAGAGCCAATCGGGGACGACCTCGAAGCGGTGGTCTTCCGGGACGGACGGCATCCGCTCGCGCCGCCAACCCGCCAAATCCGGCACGGCGACTTCAACATCACGAATAAAATGCACCTCCGGTTCTTGGATGATCCACCAGCCCCCCGGTCCACCCCGGCCAAAATCGAAAGGACCCACTAAATTGCCACTCAAGCCACGCTCCACCAAACCATGCCGACCCGTGGGACGTGACATCGTATATAGCTGCCCATTGAGGATTTCGCCAGTGACATGCTCCGGCAAATCCATCAGTTGTTCATACAGGCTAGGATTTAAAATGGCGTTCATGGGTTTTTCCTTGCTTAATCAACCTACTTAGATACTTGTAATGATTCTAATGATTCGAGCAAAAGGATAATCTCGGCTGCTTGGTCGTAGGTCAATTCGGGATTGTCGGCAAGGGAAGGATCGCGGTTGCCGTTGATAATCTCGGTTAAAACATCAAGCAGGGGTTCGGGATTGCCTTCTCTCGAATAAGCCGGATTATGCTGATTATTGCGTAAATATCGCCTCGCTCCGGCTTTATTACTTGCTTGCAAGGCTTCGCCGATGGCTTTACAAACACTTCCACTATATTTGTTGTTCTCGCCCCCATCGCGGCGGTAGGCAAGAAAAAGTTCCAGTGCCTTTTGACGGGCTTCTTCGGCGGCTTGCTTGTTTCCGTCTATAGTTTCAATTCTACTCAGAATATACCAAGTCTGCCACGGTATTGCAGCATAGCCGTATGGTTCGTTACATTTAATAGCGGGGACGATTTCTACCCGTGCTTCTGCTATCTGACCAAGCTTAACTAAAATCAGAGCAAGATTACCTCGAGCTAAACCTTCTCTGAAAGTATCTTTAAAATTAACTAATATATTAATTGCCTGTCTATAGTACGCAGCGGCATCTTCTAGTCGGTTCATTTGTTGATAAAGATTTCCTAGCTCGCCCAAGCAGCTCGCTAGACCACCAACATCATCAAGCGTCTTTGTTATAACTAGCGATTCTTGATGGACACGCTCTGCATCCTCGTAACGTTCGGTTTTAGTGTAAAGCCAGCCGATTAATTGCAATACAACAGCTAAGTTATAGCGATTATTCAACAGATGGAAAGTTTCCTTGGCTTCTTCATAGGCAATCAATGCCTGATTGTATTTTTTCTGGCAAACAAAAGCTGTGCCGAGTTGCATTCTAATTACAGCGAAAAAAAGTCTATCGTCCAAAATTTGAGCTTTTCTCATGCTTTCCCCGTAGACGAAAATAGCTTGTTCATATCGTCCTAAATAACGAAGACAATTCCCTTGTTCTTGCAGTGCCACAGCAGCCCAACGTATGGTAATAGGATTTTGTTCAATCCTTTCAAAGCTTCGTTGAGCCTCTTCAAGCAAAGGTATTGCTTGCTCTGCGGCACCTGATTTTGACAAAGCATCCCCAACAATTAAGTATGCCATGGCTATATCGAATTTGGCTTCCGGGTAAGCGTTTTCATCTACCACCATAAATTGTCGATAAAGTTTAATTGAAGCTTCTAAGGTTTCTTCTATTAGCCCTGAATATTTCAATCGTTCTATTAGACTTGCCTCGGCACTAAAACGAGCATGTCCCCATGGTTCCTCTAAGCCTTCATCATTCAAGGATTCTGATACTGGCAGATTTATAGGTTTACCCTTCACCGAAATCCTATCCAATAATGTTAGTAGCGAATCCGGTAATGCCCCGCCTTCCACCGAAAAATCCAACACCGCCCTTCGCCATTCCCAAACATCCGGGGCTTGCAGTGCGAACTGAGTGGCGAGATGCACAGGCAACCATAATATGATTGGCTTTGGGCAGTCTGCCGCCAAGGTTTTCCGGTGTAGATTGAAGCCTTGCAAGCGTTGCTCTCCCGCTTTCTCCCGCAACCACGCATCCAAGCCCACGACATGCACCAAATCAGAATCAGTACAAGCCGTAGCCAATCGTTGTCCAAATGTAAGGAAGTCGGCACAAGTCCGAGTATTGACACGGTCTGACTGGTCAACAAGTCCGTTCAAGTGGTCAATCAGCCGATTGCGATAGTCGGGCGGGTCGTTGTAAAGCGCTAGGATGAGTTGGAAGCCGTTATAATGGCGTATGATTTTTTCCAGCGTCCGCAGACCATTCGCATGTTCAGGGCGGACAGGGGCAAGTGGTGCTACGGCAACCATGTCAAAATCATGCCGTTGGCGCGGCGCGGTTGTAGGCATCCAATGTCCGCACCGCCGGATGGGTCAGTCGCCAGTAATCGTTGTATTCCAGTAGTGCGAGGTTATACAAAAGATGGCGCACCCGGTCGTCGTTGATTTCATCATCGCAGCCGTCAATTTGCTTCAATAATGGGTAATCCGTGGTGTTTAGAATGCGCCGAAGATCATTGGCGAGGCGCTTCACCGCTTTTTGTGCTGCGGCGAGGTCAAGACTCTCACCTTCGGCATCTTGAAAAGTGTAATCCAACAGGCGGATTAAGTGGCGAGGATTGCCGCCGGAGTGTTCGATTAGAATATCCACCGTGGTTTCGGCATCAAACAATGAAGGGTCTATGCGACGGTAAACCATCTCGCGCATGGCCGCATAAGCCACCGGCAATGGTGTTGAATCGTGTTTTTCCCGAAGTTTAATCATCGGCAAAATCAGCGACTTGAAGGCTTCGTTGACTTGTCCTTCTTCATGGGATAATTGAATTGGCGCACAGTAAATGAAATTGCCCTCAATTTGTTGCAACTGATAGGCATCGTCGATGAAAAAGCGGCGGCTATCGGCTTGGCCTAGGCGATCCGTGCCATCCACCACAAATAACAAGCAATGGCCTACTTCGTCGTATTTAATCTGTTCATTGGTCGCCGCGATCAACACGTTAAAGGCAGCGGCAAATTGTGAAAAGCTATTCTTGACGACGGTGCGAACCTCTTCCTTGTAAGTCGAATTCACGCGAAACGAAGTGGTGATGGCGGCAAATAATTTGGCAAGGAACGGCAAGCCAGTTTCGGCTTGCAATCCTGTCTTGATGTCGGCGGCATATTCCTTGGTGCGCTCATGCTTTTCCACCCGTTCGTCGAACCAAATTAACAAATGTTCAAGATATGTATCAGGTAAGCTGAAACTCTCGCTTTCTAGCTTTTCAAGTAATGCAGCAGCCAATGCCAGCAGAATATCAGCATAGTGCAGATTGTTAATGTCCAAAACAGAAGGTACATCCAAGAAGATGACGAAAAAGCGCTCAGGATGATTCAAGATGTGGCTGAGCCTTCTTAGTTCAGTGCTTTTGCCACAACCCCGATGGCCTAAAAACAATTGATAAACGCGGTAGGGCAAGCTACCTTTGAAAGTAAGACTGCTGGGATCGAGAAACAAACTTTTATAAATTCGATTGAAGCTGAAGTTGCCACGTGCTTCGGCGGTATCAACAAACAAAGGGCTTTGCTCGTCGATAGGTTCGTCATATTTCAGATTGTTGGGTATATTCCAGAATGACGTAGCGGTTTGGTTGCTCATGAGTAATGCTTTGGGTATTATGCTTAAAATTGAATCTGTTAAGTGATATGACAATCATCGGTTTAGTTTATCACAGCCTTTCCCAAGTTTGCTGGTTCCCAACGTCCGCGTTCACTGGCATTAAGTTATGAAAAACCTCGTCGTTCCGGCATGGATCGCCGGAACCTAGGCTCCATGGACGGCGGTGCTTGGGGCATCCATGCAATCTGGATACCGGCGATCCATGCCGGTATGACGGCTTAACTTAAAGGAAGTGAACATCCACGTTGGAAACCCTATTTCAGTTGGTTGCCCTGACTAAAGGGCCAGCGTATCGGGAAAGCAACGGCAAGGGCTTGTTTCTACAGATAATACACGCTTTTGTTTAATGGTTGACGAGGTCTGAAGCTTGGCGTACTCTCAAGTTCCGGGAATATTCTCGGGTCAACCATATTGAGGAGGACTGAATGATGATACGCAAAACTTTGCTTACGACGGTGTTGCTGTTTTCGGTTTCCGTTGCCCATGGCGGCTTCACGGCCTACGACTCGGCGGGTGTCGATTCCGCCGCGATCACCCCGACCCGCGATGCCTTCCGCACTGCCGTCGGCGGCGGCACGACGGTCGGCGCGAACGGTTCTTTCGGCGGGCTGCGCCGCGAGATTAATTGGGATGGTGTGCCGGACATCCGTGCCGATCCCAACCTACTGCCCGCCGACTTCTTTAACGTCAACTCGCCGCGTGGCGCTGTTTTCACCACACCCGGCACCGGCTTCATGGTCAGTGCCAACAGCGGCCAAGCCAGCCCCGTGTTGTTTGGTTTTCCCAATGATTTTCAGACTTTCAGCGCACAACGGCTGTTCACCGCGCTGAATAGCACGGTCACTGATGTGTTCTTCTTCGTACCGGGAACGAATACAGTGGCTACGACCAGTGCCTTTGGCGTGGTCTTGGTGGATGTCGAGACCGCCTTAGCGTCTAAAATTGAGTTTTTCGACCAAAGCAACTCACTGATTTTCAGCCAAAATGCATCGACTTCGGCTAACCAAGGTCTGTCGTTTTTGGGCGGCGTGGCCAATGCGGGGGAACGCATCAGCCGTGTCCGCATCACTTCCGGTGTCAACACCTTGCTTGCCAACGGGTCGCTCGGTAATCCAAACGACGACATTGTGGTGATGGACGATTTTCTATACGCCGAGCCGGTTCAAATTTCTGAACCGCCCACCTTAACGCTGCTCGCCGTTGGCTTGCTGGCGGGACTTAATTGGCGTCGGTCACGCCAGATTGCCACCCGGCTCACCTCCAAGAAGCCAACCTAGCCCGGGCAGACCCTCAGAGTTTGGGCGCATTTTTCAGGGCGGTAGCCTTGGTCATTCGAGGCATGTCGCATTGACTTGAGTTTTGCTAGGCGCGCTGGTTCCCAACCTCCACGTTGGGAACCTGGTCGTGGAAGCTCAGCATCCTTAAACCGAAAAGTTTTGCGACTAAAAAACAACCAGCGATCATATTTGTCAACGCGGGAAGCTCCAAAATTTCCCTTTTTCCGTTATCATTAATCCAATCCACAACCCATAAGATACATTCCAAACCCGATAAGCATTCACGAGGTGTCTAGCCATGGCCGAAATTCCTTATGTCCCCAAAAAATATCTGGACGCAATTGAAAAGGCCGATAAGCTCTCCAACATGGGAAAACACGATAAAGCCTTGAGCATCTTGGATCGATTGGTGAAAGAATGCCCTGATTGGTGGGCTGTTCATTACAACCGGGGAATTGCGCTGAATGAGATGGACCGCTGGCAGGAAGCGGTGCAGTCCTTGGACCGTGCGCTGGAAATAGCCACAACCCCCCCATGGGGCGACGTCTTGCCTGCGGTCATTGTTTCTTGGATACACAATAACCGAGGCAGCGCCTTGTCGAAGGGCTTCCGGTTCGCATTAGCGCGAGAAGCTTTCGAAGCAGCCTTGGCAGTGAACCCGGCCAACGACTTCGCCCGCGACAATCTGGAGATTTTGGGGGAAATAGACCGCATCCTGCTTGAAGAACAACCCGAATTCAATGGCGGCAATCGGTTGTTGCATTAAGGGGCTTTTGCATGAATCCTAGGATGTTTTGGATGAGTTCCACGCTTAACGGGTGTGCAGAAAATGGTTTACGGCGAGGTGGAGATGGAGCACCGCTACCAGTACGACGAGACCGGCGTACTGCGGCGGGCTGAAATCAGCGATATAGACGGGGAAGTGACAGTGTTGACGTTTGACGAAAACAGTAGGCGAACTTAGCGCCGGCCACGTCCGTTTTTGGGTCCTTTGTCCAAGGCGACATAAATGGTGTTGCCTTGAAAATCCTGGCCGTCTAGCCCGGAAATGGCTGAACGGGCTTCATGCCCTTCCATGTCAATGGTGGCAATGCCACGTGCTTTGCCGGTGAATAAATCACGGCTTAATTTCAAACCAAAAACTTTACCATAACCACCGAATAATTCAGTCAGACTGGTTTCGGTTGTGCTTGGGGGTAACCCACGAACGAAAAGGGTCAACATGCGTTGGCCTCCTTATGTTGAAGACAACTTTGAGAAAAGACGATGCGTAGTGGTTAACGCACCCGACGGCAGGGCAAAAAAAGCAGGCGCTGTGAGCAGCCTGCTTTTATGGCTTGGACGTTTACCCGGTGATATTACAGGGCAACAACGTTTTCAGCTTGCGGACCTTTCTGTCCGCTGACCTCGGTGAAGCTAACGCGCTGACCTTCAGTCAGGGACTTGAATCCTTGACCAGAAATCGAACGGAAATGCACGAACAAGTCGGCACCGTTTTCGCGTTGAATAAATCCAAATCCTTTGGCTTCGTTGAACCATTTTACGGTTCCATTTTGCTGTTGTGACATATTAAATCTCTTGAAATACGCGCTGTATGCGCAAAAACTTTCAATAACTCAAAGTATGAGAAATTGAAAAAAAATGGGTATTCTGGAATGGCGGGCAGTTGGAGCAGGAATGTATTTTTTGACAAATAATATAACGCTGACTTGCTTGGCGCGAACCTCTTTACACCGCCTCCAATAATACAGTACCCATACCTAAAAGGCAATCTATTTTTAGAATTATTTTCAAATAAGCAATAGTTGCTCTCATTTGGTTTATTAGGTGAATGGAGCAAAACCGACAATTTTTTATGATTGTGTCGTATTTTATCATGTTCATAACCTTGTAGGTTATAGCTAGGTTATTGTATCTATTGAAGAATTAAAGCTGGCGCACAAATTGCCGCTGACAATTGCCTTGATTAGGCAAACGATAATGCGCGACATGGGGCAGTTTAAAACCCTGTCCGTTTCAATAACAAAAACGAAGACTCACGGGGAGGAGAAATGTCCACATATCCCGATAGTTTCTACGCTGTCATGCGCCGTCAGGGAATCAGTCGGCGCAGTTTTCTAAAATATTGCAGCCTGACTGCATCGTCTTTGGCATTGGGTCCGCAGTTTGTCGGTAACATCGTCCATGCCATGGAAACCAAACCGCGCACACCTGTATTGTGGTTGCATGGATTGGAATGCACCTGCTGTTCGGAATCCTTCATTCGCTCGGCGCATCCATTGGCGAAAGATGTGGTGTTATCCATGCTTTCCTTGGATTACGACGATACGCTGATGGCCGCAGCGGGTTTTCAAGCCGAGGAAGTCATGGAAGAGACCATGCGCAAATATAAAGGCCGCTATATCCTTGCAGTGGAGGGCAATCCTCCCCTCAATGAAGACGGTATGTATTGCATTGTCGGCGGCAAGCCTTTTGTTGAAAAGCTGCGTTACGCAGCCAAGGATTGCGCGGCGGTGATCGCTTGGGGTTCCTGCGCTTCTTGGGGATGTGTCCAAGCGGCCAAGCCGAACCCAACCCGAGCCACACCTGTCCATAAAGTCATTCTCGACAAGCCTGTCATCAAAGTTCCCGGTTGCCCTCCCATCGCCGAGGTCATGACGGCGGTCATCACTTATATGCTGACCTTCGACAAACTGCCTGACTTGGACAGCCAAGGCCGTCCGAAAATGTTCTATGGTCAGCGCATCCACGACAAATGCTACCGGCGTCCGCATTTCGATGCCGGCCAGTTCGTCGAGCAATGGGATGATGAGGCCGCCCGTAAAGGCTATTGCTTGTATAAAATGGGCTGCAAAGGACCGACTACATACAACGCCTGCTCCACGGTGAAATGGAACGACGGGGTTTCCTTCCCCATCCAATCCGGTCATGGCTGCATCGGCTGTTCCGAGGAAGCCTTCTGGGACAAAGGCTCGTTCTACGACAGAGTCACTGAACTGAATGTGTTTGGGGTGGAAGCCAATGCCGATAAAATGGGTTTGGTCACTGCCGGGGCGGTCGGTGTGGGCATAGCAGCCCATGCGGCGGTTTCCATCAATAAGCATAAAAAAACCGAAACTCATAAAAAGGATAGCTTATGAACGCCATCCAAACCCCTAACGGCTTTACCTTGGACAATAGCGGCAAGCGCGTCGTTGTCGATCCAGTCACGCGCATTGAAGGCCATATGCGCTGCGAGGTCAACCTCGACGAGAACAATATCATCCGCAATGCGGTGTCCAGCGGCACGATGTGGCGCGGCTTGGAAGTGATCCTAAAAGGCCGCGATCCCCGCGATGCATGGGCCTTCACCGAAAGGATTTGCGGTGTTTGCACGGGAACCCATGCCCTGACCTCGGTGCGGGCGGTGGAGGACGCGCTGAGCATCCAAATCCCGGAAAATGCCAACACTATCCGCAACATCATGCAATTGACTTTGCAGGTGCAAGATCATCTAGTGCATTTCTACCATTTGCATGCTTTGGATTGGGTGGATGTGGTCAGTGCGTTGAAGGCCGACCCGAAGGCGACCTCCGAATTGGCCCAGAGCATTTCTCCTTGGGAAAAATCTTCACCGGGCTATTTCCTCGACATTGCCAGTCGCTTGAAAAAATTTGTCGAAAGCGGCCAGCTTGGGCCTTTCGCCAATGGCTATTGGGGTAGCCCGGCTTACAAGCTCCCGCCTGAAGCTAATTTAATGGCGGTCGCGCATTATCTCGAAGCTTTGGACTTCCAAAAGGACATCGTCAAAATCCACACCGTGTACGGCGGCAAAAACCCTCATCCGAATTGGCTGGTGGGCGGTGTTCCTTGCGCCATCAACGTCGACGGGGTTGGCGCAGTGGGCGCGGTCAACATGGAACGGCTGAATCTGGTGTCCTCCATCATCGACCGGACGATAGAATTCATCGAACAGGTCTATCTGCCGGATTTGCAAGCCATCGCCTCGTTCTATAAGGATTGGCTTTATGGTGGCGGGTTGTCCGGTCAAAATGTCATGTCATATGGCGACATACCCGAACATGCCAATGACCGCTCATTCAACAATCTACTATTGCCGCATGGAGCCATACTCAACGGCAATCTGAAAGAAATTCATGAGATTGATTTGAAGGATGTCAATCAAATCCAAGAATTCGTGACTCACTCTTGGTATCGCTACGACAATGAAAATGTCGGCTTGCATCCGTTCCAAGGTGTCACCGAGCCGCGCTTTGAACTGGGCAGCAAAACCAAAGGCACGCGGACGAACATCGTAAACTTGGACGAAAGTGCGAAATACTCTTGGATCAAAGCCCCCCGCTGGCGCGGTCACGCAATGGAAGTCGGCCCGCTGGCACGCTATATTGTCGGCTATGCCAAGGGCATACCGGCGATCAAAGAACCCGTAGACAAACTGCTGACGGATTTGGGCTTGCCTGTCACTGCCTTGTTTTCCACCTTGGGACGCACGGCGGCGAGGGGTTTGGAGGCACAGTATTGCGCCCATTTGATGCGACATTTCCAAGATAAGCTGATACGAACCATCAAAGCAGGCGATTTATCCACTGCCAATACCACGAAATGGGAACCCGACACTTGGCCGCAAGAAGCCAAGGGGGTGGGGACGACAGAGGCTCCGCGTGGGGCATTGGGGCATTGGGTCGTCATCAAAGACGGCAAAATCGACAATTACCAATGCATCGTGCCGACGACATGGAATGGTTCGCCGCGTGACCCGCAAGGCAATATTGGCGCATTTGAAGCGGCACTGATGAATACCCAAGTCGTCAATGCCGAGCAGCCCTTGGAAATCTTGCGCACCTTGCACAGCTTTGATCCTTGCTTGGCCTGTTCCACCCATATCATTGACAAAGAGGGTAAGGAACTGACGCGAGTTAAAGTCCTGTAAGCTTATTTTAATCAATCTTGGTTCCCTCCCCCTTGACGGGGGAGGGTTGGGGAGGGGGTGATAATTAACCCTTCCACAACCCTCTTCCTCGTTGCGGGAGTGACTTGTTAGGAGAGAAAACCATGTCTTCCCCTGCTTTGACACAAGAACCTGTCTATGTCTACGAGAAACCTGTGCGCCTTTGGCATTGGGTCAATGCCTTGGCATTAGTGGTATTGGCAGTCACTGGGTATTTGATTGGCAACCCGCCCGTGGTGACCGGGGGCGAAGCCAGCGATCATTATTTATTTGGCTATATCCGCTTCATCCACTTTTCCGCCGGGTATGTATTGGCAATTGGTTTGATAGGCCGGGCTTACTGGGCGCTAGTCGGTAATCAATATTCCCGCCAACTATTTGTACCCGAAGTCTATCGAAAAGCTTATTGGAAAGGGGTTTTTCATGAAATCCTCTGGTATTTGTTTTTAGTGTCTGAGCCACGAAAACATGTGGGCCACAATCCTTTGGCCGGTTTGGCAATATTCCTGTTTTTTGTGTTGGGATCATTATTCATGATCGTCACTGGCTTTGCCCTTTATGGTCAGGGTTTAGGCGAAGGCAGTTGGGCCGACCGTTTGTTTGGTTGGGTCATCCCATTACTGGGCGGCAGTCAGTCCGCACATAGCTGGCATCATCTGGGCATGTGGTATTTGGTGATTTTCATGATGATGCATATTTATATTGTCATCCGTGAACAATATGTCTCCCGCCAAGCCATGGTCAGCACGATGATAGACGGTTGGCGGACATGGAAAGATGATAGGCCATAAGCCATGGATCAACCGGCTATCTTGATTCTTGGCATAGGCAATATCCTGTGGGCGGATGAGGGGTTTGGTGTCCGCGTGGTTCAGTCTTTGCAGCAATCGTATGCATTCCCGCCATCCATCACCTTAATGGACGGCGGCACTCAAGGTTTGGCATTAATGCCTTATGTACAACAAGCGGACATTCTAATCATCATCGACGCGGTGGACTTTCAATTAAACCCCGGAACCTTAGTCGAACTTCACGACGCTGAAGTGCCAGCCTATTTGGGCGCAAATAAGATGAGCCTGCATCAAGTCAGCTTCCAAGAGGTATTGGTTTTAAGCCAATTATTGGGTCAATGCCCAGACCGTTTAGTACTGATTGGGGTTCAGCCGGAAACCTTGGAAGATTATGGAGGCAGTTTGACGGCAGCGGTAAAATCCCAAATAACAGCAGCGATGGATCGGGTATTGGCTTACTTGGCACTATTGGGTATTCACACAGGCTTAAAAACCCCTATTTCAGATCAGCCTAAGGCTGCATCCGGTATGGACGAATATGAACGACTGCGCCCTTCTGCCCGTGCTGCCTGTCGGATCGGCGATAGCCGGTTTCTCTGAAAAATAATACGCTTTCATCAGGGGAGGGATAAAAAGTGATCCAAACAGTCACTGGATATGCTTGAAACCACGTCGGGAGTGCAAGGCTTGCCTTGCCCGAACATCCCTCGCAAGTCTTGGGGCAATCGCATGAAGTCTAGAACCTCGTCATTCCGGCATGGATCGCCGGAATCCAGATTGCAGGGATGCCCCAAACCCTCGTCCGTTGGGAGAGTTTGCCGTCCTTGGACGATGGATTTTGGCATCCTTGCCAAAATGACGGTGCTTTACCCACGCTCAAATCCTAGCTAACGTTTCATGCGATTGCCCTGCCCGCAAGGCAAGCCTTGCACTCCTGCATTATTTTTTAATCGCACCCTTGGCAAGGGGTGAGTTTTCTCGCACCCGCCAGCCTTTTTACTATCGGACTCTAGGTTTCCCCATGCTATTCAATCACCCTCCCATTGCCATCGAAACCGCAGAACCGGTTAGCCCGTTTGACGACCCCGAATGCCTTTATGTCGCGTTGCCGGAAACAATGAGTACGTTTGTGCCACCCAGTATGCAGGACTGGCGGCACAACCCCAAAGTCGGCACTATACTATCGGCCTTGTTGGATGGTTTGAAAGCCAAACCAGTGGGTGTGGAATCGACCGTCATTGACTTGACTGACTATGACACAGATACTTGTGAATTGATCGGTCAAATCTTAGGGGAAGGTGAAATCAGCATCCTCGTAGACAGGCCAAAAAGACGCTTAATCATCAGTGAGTCGGTTTTTGCAGGCGTTTGGCGAGTCAAGCTTTACCATGATGATGTCTTGATTCAGGAGTCTCTGGAAACCGGCCCCTATCCTAAAATACTGGCAGAATGGTTGTCGGTGGATAAACCTCAGAAAAGCCTCCCCGAAACATTTCCAAATAACCTGATGAATGCCCCTGCATTGCTATACGAAATTTTTGCCAAATCCAGAGACTTTGCTGTAGGTTCAGAAGAAGTCATCAATTTAACATTATTGCCGCTGACCCCAGAAGATATGACCTACCTGATCGACAGTCTAGGGCTGCTAGGCATGTCGATCCTTTCCAAAGGCTATGGCGATTGCCATATTCGCCGCACTGGTTTGCCCTATGTCTGGTGGGTACAATATTC
This sequence comes from uncultured Methylococcaceae bacterium, assembly GCA_903930145.1. Taxonomy (GTDB): domain Bacteria; phylum Pseudomonadota; class Gammaproteobacteria; order Methylococcales; family Methylococcaceae; genus Methylumidiphilus. Next base: position 31,373 of record CAIYXP010000434.1, read on the forward strand.
TAATTCACCCGGAAAGCTTATTTTGAATACCTTGGAAATTACCCTGTTGCCAAGCGTTGTCATGGCAGCGCCGGAAGATTTGGAGGATTCTGCCAGCCGTTTGGCAACTGTATTAAGCGAATGGTTTAATGAAACGAATTAAAAATAAGTCAGAACGGAATAGTTCGTTTTTTATTACTCTAGCTGCTTTATCCATTTAATGAAATACGGCTTACATTTTTTGCGTATTACCACGTTAGCTACTGCGATGTGTAATATTTTCTCGAATATCCCTTATGACTTGCAACAGTGTATTTTTTAGCATCTCTGAATACTCAAAATCTGAAGGCTTGTAATATGACCATACTATACCAGATAGGGACTGATTATATTCATTACTCCATAGCACTTTATTGTTATTTTTTTTATCAACAAGCCTGAAACTCAAAATCAATTCATTATCAAA
>CAIYXP010000435.1 GCA_903930145.1 uncultured Methylococcaceae bacterium
CCACCGATGGTGGCCGCAAAGCTGGCGACGAATGCGCCAATAAGTAGCGAGATGAAAAGCCACAGCGCCGCATAAGCGGAAGCCTTGCGACCTTTGTCAGCGGCATCTTTCGCCGTGGTTTCCGCATCGCGCAGCTTGGCTTGCACTTGGGCATACGTTTCAGTCACTCGCTTCTCCGCATCTTGCTGTGTAAGGCCTGTGCGCAGCGCGACAAGCTGGCCGACATGTCGGATGTCATCCTTGGGCAAGGGACCGGTGCGGAGGCTGAAATTGAAGATGCGAGCGACTTCGGACAGATATCCGGCAATAGGCGACCCCATGGCATCGACTGGCATGATGTCGGTTCTGTAGGAAGCAGAGGAATTCGCAGCAGCATTAATATCCTTTCGGAACAGGGAATCAACAAAATAGCCCATCGGGCCACTGTCGCTGATGGGCTTCGCAATCTCGGCCCCAACCGAGGTGGCGGCGACGCCCCCGACCATAGATGCCCCCGCATGAATCCCTCCGCTGACAATTGACCCGATCACCGAAGTCAGTAGCGCGGCGGTCGCCAGCGAACCGATGGCCCAAGCCAAGAAACCGTGCGCGGTGTCGCGAAAGTAGACCTCGTCCATAGGCACTGCAAGCCACCTAGTTCTGAGCCTCCCGGCGAGGTAACCGCCCATTCCCGATGCCGCTAATTGGGTGAAACTAAGCCACAGGATAGTCGATACACCGAAGGTCGTCGCACTCACACCGTAGGATGCCCAAGGCGACACCGAGGACAACTCCAGACCAGTTCCCAATATCAAAAGGATCAGCGACAGGGCTGCAACCTCCCGCAGCTCCAGCCAAGATGGCACCCCACGAGACTGCGCTTGCGTGAGAATGTGTGGATATTGGATAGGCGCTTGGCAATGCGCATCCGCCTCCGAGTTCGTCATCTGCCGGGATAAGAGGAAGGGTCATAATGAGTCTCCACAGTTAGGTTTGAGGGAGTATTGCACGAGTCACCGCATCCTTTCTGTGCGCTATCGTACATAAATCTTAGCGATGTTATGTTCTCCTATTCGCTGTCGTTATGTCCTGATGTCCCCCAAGTTATTGCCAAGCACAAGCCCGACATCGTTACCATATTGAGCAAGACGGTCAGGCATTCCATTACCCGAGACGAACATAGTGCTTACTGAAAACCGTGTTGACCGATATGTAGCCATTGCCCTGATCAGTGTCTTGGTCATGGGTTGTTTCATCGTGCTGCGCCCCTTTCTCTCGGCGATCTTGTGGGCTGTGATCCTGTCATTTACCACTTGGCCGGTCTACCATCGGATCGAACGGGCTGTCGTGGGAAGGAAAACACTGGCGGCAGTTCTAATGGTATTGCTAGTGGCGATTGTGCTGATCGCACCGTTGGTTTTCATCGGAACCAGTTTGGCGCAAGACGTTACCGCGCTGCTTGATATGGCGCGAACACTCCTCAGTGAAGGGCCACCTGGACCACCTAAGTGGATGGCGAAGCTACCTGTCGTGGGTTCGCACATGCATGACCGGTGGCAGGCGATGGCGAGAAGTGACGCCAAACTAACCGAAGAACTGATGCAATACCTCATCCCACTAAGGGACTGGGTATTGCTTGGTGCGACAAACATGGGAAAGGGCATCTTGTACCTCAGTCTAAGCGTGTTCATTGCGTTTTTTTTCTACCGGGACGGCGCAGCGTTATCCAACAAGCTGGAAGCCTTATTCACTAGGGTCGGTGGAAAACAAGCACCTGGGTTGTTCCTTATTGCGGCAGACACTGTCAAGAGCGTCGTCTATGGCATCATTGGGACTGCGCTGGCGCAAGGGGCCTTGGCGGGTATCGGATTTATGATCGCTGGCATACCCGGTGCCCCGCTGCTCGGTGTATTGACTTGCGTTCTTTCGTTGATTCCCATCGGTCCGCCGCTCATCTGGGCACCTGCTGCGATTTGGCTGTTTGAGCAAGGTGAAACGGGGTGGGCTGTGTTTATAGCGCTCTGGGGTTTCTTGGTGGTGAGTGCTGTCGATAACGTCCTCAAGCCCTACTTCATCAGCAAGGGGAGCCACATGCCCTTCATCCTAGTGTTTCTAGGCGTGCTGGGTGGCGTGATGGCCTTTGGCATTCTCGGCATTTTCCTAGGTCCGACATTGCTGGCCATTGCCTACGCCTTGTTCAGGGAATGGAGTTCGCTGAAACAAGGATTAAAAATCGAGAATTTCTGACAATACCTTCGCCAAGAATCAGGCTGCTTTTGCATGAATTCTGCCGATTTCTGCGGCCTGGAAGATCGTGTCGTCGATTAAAAAATTCCTCGCCAGTTGTGCCGAGCGAATTTAATATCCGTCTCGTGTTTTTTCGCGCACTGAAGGTCGTTTTCAAGTCCAACATGCTGCCTCTCGTTTTTTCTTTAAAAAATCATTGCACCGTCAGGTAACTCCCGCCCTTTTCGGCCCAGCGGGACAGGCCCAGCAGGGTGACCCGCCCGGTCATCGACAGCACGGCCTCGACGAGAGGTTGAGTTGGTTCAAGGTGCGCCGATTCAAACGATTCGTGTTCGTCCGATCAGGGATGCACAACGGAAGGCCATTGCTGCCCTGGATTCCACTCCCAGCTTGGCGAAGATACGGCGTAAATAACTGGCCACGGTGAATTCGCTAATGTGAAGTTTATGCGCAATCTGTTTATTCGGGCAACCTTGTGCCACCAAAGTGGCTATTTGCAATTCCCTAGCCGATAGCATATTAATGGCTTCGTTGGAAGTATGGTCAGTACGTATCGACCTGTGGAAAATGGCACACTGCTCGCCATTGACATCAAATCGGCAAAGTTCCTCATAGTCCGCTTCATCGGCATCGGGAAACTTACCCTTGACAGTCTCAATCTGATTGACTCTAACAACGCGAAACTCCCTGTCTGCCAGGGAGAATCCGCATAAAAGACCAAAGTTAGACGGCATTGCTGCCGAATCTACAGAATGGCTTTCTATTCCTTGCATAAAGACCCCCCTGTTTTATTTGCGAAAATGGGAAAAAATATCGCTCGTAGGAACTGTATAAAGGGTATACAGACAACGCCGATTCGTTAAGAAAATCTCCCTCACGAAAAGGAAATAAAGATACTATGCATGATTTTGCCGTTGCATTTGCGTGGCCCACTGGCATCCAGATTGCTTGGAAGCACCGATACCCCGCCATCATGGTATCTTGGGTTCAGCGATCCATGCCGATACGACGGGTGAGCCTCAGGTTAAGGGAAGGCGGGGCAGTCCTATTTTCCGGCTCATTAACGGCTATACTAGAACATGGAGTTTATTCTACTGACTGGATAAAATTTGTTCAATCGTGAATATTACCTATGCGTAAACCGTGTTTGCGGCCCTGTGATATGCCTTGCAGGGGCATTAGCCACTGAACGATGACTGGGTAAGTTGGCTTGACGGCCCGACAGAGGGAGATAAGCTTTGGGCCTGACCGGAGTGCGTAAAGCATATAATTCGGCGAGATTGGCATTGCCATTCCTGACTGGGCGCAATAATTCTGCCGGACCGCTCAACAAGGGAACCACGCCAGGCCCATGTCCGCTAACCGTGCTATCGCCGTGGACAATGACCCCAAAAGTCGTCCACCCTTGGCGGAAACTTGGCCCAAACCGGGTGTCCGCGTCTTGTATGGCAACCATATCGCCAAAGCGCAGGCTTTCCAAACGAAACTGGCGGCGGGTTGGTGGGTCGAACAATTGAATATCGTAGTCTCCTCGCCATACCGTGTTTTTGCCCAAACCCGAACCCATCACGCGGGAAGGGATTAGGTGGGTCACTGGGATTTTCAACTGCCCGTTGCCTTCGATGATACCCCAGCGCGAGAGCAAGCCAGGTGAACAATTAAAAACTTCAATCGCCGGATAATCCAGCAAGCGCAGCCCCAATCCGCAACTGTATATCTGGATGCGGTCGCCGATGTTGAGCCGTTGTAATGTTTGGGTTGGAAAATCCAGAATCACATGGTCGACACCCCCGTGTTTGCCGGTCACCATTCCCCGTTGACCCGCACAAGGCCCGCTGATGACTCGCGCCAAATTGCCGACACAAGCATAGGTAATCAAGGCGCGGTTGGGTCCATTGCGTGCGCCAACCACTTCACGTTGATTATTGTGCAAGGCCACGCCAGGCTCGATGTGGTCGCCAGCCAAACCCACGCAACGGTCACCGATGCGATGGTTGATGACGATGCCGCCTGTCGCTGGCAGAACTCTCGGTACACCGTCATTGCCGATGCGATAGGGACTGGGCCCGCCTATCGGATGGGCAATCTGACCGGATACGGCGACTATGACCAATTCCTTGCGGTTGACACGGAGAGTGCGGTTCGTCATATTTACCAACCTTTATAAGGGATACCAAAAGGCCGTTGTGCCTTGCCAATAGTCAGCTTCACTGGACGTGTAACTCACTTCATCCAACATAATCGTTTCGTTTTCGTAAAGAGTGGAGGGAATTTCAGGCGGTTCTTTCAGCGTCACTTCAAACGGCGCAACCACATGCACTACCGCCAAACGCAAGCCTAACCAACGCAATTTGGCGGTACCCGCCCCAACCAATTGCTGGCGAAGCAAATCCCGCTCCAAGCGCAGCCATTCGTCGTCCTCAACTTCCTTGCAATCGAAGTTCCAATCCTTGATGGCTTGACAAATCATGGGAGGAGATTCAGTTAAACTGTCTATTTGAGTCAGGATCATCGCCGAAGGCAGCGCCACCGACAAGGCTACGGCATCCCTGAATGAGGTAAACAATGCATCCCGTGATGTCAGATGACGATCCAAGGAACTGGCCAGCGCCTCGAAACGCCATACCAGTGACCCGCCAAAATGAGGGGGAAGCATGGACTCTCCGGGGCCATCGCCGACCCAAAATAATTTTAAGGTGGCAGGGTCGGTCTCCGCCCGCAGCTTCTCCCAATCCGCTAAGGTTTGACACTCGGGCCATATTCTTGCAATTGCCTGCGATTGATCGGACGACATCAATTTTTGTTGACGCATGTAATAGTCAGTGTTGTCTAGAATATGCCAATGCTCCCGCGCAACCCAAAGCTCCATTACCTCGCCCAAGCCCTTGACAAGCGGAATCCCATAGCGGGAAAAAGCCAAAAAGGGATCCAACACACAGACGCTGCGTTTATAATTTAGGGCGATGGAAAGGTCGGCTAACATTGGGTTCATAGCATTAATCCATCACTGAATCTCTATGATTCCTTATGAAATTAGCGTCCATGAGGAGGGATTCTCCGGGGACTAGCCCTTCGGTTTGCCAGTGCTTGCGCGGAGCGTTCCACCAATTCCAAGGCACTTGCCGGGGTGTCGTAACCCGCCGGACGCGATGCCCGTAAACCGTAATAAGCTTTCACATCTTCGAACCATGGGTTCGGTGTGGGGGGGAGCCGACCTGCACCCGTGGCGGTGACGGAAACTGGATTGCTAGGATCAGGGCTGAACCCCCTACCCAGAATTGCCCGGTTCAAGCGCCTTTGGACGGAGTCCGCACGGCGATGCTGCTCCCGAGTGAAACCCGGCCCATGGGCAATGGCCGGCGCATCGCGGTGATGCGGGTTGGTTCGGCGTGGATCGCCCGTGCCATAACTGGCGGATTGATGGACATGGTGCCCGCCTACTCGCCGATAAGGCCCGACTACGGCGGCGGCACGACCACGACGACGGACGTTTCTAGCACCCGCAAAATCCCAATCGGCATCATCATCAAAAAGCAAATCCGACATCAGATCATCGACGAACTCATCCACTCTGTCTCGTGCCATGTTCAACCCTCCTCCCCGCTTGAAATAAAAGTTTGCCGAATTGTAGTCATTGAGTGAACTGCCTAGGGCGTGTTGTTGGTTTTCGGCTTAACGAAAGGAACTTATATAGTCGAAATTGTCATGCCTTAATAGGCTGATTGTCTCTGTCGTCACACTGCCGCCGCCTGCTGTTGTATCCCCAACACATTCCGCAAGGCCGGTGTCACCCCGGTGAATCCCCTTCCTTCCGGTGTCATTCGGTAAGCCGCCACCCAAGCCTCGGCATGGGCACCCATGGGCCGGATGGTGGATTGGAATAGGATGGGGTCAATCGCCGTCTTGAAATCGTTGTCGGCGATGAATTGCAAGATACGCCGCCCACTTTCAGCCATCTTGGCCCGTTGCGAAGGTTCGGCGATACCGCCTAGATGCCGACTGGAGACAATTTCCACGACATCCCACTTGGTATTGGCATCGAAAGCCTTTTTGATATCGGGCGCATCCAGCAGTTGCATCACCTGCTTTAGGTAATGACCGGTTTCCATGGTCAGCGAGAAAATATTGCCGTAAGTGGAACGATCCAGAGCATAGCGCAAATCCAAACCAATGCGCTGCACCGTGGCGACCGAGCCAAATGGACGCTGTTCGATCAATTGTCCGCCCCGGATCACCTCGCCGATCAACAAATCGCGGAAGTATTGACCCAATGCCACCATGAAGCCGACCATCTGGCGGTGGAAATTGCGGTTCACCACCGCCCCGGCAGGGGCTTGCGCCGTCCCATAATTGAACGCCCGACGGTAGGCCGCCATCCTGTGTCGGGTGGTATAGCGCAACGGTTTCCATTTTTCCAGCAAATAGAGTCCCCGCGCACCGGGTCCGCGTTGGATGCGCATCCTGCCTTGATGGAACAGGCGCAGCAGCACTTCGACCACTTGGAAAATCTTCATGCGCTCATGCTGGTAGATGTAGTACAGCTCGGCGGCGGCATGGAGTTGGCTCGGCACTACCGAATCATCGAAATCCGGTTGGATATAAGGATAAGACATCTCACCGAAATCCACCGGACCCTTGCCGCCGAAGCCGATGAGGTCGAGGAACCCATCGCCACCGGGTGTGCCGTTGGCCGCACTTTTCAGCAAATCGCCGAAGCGGTCTTCGAACTGCTGCTCATATTGTTGCCTATCCTCCGGCGGCAGGGCGGCGAGTTGTTCGCGGAGGAAGGTTTCCCAGAGCCGTTGAATCGTTTCTGTGGTGTTGAAGCTCATGATTAGGCTCCTGTTGTTCCGTTATTCGGCGGGTTGCTGACCCATGTTGAAATGCTATCTGTTGAAAATAAACGAACCAATTCAGTGCGCGCTTGGATTATCTTGCAATAGTAATCCGCTCGATTGGCTGGATCATCTTTTTTCGGGAACGAGTCGTGCAAGGGTTTAAATAAATTTTCGACTTCTTCAATAATTGATATAGGCAAGCTCTGGCATTCCTTTATCAAGGCGATGAATTTATGCAACAAACTTTCATAAGTAACCTCAAGAAATTCGGTGTTCGTTCCAGAGGTGGCATGTTTCTTTTTAATCTTGGCAGTATCCGCCTCTTGAAAGTCATCAGCGAGAACCCAATCTTCCAAGGTATTCAGTAATTGCAGTCCTTTTCTTAGGACATCCCAGTATTCTGGATTGATACTCAGAGTCTCACTATTCGGGTCACCTCCTGATGTTACGGCATCTGCAATTTTCTGAAGTGTTTGGGCTATGTTTGGAATTTCCGCCAGCACGGCATTCTGGCTAAGGGCTGCACTAACATTATTAATGATGTTTTCCTCACTAACTGACACGGCGATTTCAGATACCGTCGTTTCGAGTCCCGTGACCATCGTGCCGAGTCCCGTAACCGCTGCGCCAATTTCTGTTACCTTCTTGTATGTCTCGGACGCATCTATCGCCTTAACGATCTGGTCTGTGGACAGTTCAGGATTCAGTGATGCCCGTAATGCATTTAACCGGTGGATGCCATGTTTCGGATTGGCTGTTCCGGTAAAATAAATTGATCCTGCCATAGCTACACCTTTTCGATATGAATTGCTATTGAGTTCAACCCCAGTTCAAAATGCGGGGGTATCTTCATAAACAAACTGTTATTGGATTAGCCGAATCTTCCGCCAGGACGATCCGAACCCGTTCTATCGACATCATCCACCAAAGTATCCAAACTCGTCTCAAAGTGCGGAGGTATCCTTGGATCGAAGGTCGTGCAACTTCTCGCACTGACTTTGGCACGGGCTGTGCTTACCAAGCGTTCAATCGTATCGAACACATTACCCAATCTGCCGCACTCGGGAACCATGCCTTCCACCAATGCCCTCCACTGAGTTTCCGTGTCTTCTTGAATGCACAATTCCTGACGCAACACGGCAAAATAATTCACCATGCTCAGGGGGGTGTCGGGCAGTTTCCCACCCCTTTGAATAATGGTGAATGCATCAAAATGTCCGGTGAGATATTTGAAACCATCCTCGGCATGTTCAAACAAGTCAGTCGCATCAACAAGGTCAACTTCAGAGGTATTTGATAAGTTTTGGATACCTTGATTGATGGCAGTTATAAGGGTCTGAATTTCGCCATCATTATTGATATTCACTTTTCCCAAGGTGGAACTGACATCGAATGCAAAACTTTTCAAATCCACAATTGCCGCTTCGCTGGTTTTTACTTTCACTTTCATGATTAACAAATCATTCACATCATCCAATGTTTTTCCAATAACCGATATAGGAATTTGATCTTCATTATAAATTCTGCATTGATTCGCCAAATTTACATCCAGCACTGAATTAAATTCCTTAAACGTTTGAATGATGAAAGCATAGGCGGCTGCCCTGCGTTCCGGTTCGCCGAAGTTTTCCTTGCCCACAGCATACAGATCGATGGCACGGTCAATATCCCAGAGTATCTTGTCCAATATGGCTTGGCATTGTTGAATTTCCGAGCCACATCCGCACTCTAGGAAGCAATCCAAGCTTTCCGCCAAAACCCCACGGCGGATGATAAGATCAAGTAAACGCTGGTCAGCGGCAGACATGCCCTTGCCGTAGAGTCCGTAGAACAATAGCGGAGGGCGGGCGATCTTCATCAAGCGTTCGCCGCCTGACTTGTCGAAGGCATCGGCGAACAGCTTGATGGCCTGCAAGAAGGTGGTTAAAGGGGGAGACTCGGGGCTGACGATGTTCTGCCCGATCACCACTAAGCGACGGAAGCGGAGCAAATCAACCTGGGCGGTGGAGCCAAGGGCGCGCAGTCCGTCAGCGGTTCCATGCGCAGCCCGCTGAATCAATTCATCCATGGTTCGGGCCAACTCGTTTTCCACCAACAGGGCGCGCAAGTCGCCTTGCCCATGCCTCTCCAGTACCTCGAACAAGCGCCGATAGGCATCCAAGCCTCTAGGCCAATCATTCGGGCCGTAAGCTAATTGGGTTGAACCAGTGAGGTTTCTAAGTGCGTTGATGGTCGCATCCCGGCGCACCTGTAATTCCGTATACGGCACTTGCATAAAGTAACTGCCGCCGGCGAAACCGACATTGGAAAGCGCCTCACCCATCATCACCAAGATCACCGCCGCCACTTCGTCCAAGCTCTGGGCGAATTTGCGGTAGGTCAGACTCATGGTCGGCGATAACAGCCCCACCAATCTTGCCATGCGGGCGTAATCGCCCAATTGCCTGCGGATGGCGAAGGCTTTATCGCGCTGGCGAGGGTCCAAGGCGAAACGTGCCGCCGTAGTGCCTTCTGCAATGGCCGAGCGCACGGCTTGCGCCCAACCTTGAATTTCCGGTGTGACATCTTTCAAGATCGAACTCGTCAACAATTCGCTCAGATCCCTCTCGACATCATCCTTGGCTTGTTGCAGTTCGGCGCTGGTGGCGGTGGGGGCCTGTGCCGTTAGATTGAATGCCGGTTGAGCCTGAAGGAAAGGCAGCCCCTGGGCTTCGTTATTGATGGCCCTTGTTCTGGGGTCGTCCTTGAAGCGTTCTAGCAGTGCCTGAGCGATTTGCTTGGGGTCACTGGGATCACCCACTTTCAATTCGCGCCGCAGCAGATTGTCCAGCGCCAATCGCTTATAATCGCCACTGGGCGACATGCCGCCGCCAGAGCCACTGTTGTAAAACGGGTTGGAAATTGGAAAGGCCATTTCGGTTACCTCGGCTGATTATTCCATACTCTGTCGTTCATGCCGCCATGGACAGGGGGGTTTCCCCTAAGCCCGAGGCGGAGGATGTTTTTAAATCATTTAGGCGCTTGACCACTATTTCAGAAAGCAAGCGCGAGGCGATGGTGTTTCGTGCCAAAGCATAGCTAGAGGCACTGACCAACCAGCGCGGGGGCAGGTCATCCGGCATCTGGCCTCGGGCCAACACCTTGGCACCTGCTTGAATGGCGCGCTCGTTCTCGGCGTAAAAGGGGATGATGTCCGCCAACGCCCGATGGGCCAAGTTACGCCGGGTCTGAAACGCAATTTCATCGACCACCTCCGGGATAATCCGGCTTGAGGTCGCCAACAGCCGTTGTGGCAAGCGGTTGAAACGCACCGGATTGTAAAGATCGTCCCAAACCCTGCCCAAGCGGTGGGCTTCATCGGCAAACCCAAGGCGACGAAGCATTTCCGCTAGGATATGCACCCGCAGATAAGCAGTCGGATGGGCTCCTCCCGGCCTGAAGGTCATGGTCCTAGGCGCGGGATGGGCCAAGAAACTCGCCATGCCGAAGGCAGAAGCCGGTCCGCCCAACAAAATAGCGGCCAAATCGGCAAAGATTTCTTTGTGCCACAGCCCATAAATCCGCGTCAGTGCCGGGTCACCCGTTGAACGAATGAGCCTGCGAACCACCGCTTGGCGATTTTCCTGCCAAATGCCCATGTCCGCTTGCAAGTTATGAGACACCTCATGCAGGAAAACAGCTTGCCAAGGGTTGTCCCTATCCCATGGTATTCGCACCAAAGGGAAGGGATTAGGCTCACCCAACAAGCGGTTCAACAACACCCCCCGACGGATGGTTGCCGGCGAAAAACTGTGTTCCATATAGCAAAGAGGTTTGATCAGCGGACCCCGAAATTGGTTGGGGGCCGACTCCCGCACTGCCCGGTAGCAATCCTCGGCAATCACATCATGGGCTGAAAGCGATGGCGCGAAGGCTGAACCCCGTTGACTGAAAACTTCAAAAAACAAGCCGAAGGCCCGTCTGGCGCGGTCGATTTCCCGCTCCACTAAAGCGATCTTCACCAATACCCGCTGTTTCGGCTCTTGACTCCAAGTCTGTTCCAAATTGCCCAAGCGGGCGGCAATCTTGCGGTCAATCAACGCAAGACGCTGATTGGCCGCACGAAAATGGGCCTGAGACGGTGCATAAGGCCGATCCTGTGGGCGAATGCCCGCGCCTTCTGCATCAATTTGGGCCAGCCTACGGGCGCGGGCACTCAATCCGATGATCTTGGCGCGAAGAAATTTTCGGGTCAACATGGCTGTTTACATTCAGTGCCTTAGAAACCTTCAACGCCCACTACGGATGCTGATCGTCACCGGACCGGGCAGGTTGAAGTTCCGACCTCCCGCACTGCAATTCGGACAGGCCGCTGCACCACCACCCGGCCGCCGTGCCACAGCCCTGCCTGTCCGGGTCACTGCCGCGCCACGAGCCGCCATGCGCCGCGTTGCCTGTGGGCTGCTGGCAACCCGTGCCGCCGTGCGCTGAATGGCGCGAGGGGCTGCACGAGGCGGAATCCGTCTTTGCCGAACCGCCGTTTGCACTGCCCCCACCACACCTGGTAATGCAGCGCGAGTGGCTTGGGTGCCTTGGCGACGGGCCATCGTGCGAGTGGCTTGAGAAACACTACGCACCAATTGCCTGCGGGCTGGGCGGGGTAGACGTGCGGCGCCGGGCATGGCCTGGCGTATGGTCAAACCCGCGATGACGGGGGCGGCCGCGTCAATGGCGGACTCGTCATCGGCGAGATCGTAGAGATCATCCATCATATCGAACTCATCCGCTGAAACCGCCTGACCGAGTCGGCCTGCGGCTTGGGCAATCCGGCTGATGGCTTGGGCTTGCGGCAACGGTATCAAACCGGCGATGCGACTGACCACCGGAGCCACCCGTGCCACACCCCTGCCGACGGTACGCACGACATTGCGCACATTCCGCATCCCTCTTGCCAGCCTACGGAAAAATTCATCGCTATCCTCGGCCTCCAAGGCATCAACCACGGCTTCTTCCATGGCATCGATCAAATCCACATCCTCGTACTCGTCGCCTTCTGCGGCATCGTAGCCATCCCACTCGTCTCCCTCGTCGAATCCGTCGCCCCCGCCACCAACTAGGCCACCGACTACCCGCCCAATTCCGCCGATGATGTTGCGTAGGAATTCATCGCCTTCCCCCTCATCGTAGCTGTCAAAATCATCAAAATGGTGTTGACCACGGGCTGGACCCTCGGCCTCGTCGTAAAAGAGATCTTCCATCACATCGGTTTCAAAACTGCTCATGATTATGTCCTCATCGATTAATAATGAATGGAATCGTTGCTTGACTTAGCGCGTGAAAATGATTTCCACCGGGCCGTTGACAACGAAACGCCGGGGTGTTCCCCCTCCGCCCCTGACGACCAGTCGGCTGCGGGGAGCAGAGCCTGCCACCCTACCAGAACGTGCGGTTGGCTGCGACAACCGCCTGACGAGCGCAGGTTGTGCGGCCACACTAGCCGCTGTTTGCTGTACCGCTCGCGGTAAAGCCTCCGGCCTCAACCCCCTGCGTGCGGCGGTGTTTCCGACACTGCTTGCAATGCGTTGCAATGAACGGACAGCCCCCGCCCCCTGCCTACCGACCAATTGACGGGCGGCGGCGGTGGCACTGCGCACCAGTTGACGACGGGCGGTTTGCCCCACTCTCGCCATGCCCGTGCGCAGCAAAGGACGGAGGGCTGCCCGGGCTGCAACGCCGGCAATCACTGGCAAGGCTTCGTCCGTCCCCTCTTGCTCAAACCAATCGGCAAGTTCCTCAAACACGTCCATTTCGTCCGCACCCTGTGCCGCCTGTTGCCTTAGCAACGGCAACAACTGACTCAGCGCGGCAGGCAACCCGCCGACTGCTTGCCTTCCTGCACCTCCAGCCCTCCTTGCGGGTCTGCGCGGTGCGCCGGCGGCCGCCCCGGCAACGCCCTCCACGCCGCGAGCCACTCGTCTTGCTTGACCTGCCACCCGCTGGGCGGTGTTTGCCGCTCGACCGACAGCCCCGGCCCCACGCCTCACGGCATTAATCACACCCATTAAGTTACTGAGAAATTCATCGCTGTCTTCCGCATCCAGCGCATCGGCAACCGCGTTCTCAAATGCCTCTCCGGCATCTTCACCCGCTTCGGTAAATTCGTCGCCCATCATTTCCTCATAACTGTCCTCGTAGCCGTCTCCTTCGTCGGCGAAGCCATCCCCGCCTTCGTCAAAGCCGTCCATCGCTTCCATGCCGTCGTACATCGCCTCTTCTTCCATGCCGTCTTCCTCAAAACCATCACCGGCAGCATCCTCAAATGCGTCGTCGTCTGAGCGATTCGGGGAGTCATCCAGCAAATCTTGCATGCCATCCCCTTCATATTGATTATCCACGGTGCAGCCTCCTCCAAGCGCCAACTACAAAGAGGAGGTCAGACACTGTTCCTCCCCGCCCTAATTTGAGTAAAAAATTAATCCTCTTGCCTAGCTTGCACAAGCCGCACGATCTAGGTCATCGAAATAAGGTAGTTTAAATGGGTGACAAAATTAAACTAATCCAAAATGATGATCTGGGACAATAATAGGGGCGGGTTCTAAACCAATGTGGTTTCTCTCGTTCCCAAGCTCATCTATCATCGTTATACACAAGTCCCGCCGAGACAAAGTGCCGTCATTCCAGCAGGGATGCAGGAATCCAGTGCCATGGATGGTAACTTGCCGATGTGTAGGTGATTGATTTAGTTTATGTGCAAACTCGCCGATTCACATCAATGTGACTGGATTCCGGCAGTCCATGCCGGAATGACGGGCTTCGACCACTTGTGTATAACGATGAGAGCAGGAGCTTGGGAACCAGAGCAACGGTCTTTTGTTTGCTCACACAGTTGCAAAAGATTTTCCACTCTGTAAAGTATCCCGTAGAGCAATACGCCCCGCTATTGCGCCCGGACCTGTCGGCGTTCCCGCGTGGAACGCTGGAACGATAAAGAATATCCACACGTTAAATCACTCTACAATGGCACCCGCCAGGAAGCCTCGCCCATGCCCACACACAGCGACGATTTTTACGAAATCCTGCAAATCCACCCCAAAGCCGAGCCGGAAGTGATAAAAGCGGCTTACTATCGGTTGGCGCAGAAATACCACCCCGACAACAATCCCAATCAAGCCGAGCAAATGGATTGGTGCATGAAAAGGCTCAACGAGGCGTATGCGGTATTAAGCGACCCGGCCCGTCGGGCGGCTTATGACCGGCAAGGCGCGGCGGGTCAGCAAAGTTCAAACTTTGCCAACCCGCCTGATATTCACGGTTGGCCTGCCGAGAAAGTGCAGGCTTGGCAGCGGGAAACGGCGGCGCAACTCGGTTTGCCTGTGTTTTTCCGCAATAAATTACAAACCGGCGTCGAAGGGCCGGAGATGGCGGTGATTCCGCCGGGTTCGTTTTTGATGGGTTCGCCAACGGATGAGCCGGAGCGTACGGGTTGGGAAGGTCCGCAGCACCGGGTCAGCTTTGCCAAACCCTTCGCCATTGGGCGTTTCGCGGTGAGCTTTGCCGAATACGATTTGTTTTGTGAGTCAACACGAAAGAAAATATTTTTTGTATGGTCGGCTAAGCCGTGGGCTAAGCCGGAAGATGCAGGCTGGGGGCGCGGCCAGCGGCCCGTCATCAATGTGAATTGGGATGATGCCCAGGCCTATTGCCAATGGCTGTCTGAGCGGACGGGGAAACACTACCGCCTGCCGTCCGAGGCGGAATGGGAGTATGCCTGCCGGGCGGGCACCACCACGCCGTTCCATGTTGGCAGCAACATTAGCACCCGGCAGGCCAATTACAATGGCAATTACCCCTACAACGGCGGTGCCAAGGGTGAATATCGGGCCAAGACCGTGCCGGTGGGCGAGTTTGAACCCAACGCCTTTGGACTCTACCAGATGCATGGCAATGTCTGGGAGTGTTGCCAAGATGTTTGGCATGAGGATTACCTGAGTGCGCCGACGGATGGCCGGACGTGGGCGGAGGGCGGAGGGCGGAGACAAAAGCCGCCGGGTGGTTCGGGGCGGCTCGTGGGACGACGACGCCGGGAACTTGCGTTCCGCCTACCGCGGCAGGAAACACCCTAACTACCGGAACAGCCTCATCGGTTTCCGTCTTGCCCAAGACTAATTTTCTGTATTCTTCACTCTTTTTCCTGCCAACCGATTTTCGCAAGATTCCGCGTGGGCAGACGATAGAGCCGTCTGCCCACCCTTATCAATTTTAAGAACGTTTAGCCTGGGTGGGTTAAGTCATGTAGATGTTCATCGACTTAAAATTCTGGAATATGGCTGCAATTTTCCAAAATCCACTGGGGTATCAGGCAGTGATAATTCAGTGACATGGATTATAGGAAACTTAGCAAATCGGCTAAACGACAACCCAAAAAAAAAAGCATCTTTCATAGAAGGAATTGCTTCCAGTCTGCGATTATCTCGGCTTATTTTCTTTACTCCACTAATGATAGGTGGCAGATTCAAATGTTGGTAACTTAAATCTGCCAGCCTAAAATTTACCGATAAATCCGAATCGGGC
>CAIYXP010000436.1 GCA_903930145.1 uncultured Methylococcaceae bacterium
TCAGTTAAAAACACAGAAGACACATCTGAACATATATCTTTAACTAGGCTATTTAACAAAGGAATCCGAGAATCAAAATACGCAGAAAATTTTAGGTCTCATGTATTTATTCCAGCCAGCCGTAGTTTGTTTGCTATCTTCCAGAAAAACATATTTCATTTTTTCGAAAATGATATTGATATGGACTTTTTTTTAAAAAGCTTTGCTACTACCTACGATAGAGCAAGAACCACTCAGGTAGCTTATTCATCATCACAAGTTAGATTCAGAAAGAATATTACTAACATAATCGAAAGCATAATATCAGGCGCTTACTTATATAAGAATGAGCAAGACTGGATTGTAAATTCTAATGGAACAGTCAACTTAGCTAACGCTTCCTCTGGTCAACAGGAATCTCTTCCCATGTTGCTTGTACTCTCCACAGAGCCTTTTCTAAATACTAGAAGAAAGGGCTTCTTTATCGAAGAACCCGAAGCCCATCTTTTCCCAGTCTCGCAGAAAGCCATCATTTCGCTAATGGCTTTGATTTTAAATAAAACCAAACATCAATTTTTTATCACTACTCACAGTCCATACTTGCTGACTGCGCTTAACAACTGCATCCTCGCCCATGAGACCTATAAGACCGCAGACGAGGTGGGCAAACAGAAATTACTGGCGATTATGCCTGAAGATCAACATATCGCTTTCGAGGATGTAGCAGCTTGGACGGTGACGGAAAAAGGCACGATAAAATCCATTCTTGATCAAGAGGCCAAGATCATCGGGGCCAGTATTTTAGACGGGGTTTCCCAACATTTTGAAACCGTGACTAATGAATTGCTAGATATTCTTTATGGCGACCCATTATGAAAGATTGCGCCGTTGAAACGAATGATCCAATTATCGCAGAATCTCAAAAAGGCAAAACCTTCCGCCTAGATAATCCCAACCGCAGAACCATCCTGCAAGTCAAGGTTGACGGTTGCTTGATTGCCGGTGAACGTGAACGCTGCGATTACCTGTTTGAAGTGCCACTTAATCCGCCACCGCCTTCACACCGGGTTTGCTACGTCGAACTAAAAGGCAAGAACGTCGAGAAGGCTATGAGCCAAATTATTTCGACAATAGAATATACGAAGCTGCAGTATGCCAACTTTAAAAAGGAAGCTTACATCATCTCCAGCCGTGTTCCGACAGCAAGCCCATCAACCCAAGCTATGAGCAAAAAATTAAAAAAATATTATGGAGCAAAGTTGATCATCAAATGTAAGGAATGGGTTGAGAAAGTCCCATAGCCCATTCACAAGCATGCGGAACGCGGCCGCTGATGCGAACTTGCTTAGGGAGTGTGGGTTCCATGAATACCCTCGATTGCTCTAAAAGCCAGAGTATAACATTGACACCAAAATCGCTCCATTTTGGCTGCAAATACCAGCAATTCTCATTTTGGCAATACAAAGGATTTTTCTAAGCACAAAAAATTGTTCGTAGTCCTGGCTTTAGCCGGTCTTCTGCCCTCTTTCCGCCTGAAGGCGTTACTATAAACCTGTCGAGATGGCTTTAAAAATCCAAAATGAAAATTACTGCACAAAGTTATGCAGACCCTCTCTGCGTGCATGACTGCAAACCCTCCATCAAAGTCTGGCTGTCGCAGAACAATTCCAGTGATTAGCTGTCTGAGGTTTCTAAAGGGCAACCTAATCGCGCAATACGAAATTTATGCAACGGAACCATAACAAGGACGGCGAGTTATTTTCAACATTATCAAAAAATGAGGTTTTAACATGAACACCCTCACACGGGAATGGAATGGGATAGTCAACCGCCTATTGAGCGGGTCAGACCATCAAACGAACATTGATCTGCGCGCCGGATTCTTCGGCGGAACCTTCTTTGGGCTCATCATGTTCGTCGGAACCGGGAATCATTGGCTCGCAATGAATGTTGGGGTGGGCGCATTCCTTGCCTTTTCCAACATCCTTCGCTTTGACGACCGGCGCATCGGTCTCGCCTCAGGATTCCTGGCGGCGATTTGCGCCTCGGGTGTCATCGGTTCGGTGTTCGATCCCGAGGTCGGCTGGTTGACCGCACTGGGCGTGTTTGTTGCGGTAGCCCCCGCCGTGCATTTGATGGATACTGAACCCGGCTGGGGTCGTGACGGACGGAATGCGCTTGCGGTTGTCTGGGCAAGCATCACCATCACCCTGTTTTTGGTTTGGTTCACTGAAAACCATACCCTTCACTATCATTGGGTCTAGGGGCTTGCATCAGTTGGTTACGTTTGTGGTAAGCCCACTGAGCATTTCAATGGGCGAACCATGAACGTAACCGGTTTTTCGAGTTTCCCTCAACTCAGCTTACAGCCCTAATTACAACAACCGCAGCAATGATGCACACCTTCATAATGCAATTTCGGCGATTGAGTAGGTATTACAAGCTCTTGTAGCAATATATTCAGCAGTATCTTGCCGCTATTTTTCAAGTCAATCAGCGGTGCGCCTTCATCAATGCCATGATAGTTGATGGGCGGACCTAAATCGTCGGTGAACAATGCACCGGCGGTGACCAGCGTTGGATAGCCATGGGCATCAGTTCCTCCACCGATGGCCTGCATCGGGCAGTTTTCACCCATGACGGCACGGTAGGCGGTATTCATGCGAAATAGATATTGATTGCGGGGAGAACGGATGTCCGGCCCATCAAAGGTCTCTGTGGTGAATGTTACATTCCCCCCCCCGCATATTCTGATTTATAAAGTCAAAGCATCCTGCACCGCTTGTTCATTGTCGCCACTTCGCCAAGTTTGTATCGTCACTAATTTTTTTATATCATCAACCACCCCGCTCCAAGCTTGTGCTTCCGGGGTCAACTCTGTTTCTACGGGTTTATCTGATAAAACAGTCATTATGTTTACTCCTCTATGATTAATATATTGACAATGAATGTTAGGATGCCGTGACTTGGCACAAAACGTTAGTGGCGGTGTTGCAAACCCTGCCTCGGTCAGTTATTCATAATGCGTCCACA
>CAIYXP010000437.1 GCA_903930145.1 uncultured Methylococcaceae bacterium
AAAGAGGATTTTATTAGAATATTAGCCTGTAAGTACCATTATTAAATTTTATCAATCATGCTACTCTTTCTTGTTTTTTGTAAAATCCAGCTTGTTTTCCCCAAAAAACGATTTACTTTTGAAAAAAACAAGCCTACTTCCACTGAAAACCAACTCACTTTTCAAAAATACCAACTTGTTTTTCCTGAAAACCAACTTGTTTTCCAAAAATCAAGCTTACTTTTACTGAAATCCAACAGGTTTTTTCCAAAAACAAGCTTGCTTTTCTTAAAAACCAACTTGTTTTTCCAAAAAATAAGCTCGCTTTTCCTGAAAACCAGCTTACTTTTCCAAAATATAAGCTTGTTTTTCCTGAAAACCAGCTTGTTTTTCCAAAAACAAGCTTGTTTTTAAGCAAAACCAATTGATTTTTTTCAAAATCCTGCTGATTTTTCAGAGAAAGATCGAAATTTTTTGGAAATCCAATCGGTTTTCATGGCTTACCTAACGATTAATTTCACTCTATACTTTATTTTCAATTAATGACACTGTCATGAACTATTTAAACTGGTTTTTTGTTAATTTGGTCTTCTGGTCTTCACTATCCAGCGCAGAACCCGCGCTACCCAATCAACAACCGCCAAACTTGGCACCCGGTTACGCCCCCCTGCCCTTCCCCGCCCCCAAACCCGGTAGCTATCAACTCCCTGACATGGGTTTTGCCGCCGATGGGCTAGTGTTGGACTCCGATGGTAAGGCGATAAAGCTGCATGACTTATATGGCGACAAGCTGGTACTGCTTAGTTTCATCTATGCCACTTGTGATGATGTCAATGGTTGTCCGTTAGCGACTTCCGTGTTGATGAAAATCAAAGCCAAACTAAAAAATTCGCCGGAGTTAGCTAAGCAATTGCGCTTGATTACCTTGAGCTTCAACCCGGAACATGACACCCCGCAAGCCATGGCCCACTATGGTAAAGGTTTTCAAGATAAGGGCTTGGACTGGCGCTTCCTGACTACATCCTCAGAAGCAGATATTCAACCCATTTTGCAAGCCTATGGGCAAACGGTCGAAAAGGAATTTGACGAGCAAGGAAAACCCACCGGCAAGTTTTCACATTTGCTGAGGGTGTTTCTGATCGATAAGGAAAAACATATTCGAAACATCTATACGGTATCCGTGTTACATCCCGACACGGTGCTGGCGGATGTCGAAACATTAGTGCAGGAATCAAGCACAAAAGCCGAAAAAGTGTCACTAAACCATCCAACCAAGCCCGACTTACTCCGCGCCGGCGATGACAAATCGGGTTATGCTGCTGCCCAATACCAAACTCACTCCATCGCCTTGGCCCAACGCAAAGGCCAAGCAGCCGATTTACTGGCGTTGGCCCAAAACCCCGGACTTGGTTTGCCCAAATTACCAGTTCCCGCCGACAATCCGTTGAACCGGGAAAAAATTGCTTTGGGCCGCAAGCTTTTCTTTGACCGCCGGTTGTCTTTGAATAATACCTTTTCCTGCGCAATGTGCCATATTCCCGAACAGGGGTTCACCAGCCAAGAACAGGCCACGGCTATCGGCGTGGAAGGACGGACAGTACGGCGCAATTCCCCTAGCCTATACCATGTCGCTTATGCGAAAATACTCTTCCATGATGGACGGGAAAGTACGCTTGAAAACCAAATATGGGGTCCATTGCTATCCCGTAATGAAATGGGTAATCCGTCAGTGGGGTTTGTAGTCGATAAAATCAAGCGCCTGCCGGATTATCAAGGTTTGTTTGAGAAGGCATTCAAGAAAGGTCCAACGATGGAAACGATTAGCCAAGCCATTGCCAGCTACGAACGAACCCTAAATTCGGGCAATTCGCCGTTTGACCGCTGGCATTATGGCAAGCAAAACGGGGTGCTGAACTCACAGGCTATCGCTGGCTTTGAGTTATTCACCGGCAAGGCGGGATGCTCACAATGCCATTTAATTGGTAAAGACTATGCCTTGTTCATGGACGATCAGTTGCATAATACTGGCTTAGGATATAGAGAAAGTATGAAAAAGGAACCGGAAAAGCGCAGGGTGCAAGTCGCCCCCGGTGTCAGTTTCGATGTGGATGAGGCGGTCATCAAACCCGTGGGCGAAAGCAAACCGAATGACTTGGGGTTATATGAAATTACGCAGAAACCGGAAGACCGCTGGAAATACAAGACACCTACTCTCCGCAATATTGCCTTAACAGCACCTTACATGCACAATGGCGCTTTAGCCACGTTGCGCGAAGTGGTGGAATTTTATAATCAGGGCGGCGAAGCCAATGAAAATCTTGACAGGCTCATCAAGCCCTTGGGATTAAGCGAGTCTGAAATCATGGAATTGGTGGAATTTCTTAACTCTTTGACGGGTGACAATGTGGGAACACTAGTGCTTGATGCTTATGCCGCACCCGTGGGCGATACGCATTAGCGGACTATGAAAAGATGTTAAGCTTAAGCCTAACAAAATAGTATTTTCAACGTGTCAAACTTAGATTCACTGATTAATGGACTCAACATTGACTTACCGGAATGAAACAGATAACTAACAATCAACTCTCTAAGCGTGTGGAGAGATGTATAGTTTCATTGCTGTTGCCTTTGGTTTTGCTCACTTTTAGTCCAATGTCGGCGGCTGAGGATGTCGTGGCAGTGGTTAGGAAAGGCACCCCAGTTGCCACTCCTATTTCCAGAATTGCTTTGTCTTCAATATTCAGCATGCGCTTGACTACTTGGCCGGATGGGTCTGCAATCCGGGTTTTCGTGTTGCCTGATGACAATCAATTGCATTCCATTTTCAGCAAACAAATTCTACGCTTATTTCCACATCAATTGCGCATCGCCTGGGATAGGCTGGTCTATTCTGGAACAGGGCAAGCGCCTGTAGTATTAAATTCAATAGATGAAATGGCGACTCGCATCGCAAATACACCCGGTGCAATCGGCTACCTACCCAAGGACACAAAAGATGACAATCTGGCCGTATTGAATGTGGAGTAGTCTAACCATGCTTTTCAAACAAATCTCACCACATCATTATAAATATAGGCTTTTTCGACCGATTCCAATAGCCCATATCTTCACAGTTAACCCAAGAACAATAGCCCGTAAGCTGGGTTTGATTTTTCTTCTAAGCTTTTCATTAAATACTAATTGCCTTAGCTTCGAACTTTTTGACAGTGTCCAAATTCACGGTTTTGTATCTCAAACGATGTTTTTAACCTCTGGCAACAACATGTTTGGGCCTAGCATTTCTAATCCAAGCTTCGATTTTACTGAATTAGGCATCAATGGGTCATGGTCACCAATACCTAACTTACTTTTATCGATGCAAATCATTTCGCGGCGAGCGGGTAACGGCTACGACGGATCACCCAACGTTGATTTTGGTTTACTGGATTATAGTCATTACTTTGAAGATGATTACAAGATAGGCTTTAGGGCTGGTCGTATCAGGATTCCTTACGGCCTTTATAACGATACTCGAGATGTCGCTTTCACAAGACCTAGTATACTATTACCGCAATCGGTATACTTTGAAGGTACTAGGGACTTTACTATCTCAGCAGATGGATTACTTATTTACGCTGAATTACTCAAACCTTGGGGCAATTTAACTTTGGAACTGTTCGGCGGCTACAATCGTTCCAATGAATTGGATGCCAAATTTTCATTTTTGTCACTGCCCGGAAATTTAGAGCCTAATCCAGGTTTTTCTGGAAGATTAAATTATGAGTCATACGATGCAAGCTTGAGATTCGCTTTGTCAGGTGGTTATATTCCCATGGATTACAAATCTAGTTCTTCGTTAATAGTGGGGCCAACCGGTACACTGATACCTACGCCTACAAAAGGAAAACTCACTTTCACCCCAATTCTTTTGTCATCTCAATATAATACCGATAAATGGACTTTCACAAGTGAATACTCTCCATTTTTTATAAATACGTCTGGTCTTAATACGGTCGTTAATCCGTTTGCTGATTCCAATAATTTTGCTCAAAGCTATTATTTCCAAGTTGCCTATCGATTTGCTCCAAAGTGGGAACTCATGACTCGTTATGATGCTATGTATACAAATAGCCATGATCAAAATGGAAAAGAATCGGAACTTAAAAGCCAATATCTAATCCATCAATTGATTAAAAACACACCCAATCTAAGTTCACTAGAAGCGTATAATTTATTTCAATTTGCTTCACCAGCTCATAGTCATTTTGCGAAGACTTTGACAGTTGGACTTCGCTATGATATATCCCCGATGATGATGATTAGAGCTGAATATAACTACATTAATGGTACAGCTTGGTTGCCTACACAAGGAAATCCAATACCTGGTGAAACAAAGCAATACTGGGACATGTTTGGTCTACAAGTTTCTATCAGATTTTAACTATAACTTCATTATATACACTACTACCAAAAGCACAATCATTAGCTTACTAGAATATTTCACACAATGCCTAAGATAATCTCCTGCTACACCTATCGATTTAGGAATATGGCACTATTGTCACTGATTTTGCTGTTTTCCGGTTCAATGATGGCGGAAGAGAATGTTGTAGCCGTAGTACATTACGGCACCCCAGTAACAACTCCTATCTCAAGAATTAGGTTATCTTCGATTTTTAGCATGCGCTTAACAACATGGTCAGATGGTTCGGCAATTAAGGTATTTGTTTTGCCCGATGACAATCCATTAAATTCTAGTTTCTGCAAGCAAATTCTTAAACTGTTTCCACATCAACTCCGTTATGCATGGGATAGATTAGTGTACTCAGGAACTGGACAGGCCCCTGTGATATTAAGCTCCACGCAAGAAATGGAAAATAAGATAGCAAATACCCCTGGAGCAATTGGCTATTTACCGAAGGAGAAGAAAGATGACAATGTTGCTATTCTCCTTGTGGAATAGTCCCACTGTGACATTAAGGCGTAACCATCCTTCTAATTGTGAACAATGGAATTGTCCGCCTGCTCGGAAAGTTCATGTTTGTAATTTCATCTCCCAAGTTTTAGCCAGTAAAATTGTCTTAATTTTCTGTATAAGTCTATCAACACCTATTAACTGCAAAGCTATTGAACTCTTCGATAGCGTCCAAATTCATGGATTTGCATCTCAAGCCATGTTTTTGAGCTCTGGCAATGGCATGTTCACCGATAACAAGTCCAATCCGAATTTTGAGTTTACAGAACTGGGTATTAATGGTTCTTGGTATGCTACACCAAACCTACGCTTATCCATGCAAGTTCTTTCACGGCGAGCCGGTCGATGGGATAATGGCAGCCCTGTGATTGATTTCGGACTCATGGACTATAGTTTCAATCTTGACAGTACTTACCGGGTAGGCATCCGAGCAGGACGGGTCCGCCAACCTTATGGTCTTTATAATGACACCCGCGATGTTGCATTCACTAGGCCCAGTATCTTGCTGCCTCAATCAATCTACTTAGAGGGTGCAAGAGACTTGACGATTTCAGGCGATGGATTGATATTATACGGCGAATCCACTAAGCCTTGGGGTAACTTGACACTCGAACTGTTCGGAGGCTATCCTCGCACCGAAAGTATAAACAATCAGTTTCAAGCCGTATTTGGTTACTCAGGGGTACTGGAATCCAACCCAAGTTTTGTCGGAAGATTCAATTATGAAACATACAATGGAAGATTACGGTTTGCACTGACAGGGGCTTATACCACTGCCACCGCTAGCAAATCCGTTCCCTCACCCAACGGATTGGTGACTTTTGCCCCAATGATTTTTTCAGCGCAATACACTACAGAGAAATGGACTTTGACCAGCGAATACGATTTTGATTTTTTTAAAGGGGAAAATCTGGGTCTTCCGGGATTTCCGATAAACCCGGACTTCAATTATTTTGGTCAAAAATATTATTTTCAAGCTGCCTATCGTTTTAACCCACAATGGGAATTAATGGCTCGATATGATGCCATGTACCCAAACAGCCATGATCAAAGCGGATATCAAGCCTCTATAAAATCTAAGGGGGTTTCACCTGATTATAGTCATTATGCGAAGACTATGACGGTAGGTTTGCGCTGGGATATTACCTCGACGATGATGATTCGGGCAGAATACAATTACATCAATGGCACGGCTTGGCTCCCGGTGCAAGGCGTTCCTACAGGAGTATTCGGTATAAGTGACAACAACCAGACATCAAAGTATTGGGATTTGTTTGGTTTGCAAGTGTCAATCCGGTTTTGAATTGGCAAACTTTAAGAAAACAGATAAACAATCGCCGCATACCGTCCAAGCTTACCCAAACTGATGGCGACAAGCGAAGCGACGAAGGACATTCTAAGCCATCCAGCCGCAAAACAGAATCCGTCACCTACCAATGGGAGCCAAGACAATAATAATATGGGTACGCCAAAACGACGGACGGTCTGCACTGCCTTGCGTCGTTTTTCATCTTCTAAATTGTCCAACGGGTAGCGTTTTGCTGCCCAAAGCCCTAACAGCCAAGTTGTCAGCGCACCCAGCGTATTGCCAACGGTGGCGGTTAGCAATAGGAGATCAACAGGAATTTCCGCTTGATTGACCAGATAAGCCAGAACGGCTTCGGAACCGCCGGGGGCCAGCGTTGATGAAATGAACGCGCTTAAGAAAAGGCCCCATAACCCGAAAGCTGTCAATTCCGGCATCGTCTTGTATGATTTTTTAAAGTAAGCAGCATGTCAGCAAAAAGCCCACATCCCTGACACTTTGGGTGGGCCTTTCGTCACCATTGCTTTGCATAAATCGTATGGTGAAACGGTGCTTTCCTCCGCTAATTTCCGCATAGTAAGGTGACGAACGTGGCAACCCGACACGCAACAACTGAAACGGCAAACTGTGATCCAAGGTTTTTTGATAGAACCCAGCCGAACCCAATTCCTCCGTGGGGGTTGCACTTTGCCGGATAAAGTTTAGTAGCAGATCAATCGCTGAGCGTGACGCAGCGAAGTGTTTCGTCCAAGCATCCATATCCTGACGACGTTGACCCAAATCCATCTGCAACCAGTAATGATAGGCTGGCAGATCAAACGCACAGGTTCCGCCAGGAATGGCGCTACGTTGGGAAATGCACTTGAAAAGTTCATTTTCCATCAAAGAGTTGCCAATTTTACCGGGGTTTGAATATAGCTCATCGCCGATGCTTGCAAGATTTGACAGAACCGTGCGCAATTTGGCATGGTCAATATTGTCACTGCTCGTCATTTTGTTGAGAAGGGTCAAGTGACGATCCACTTCCTTCAGGATTTCCGATTTTAGATCGTTTCGGCTGAATATCGCGATGATATCAAGCAAGCTTGAGATTACGCCACGGCTTTCCCATATCGAACTGCCCTTCATAAAGTGGTCAATCTGCTGGAAAAGTTGTTCGAGGCGCATGAACACACGAATCCTTTCATTTAATGGAAACTCGTATAGAACCAATTCGTTCAAGATGGGGTCCGGTGCAAATGAAAGTGGTGAATGGGCAAATTAAGGCTAAACAACCATTTTGACCGAAGCCAAGGATTAGTCAATAGCGACATTGGAAACAGATTAAGGAGTTTGCTGGGATAAGCGAGTATAGCTTGAATGCAGGCTTTCCACTTTTTCCCGTAATGATTCGATGGCCCCCGTATTTTCAATGACATCATGCGCGAATGCCAGCCGCTCTTCGCGTTTGGCTTGGGCTTGAATGATGCGGCCAATGGTCTCATCATCCAAGCTGTCCCTTCGCTTTACCCTCTCATATTGCTGTTCAACGTGACAATCAACGACAAGAATCCTATCGACAAAATCCAAACGTCCAGTTTCCAGCAATAAAGGAATGTCAAAGATGCAATAAGGGGCATTTGCATTGGCGGCCTTATGGGCTAGGGTCTGATAGACCAAAGGGTGGATGATCGCTTCCAACGCCTTTCTATCCTCAACATGGGCAAAAACCCTTTCCCGAAGTTTGCTTCGGTTTATCCTGCCATTATCCAACACACCCTCCCCGAAAGCCGCAACAACCGCCGCAAACCCGGATTCATCCGGTTCCATCAATTCACGGGCGATTAGATCGGCATCGAATATTGGAACTCCCTTTTCCGCAAACAGCTCGGCAACAACACTTTTCCCACAGCCTACCCCCCCGGTCAAACCTATTTTTAGCATTACTATTGAATGCCTGCAAAACGTAGATAACTTGAAGTGATTGCTTGCCCCCATAGCATCGCGATCCAGCCGGCCAAGCCCAGATAAGGGCCGAATGGAATGGGAACGGAACGATCCTGTTTCTGTAACGCAATCATCAATAACCCGGCTATCGTGCCAACCAGTGAAGACAAAAGCACAATTAACAGCAACTGTTGCCATCCCAACCAAGCCCCGAACAATGCCAACAATTTAAAATCACCATGCCCCATGCCAACTTTGCCAGTGATTAATTTAAACGTCTGAAAGACCAGCCAAAGACTCATATATCCGGCTATGGAACCTATGATGCTGGAACGGCTGTTGGCGAATATGTCGAATAAACTTATCAACAAACCTAACCAAACTAATGGCAACACGATGACATCGGGAAGCAATTGTCGGTCTATATCAATCACTGCAAGACAAATGAGTGCCCAGCTTAGGACCAACCCAAACACCGTTTGCCATGTAGGCCCCAGTCTCCAAGCAACAATGACTGAGATCAATGCAGTCAGAATTTCGATGATAGGATAACGTGAGGAAATAGGACTTTTGCAATTTGAACATTTTCCGCCCAACAACAAGTAACTGATGACGGGTATATTCTCATAAAAGCGTATCTGGTGATGACAATGTGGGCATTGTGAGTTTGGGGAAATTAGATTGAATTTAGGTTCAGTGGATGTGGACGATTGATCCAAACCGAGAAACTCTTCACAATCATGCCTCCAAGATTTTTCCAGCATGATTGGCAGGCGATGAATCACCACATTGAGGAAGCTGCCAATCACCAAGCCAATCAGCGTGATGAACGTCATGAAAAAAATTGGATTTTGAAACGCTGTCAGCATGGTGTCCATATAATGGATTATCCCTTAAAGCATGGTAAAAAGTTAATTAAGGTTTTGGAGGTATCGATAAACCAAAATTGAGCATTCCGGGTGTCTGCTTGATAATAATTTTTCATACCACAGAACCTAGCTTGAATATTGGCAAATACATAGCGATGATCAACCCACCGACAATGATGCCCAAAACCGACATGATCAGCGGTTCCAGCAGACTGCTGAGCGAATCGACCGCATTATCCACTTCTTCCTCGTAGAAGTCTGCGACTTTCGACAACATACTGTCTAGCGAACCCGACTCCTCCCCGATGGCGACCATTTGCACCACCATATTCGGAAATATTCCAGCCTGCCTCATGGTCAGTTGGAGTTGGTGACCCGTAGCCACTTCATCGCGCATGACCAGTACTGAATCTCCGTAAACAATATTGCCTGTGGCACCCGAGACAGATTGCAAAGCCTCCACTAAAGGCACACCGGCAGAAGACATAGTGGACAATGTCCTGGCAAAGCGGGCTATGGCTGCCTTGCGAATAATGACACCCACCACAGGGATTCCCAACACCATCCGGTCCAAGGCATGGTTGAATGCTTTTGACTTTCTTTTTAGGTTGCCTAATACAAAACCAATGATAATGATAATGCCCAATACCATCCACCAATACTGTTTCATAAATCTAGACATGTTGATGACGATTTGGGTAAATGCCGGCAACTCCGCCCCAAAACCATGGAATAATTCTTCAAATTGCGGGACAACAAATATTAACAGCACACAAGTGACGATGAATGCGACTACCATGACAGCAATTGGATAGGTGAGTGCCTTTTTGATTTTCGCCTTGATGGATTCGGTTTTTTCCTTGTACTCGGCTATTTTGTGCAACAGACTTTCCAATACACCAGCCTGTTCACCTGAATGCACAAGGTTGCAAAATAGTTCGTCGAATTGGTCTGGGTGTTTTGCCAGCGAGTCGGCCAAGGTGTTACCCCCTTCGACATCCCCTTTTATTGTCATCAGCAAGTCTTGCATCGAAGGGTTGTCGTGTCCACGTCCGACAATGTCAAAAGCTTGTACCAAGGGGACACCTGCACTTAACATGGTGGCAAGTTGTCGGCTGAAAATGGCAATGTCCTTAGTCGTGATCGCCTGTTTGTGCCCAGAAAATAAAGGCTTGGATTTTTTTTGATTTTGACTATTTTAAAGCCTTGCCTTCGCAATTCGGCCCTAGCCAAGGTTTCCGAACGGGCAGTGATTTCATTTTTTATTCGGGTGCCCGTTCTGTCGATACCTTCCCAACTGAAGTTGATTAACTCTTGCTTTGCCATTTGATGATACTTCGCTCAATTATTCCCTAGTTACGCGGTCGATTTCTTCCAAACTGGTAATCCCCGCTTTGACTTTCTTTAAACCAGATTCCCGCAAATCCGCTATACCTTCCCGATTAGCCTGTTCTGCGATTTGAATTTGGTTGCCTCCTTCCAAAATAATGCGATTCATACCCTCAGAAATGGGCATCACTTGGTAAAGCCCAACCCGGCCCTTGTAGCCTTTAGTGCATTTATCACAACCAACCGGGCCATATACAATGAAAGTGCCTAGTTCGTGTTCTTTAAATCCCGCATCCAATAATACCTCAGGCGGTAAATTTTCCACTTTTTTGCAATGCTCGCACAAACGCCTAGCCAAGCGCTGAGCCATGATGAGCAAAATTGAGGAAGCAATATTGAAAGCGGGGATGCCCATTTGCATCAAACGGTTCAGGGTTTGCGGGGCATCGTTGGTATGCAAGGTCGATAAAACCAAATGGCCGGTTTGCGCTGCCTTCACAGCGATTTCGGCAGTTTCAAGGTCACGCACCTCACCCACCATAATAATGTCTGGGTCTTGACGTAGAAATGCCCGCAGGGCTTCGGCAAAGGTCAAGCCAGTCTTGACGTTGACATTGACTTGGTTGATGCCTGCCACCGTGATTTCCACCGGATCTTCAGCCGTGGAAATATTGACATCCGGTTGGTTAAGGATGTTGAGGGCGGTATACAGGGTTACGGTCTTGCCGCTACCGGTTGGGCCAGTCACCAATATCATGCCATACGGCTTACTGATGGCTTTTAAAAAGTTTTCTTGCTGCTCCGGTTCAAAGCCTAATTTCTCGATGCCGATTTGGGCGCTGGTCGGGTCCAGAATACGCAGCACCACCTTCTCGCCATACAATGTCGGGCAGGTATTCACGCGGAAGTCAATCGAGCGATTCTTTGAAATCGCCATTTTAATGCGTCCGTCCTGAGGAATACGGCGTTCGGCTATATCCATCCGTGACATGACCTTTATTCGAGCCGAAAGTCGGTTGGCTAAATTGGCGGGGGGATTGGCAATTTCGTGAAGCATCCCGTCCTGACGAAATCGGATGCGGAAAAATTTCTCATAAGGCTCGACATGAATATCCGAAGCGCCTTTTTTGATCGCATCAAGCAAAATCTTATTCACGAAACGCACGATTGGGGCATCGTCGATTTCACTGGTATCGATATTTTCCCCACGGCGCTCGTCTTCATCCCCCCCTGTGACTTGCAGATTGTCTAGATCCGAATCCATCAGATCCTTCATTGAGGTGTCGGCTGCCTCCAATGCATTGTCTATCGCTTGGGTGAGCTTGTCGTCCTCCACTACAATACTTTCAGTGGACAAACGGGTGTTAAATTTGATCTCATCCAGCGCTTGAAAGCAAGTCGGATCGGACACTGCCAAAAATAACCGATTGCCACGCTTCAACAAAGGCAAAACGTGATGTTGCCTGATCAACTTTTCGTTAACCAGCTTTATCGGCATGCTGCCTGGGGCTATCGAATTCAGATCAAACAAAGGCAAGCCAAACTCTTTGGAAACTGACTTGGCTATGGTCAAGCTGTCTAAAATTTTATTCACGACCAAGTAGCGCACAATTGGCATTCGTTTTTTGAGGGATTCCTCATAATGCACTTGCGCGTCTGATTCCGTCAGTAAAGCTTCTTTAACTAAACTTCTGGCTAGTCCGCTCAGGGGTATTTTTGTCGCTGGTACCGCCATGTGTTTTGCCCGGAAAGTTCTCTAATTTTAACATCGAAATATCATACTCGATTTTAATTGAAACCGAGAGGATTTAACACCTGCTTCATGTCAAATGCCTACATCTTTAGGCTAAGCCGAGGCAAATTGGCAAAACAGTTTACAAAAAAGTGACGATTTCACTACTTCTGTCCATAAAACACAAAAAGCGCTGCCGAAGCAGCGCTTTTTGCGGGTTCTCACGTGTGAGCTTGGGAAGTCTATCAAATAGTGAGTACCGGCAGCTTCATAGCCAGTACACAAAAATAAACAAGCCCAACCACACCACGTCCACAAAATGCCAATACCAAGAGGCAGCCTCGAAGGCGAAGTGATGCTTTTCAGAGAAATGGCCTTTGGCGCTGCGGTACAATATCACAGACAAGAAAATTGCACCGATAGTCACGTGCAAGCCGTGAAAACCAGTCAGCATGAAAAAGGTCGAGCCATAAATGCCGGTGCCTAGCGTCAGACCCATTTCGGTGTAAGCTTCATGGTATTCAGTGGCCTGAAGACCCACGAACAAAAACCCTAAGGCAACCGTGGCGATAAGCCCTTTGATCAATTGTCCCCGATTATTTTCTTTCAAACCCCAATGTGCCCATGTCACAGTCACACCAGAACTCAGCAAGATTAAGGTGTTTATTGCAGGCAAGCCCCATGCACCCATGGGTTCAAACTTACCGTCTTCAAGCCCCCCGACATGTCCTGG
Organism: uncultured Methylococcaceae bacterium; assembly: GCA_903930145.1. Lineage (GTDB taxonomy): Bacteria > Pseudomonadota > Gammaproteobacteria > Methylococcales > Methylococcaceae > Methylumidiphilus. Next base: position 12,829 of record CAIYXP010000437.1, read on the forward strand.
GCCATTGTTAGGCCAAGCCGCAGTGAAACCATCCCAAAGTTCCTTGGTCGCTCCCATCGAAAAGCTTAAGTCACCCGCCAACCAAGATTCTGACAACACTCTCGTATAGTACAGTGAGCCAAAAAACGCGGCGAAGAACATCACTTCGGAGAAAATGAACCAAGCCATGCCCCAACGGAAAGACT
>CAIYXP010000438.1 GCA_903930145.1 uncultured Methylococcaceae bacterium
AGGAACTGACGATCATGAAGCTTAAAACAATGGCGGATAAGATCGTTTTCATGCTTAATCTCCTCATTGCTTATCCTTCGACAGGTTGGTCAATCTTCCAGCCATACTCATCACCTGCTCTCTCTTCAGGTAAAAAAAGTAACCCAATACGCCAAGGAGCAAGCCGGTGAACAGGCTTCCCCAGCCTCCACCATTACCGTTAGTGGCACTTGGCGTCGCATTGGCGGGATTGGTTGAGCTATAGATTGGAGGTGGCGCGATGGCGGCTGTCGGTGTGCCAGTAGGTAAAGCACCTTCAGCGGGTTGCCCCAAGCTTCCCCAGTCATCTGCCCAATTTTGCCAAACCGGAATTTTTCTTTCCCAATATTTCTTAGTGAAATACGGGGCCAAATCCATCCCATGAACTTTAGGTGTGCCGTTATCGTCCAAGTAACTTTTATATGCGATCAGGCTGATACTACCGCCCTCCCCCATTCCATTGGTCGTGAATGCCTTTTCCACATGGTCATGGAACATCCATAAGCCTTGCCCATAGCTATGCAAGCCGTCATCCGTGGTATTAAGTTCCAAATCCACACGCTGGGCCGGGGCGAGTGCGTACACGTCACGGGTGATCTGCGCACTGGGATTCTGCTCGACCCCGTCATAATGCGTTTCAGTGGCCTTGTGACCGTGTGTGTGCAATGCCAATGACTCGGTGTGACCATTCAGGACACGCAATTTAACTTTTTCATTGGGATCGACGACGATCAAAGATTCACGCAATGTGTACGGGAAAGACCGTCCATTAAGCATGTAATAATCGTCACTCGCATCGGTAATGTCGTAGTCTTGGTTCATCGCTTTCGCAATCAACCTAGGATCATTCGCAATTTGAGGGATTTGATGCAATTCTTTGTCGGCTGACTGGAAGAACAAATCATACTCTTGAGTATATTTTTCCCTGACCGCCACAGAAGGCGCACGAACCTTGCCATTGCCCACGTTAAATGTTTGCACCCAGTTATTCGGGCGGTTTTCTTCGACAATGAACAAACCAGCAAGCCCCATGGGTATATGGGTATGCGGTTGAACATGGCAATGATAATACATCGTGCCAGGCTGGCGAGGTTTGATGACATAAGTTTTGCTCTGACCGGGCATCACGTCCATTTGGGCAGTTTGCCCTACCCCGTCATTGCCTTCTCCACCATGGTCCATGTAAGGATGATCAACCCCATGAAGATGGATGGAATGAGGGAAATAATGAGTGTTTTCCAGCACGATCCAAACTACATCACCTTGTTCGACTCGAATCGCAGGTGAAGGCATGCGCAACAGCGAATTGGCCTCCGCACTGGCAAAACTCTTGGTCGACATGTCACGGGTTTTGGGCGTGTAAACCCAAAAGCTAGGCTGCACTCCCGGTGCGATGTCGAAGGTGGGCACCACACCCGGAAAATCAGGCGAGTGTCCGTTTAATTCCATAACTTCCAGTTTGATGACGATGAGGTCTGGGTCACCGTCTCCGTCCATGTCATTGGATAAGGTCAGCGCGTCGGCTGCCAAATTGGTATCCATCAAGGTCTGCATGGAGATGTTGTTGGTCCCTTTGACAAAAGCGGCAATATCGGCCGGATTGTCGGGATTACAAACCCTTTGCTCTTGAATCTTGACACCTTCCACCGTTTGCGCATCGCGCCATTCGGGTGGAACGCCACTTTTACAAAAAGGCTCTGCCTCGCCAATATCGACTTTCACGGAGGGAGGTGGCGTGGTGACCGCTCCAACCCCGAAGGAAATCGTCATGAGGGCGTAACCCAGCAATAATACGAGGGATTTTGTCTGCATATATTAAAAAAGCCGTTGGAACTGAACTTCAAAACACGCCGTCACCCCTATCCAGATCGCATTCCAGATAGGGGTCACCGAACTTTAAGCTGCTTTTTTCGCACGCGCGAACAAGCCGTCAATGAACGACTTGAATGGAGCGCTGGAGAGATAAAGCAAGTAAAGGCCAGCCACTAATACCGTAATAATGATGATCTTGGTGCTGCTGGAAATCTCTCCTTTGGCCGTTCCGACTTTAAACGGAACATGGGCATCAATCTTTTGTCCTTCATTGATCAGTGTCACATGGGCCAAATATTTACCACCTTCAGTAAAATTGTAAGTGGTGTTAAATGTGCCGCTGGAATGGGTGGAAGGTGGCAAATAGGCAATTCGAGTACCTTCGGGTTCTTTGGTGAATTCTACTTCAACGGTCATGTTACGAAGTGCTTTGCCCTCATAATCGAAAACCATCGTCGTAGGACCCAGATCAGGTATTTCACCGCAAAATTCGGTGGAACCAGTTAGCTGCGGCTGGTAAGCCGTGAAATGCACCAAGTGTGGACCCACAAAAATTCTACACTGGTCTGTGTCAACACTAGCCCCGCCGTGCGCCCAAGCTGAATTAGCCGGTAGCAAAGCTGTCAGCAAGAGTCCCAAAGTCAAAGCCAAGCTTTTGAAAAAGGTTAGATTTCGCATATCTCTTCCCTCGTTATATTTATCGTGTTAGGGTAACGGAAATGTTTCGGGCGCAATTAACTCAAGCCCCCTCAACGTCGCCTTGCCTCCGAATGTCCTGAATTAAGGAAAAATGGAAGCCGTGATCGAACTGTTGCAGCTTAACAGATGCCGATATTTAATAAAAGTTCCCGTTGACCTTGACAATGCTTCAAGCTGCCATGTAACAGGTTTTTACTAAACGGACAAAGTCCAAAATTTTGGTAAACTTGGCTGATTGAGCCTTACAAATTTTAGAACCCACCCTCGGCCTCGGGTGACGAACTGATCTTGTGAATCGTCAAATCCGCGCCATTGAACTCCTCTTCCGGGTCTAGGCGTATACCCACGCTGTATTTCAAAGCGCCGTAGACGATAAACCCTCCCGCCAAGGCTATTGACACCCCCAAGCCAGTGCCTATGAGTTGGGATGCCAAGCTCACACCGCCCATGCCGCCCAATGCCTGTTGACCAAAAATTCCAGCGGCAATGCCTCCCCATGCCCCACATAAACCGTGAAGAGGCCATACGCCAAGCACATCGTCAATTTTCCAGCGATTTTGGGTTAACGTAAACATTAAAACAAACAATATCCCGGCTATGGCTCCCACCACCAGAGCACCAAGCGGGTGCATCAAATCAGAACCCGCGCAGACCGCCACCAAACCGGCCAATGGCCCGTTATGGACGAAACCAGGGTCATTACGGCCTATAATCAACGCTGCCAAGGTGCCTCCCGCCATCGCCATCAGCGAATTAAGGGCCACCAAGCCACTGACCGCGTTCAAGGTTTGCGCAGACATCACATTGAAGCCAAACCAACCGACCGTCAATATCCAAGCACCCAAGGCCAAAAACGGGATACTGGACGGGGGATGTGAAGACATTCCACCATCACGGTGATATCGGCCTCTGCGAGCGCCCAACAGGATGACGGCCCCCAAAGCGATCCAGCCGCCGACTGCATGAACAACCACAGAACCCGCGAAATCGTGGAACGATGCGCCAAAGGTCTGTTCCAGCCATGCTTGAACACCCAAATTCTTATTCCAAGCGATGCCTTCAAAGAACGGATAAACGAACCCCACTAGGAGGAAAGTTGCCGCCCCTTGCGGATTGAATTTTGCGCGTTCGGCAATGCCGCCGGAGACAATGGCGGGCACGGCTGCCGCAAAGGTCAGCAGAAAGAAGAACTTCACCAGATCGTACCCACATTTCTGCGCCAAGATTTGAGCCCCGGAGAAAAACTGCACACCATAGGCGATGTAATAACCGATGAAAAAATAAGTGACCGTTGAAATGCAAAAATCGGTCAGAATTTTCACCAAGGCATTGATTTGATTTTTCCTGCGGACTGTTCCCAATTCGAGGAAGGCAAATCCGGCATGCATGGCCAACACCATGATGGCGCCGAG
>CAIYXP010000439.1 GCA_903930145.1 uncultured Methylococcaceae bacterium
CAAATCACTGATGTCATTGCCATCCAAATCTGCCGAGACAATTTGTTCAGATGACAAGGGGTGAATTTGGCTCCAAGGCAATGGATCGTTATTGTTCCACAACCAAATGCCATAATTGAAGAAATCGAAAACAACCGAGTCTTGGCGAATGGCACCAAAATTGGCATTAATGCTGATATTGTTTTTGTTCAGGTTAAGCACACAGGTTGCGCCCTTGCCGTTGCAAGGCCCTTGCCAACCATTGAAAAACCATCCGGTACCGGATACTTGATTGGCAGGTTGTTGATTTAAGGTCACGATGGTGCCGGCAGGAAATGCAAATTCGCAGGTTGGAGGACAATCTATGCCGAGTGGCGAGCTAGTGACTTGACCCGTGCCCGATCCGCCCAAAATAACTTTTAGCAGATAAACTGGCTCAAATGTGGCCGTCACCGTTTTGTTGATGTCCAAAGGAAATCTGCAAACTTGGGGATCCGGGTCGGGGATGGTACAGGAACCTCCCGACCAACCTACGAAACGCGAAACGTTTGGCGATGGAATGGCAGTCAGTTTATATTCAGCTATTGGGGCGTTGTAAGTTGCGGTATCTTGATTGCAGAAAAAATCGCAATTGATCCTACCGTCGTTACTGACAACAAGCCCGTTCGATTCGCCACTTTTTAGCAGTAACAACGTTACCGGGGAGATCGCAGATCGACTGGATTTGATCGTGACGGGTTGAAAAGTGGCTGTCAATAATGGCAGATTATTCGACATAATGAACCGGCACACTTGAGTATCTAGGTCTGGTATGGTGCAGAAACCGGCTGACCAACCCGCGAATTGAGTGTTAGCCTGTATTGGGATTGCCGTCAGCTTCACCTCCGTTCCGACGGGGTAGCTTGCCTGACAAGAGTTTGAACTGCAGTTGAGTGTTCCGTCACTACTGACTACCAATCCATTGACTCCACCCACTATTTGCACACTCAATGGCTGAGTGCCAGCCTCCGCCCAACTTTGTTGGGGATTACTTAGATAAGATGCCAAAAAGAGAGTAAATAATATTAACCATTTTGATTTTCCTCCGCTTTTATATCTCCGTGTCAAATTTTGTAGCCGGTCAACACTTAGCGTTTTCATAGTTATTCCCCTAATTCAAGACCAAAAAAACATGACGAATATGACGAATATAAAGTTGACAATGTCGTAAATGACCATTCCGTTGAGCATCCGGTTGATGAGACTCAAGCTAATTGCATGATTAACCTTGCCCCTCATAGTCAAAAGTCAGGGATTGTCCCAACAATCATCCTCAATACGATCAAGCATTCTATCACTAGCGTAAATCCAAGGCATTGTCATTTAGCGCATAAATACAATTATAGTTGGCAAAAAACTCAAGAACGTGTGTATTCATTGTCTGGATGCACAAAAAAGCACACGGCAATATAATTCCAAACTGACCTGCCATCGGGTCTTCTCGTGATGGTCTTTAGATCGTGTTCGACATCAATCCTTTGCGCTTGAACCGTTGGAAATGCAGTCAGTGTTGAGTGCAGTGGCGTTGCCTTCTGATAGCGATTTGTAGGATTTTCGCAGGATTTGTAAAAGGGACGCTGCAATAGGGGCGTTTGCAGTGAAGACCGACTCGGAGCCTAACTTCCAAGCCGGTCTAGTTTAGCGTTGTTTAGTAGAGAATTTGTCAAGTTTTGTCGGCTACTCGGGTGGCAACCCCAACATTTGTCGGCGCAATTTCTCTTGTTGTTCCTTTTTCTGCTTTTCCGCCAAATAAGCTGCTTGTTGCTGCTTGATTTGCATTTCACCTTTTTGACGTTCGGCTTCCATGACAGCCTGTTGTTGTTTCATCTGCCATTCAGCTTGCTGTTTGGCCCGTTCTTGATTGGCCAAGAATTCGGCTTGCTGTCGTTGAACTTCCATTTCAGCTTGCTTTTGTTTCATTAGCATGTCGGCCTGTTGCTGTTGCAACTGGATTTGACCCTTCATTTTTTCTTCTTGGAACTTTTGGGCATTGCGAGCGTTCTGTTCCATCACTTTAGCTGCATCTTGGTTGTAGCCCTGGTTATAGCCTTGATTGGGGTTGCGGTTTGGATAATTCCCGTAACCTCCCCCTCCACCGTAATAGCCAGGAGGGTAGTTTCCGGGTGGCGGCCGATTTTGGTAGCCATAGCCTCCGCCATAACCTGGATTATTCCCATACCCAGAGTCGTTGCCGTAGCCAGTGCAGCCGCCAAAAGTCAAGCCAACACCCATTGTCATCAGAATCACGAGTAACTTTTTCATGATGTTATGCTCCGAGGTTTATAAAATAATAAATTCGCCAAACACGTTAGATTAAGCATTGCCCATCCACAGACGGGCTTAAGCAACAGCCGTCAACCACTGTCAAGATTAGATCGGGTATGTTGGAAATCATTTTCTTATTTACAAGCTTAAGTTTAGCTTAAATTTCTATTGAATTGTCATTTAGGACGGTGTGGGCGATTCAAGCCGCAGCTTTGTGGGGGTTGCGGGTTAATCCCTTTCAAAGATTTATAAAATAGTGTTCTATCGGGATATTCCACCGAATCGGGCCTTAGGCCAACTCACGGTGTCGGACCAATATATTGTAGGGGCTGTCACGAAAATGCCCACCCAGTTCCTCAATCAAATAAACGGAACGGTGCTGACCCCCGGTACAGCCAATTGAAACGGTTAGATAGCTTCGGTTTTCTGCCTCGAAGCGTGGAATCCATCTATCCAACAGGGTGGTAATATCCAATAAATAACTGTTGACATCTTCGCTTAGCTGCAAGAACTCAATGACCTCGGCATCCTTGCCAGTCTTGTTGCGCAATGCCGGTTCCCAATGTGGATTTGGCAGGAAACGGGCATCAAACAAAAAGTCTGTGTCAAGGGGAATTCCATTCTTAAAACCGAAAGACTGGAAAAAGAGTGACATCAGGCGGTTGGCCTTGGCATCCACACGGCTATGGATCAGTTCCCGCAGTTGATGGACATTGGAATAGGTTGTGTCGATCAAGAGATCGGCCTCCCTTGCCAAGGGTTCCAACAGCGCCCTTTCCAATTCAATGGCTTCGCTTAGCGAATGGGTTCTGTCGGTTAAGGGATGCTTGCGACGGGTTTCGCTAAAACGCTTCAACAAAGTCGCGGGCTCGGCTTGCAGATAGATGACTTCGACTTCTATGCCCAACTTTGCGATGATTTTACGGGTCGCCGGAAATTGGCTGATAGTCTCGCTTTGGCTGCGGGCATCCATCCCTAATGCGGTTTTTTGAAATGGCCGCTGGTTGGTGATCATAGACTGATGGACAAAGGCATCCAACAATGCAACTGGAAGATTATCGATGCAGTAAAATCCACAATCTTCCAGTGTTTCCAAAGCGATGCTTTTGCCCGATCCTGATAATCCACTGACAATGATCAGTTTCATGGATTTAGCAAGCCATCAAGGCAATTCCAACATGATTAGATGAGAGTTGAGCAACTGCAATCCTAGGGTTACCGTCCCTGTCCGCTGAGTTTTTCTTTGTGCTTGATGGTTTGGCGATCCAGTTTGTCGATCAAACCGTCAATGGCGGCATAAAGGTCGGAATGTTCCGATACTGCAAATAATTTGGCGCCATTGACATGAACGGTGGCCTCTGCTTTTTGCACCAGTTTTTCGACTGACAGAATCACATGGGAGTCGATGACATGGTCGAAATGCCTTTCCAGTTTCTGGAATTTTTCGTTGACATAGTTTTTTAAAGATTCAGTCACTTCAATATGGTGACCCGTGATATCGACTTGCATAACAGACTCCTAGGG
>CAIYXP010000440.1 GCA_903930145.1 uncultured Methylococcaceae bacterium
AATTTAAAAATAAAAAAAATTATTGATAATGTAGAAATAGCACCTAGCCACAGATAAATATAAAAACCAGCCCATGTTAAGTTACTAACAAATGAAATGATATAATCAGGCTTGATGACTAAAAAAATAAATGTTTGCAGAATAATCAAAATATCCCTACCGGCAAATTCCGCATAGGCTTGTGCGCTACCCGAAATAAATGGCAATCCTAATACCCGATAATACGCAATAAAAGATAAAAATCCACTAGCGTAAAAAAACAACACTATACTGATATTAGACTTCACTATATTTAAAGTGAATGCTGTTATTCTATCAATCATATGCAAACCATAATCAATTAAAATAATCGGTACTTGCCCATCAAAACACAATCAGTTTGAAAAAAGTAAGGGTCAATAGTTGTTACGCTACATATGGCGCTAGATGTTGAATCATTTTTTACTGGTTGTCAGTACGGGTCTAACTTCAAATCGAATTTTGCCAGTTAAAATCAATACTTTTACAGATGAAAGCGGTGATCGATATCGATGTTTTATCTTTCCAATATTTTGGATGTTGGTTCCTTGGGTTTCGTGATTGTATCACTTTGAGAGATTGCCACTTGCCCTGCCCCCAATGTCGCTTGGGCATTCTCGCGTTGAATGGAAAACCGCTCAATCAGCCTAGCCTTGATCTCGTGCCGCTCGGTGTCGATCTTCGGCATTGCGGCCACAAAGCTCTGGATGTCGCCTGAAAGGTTCTGGTCGCTCGGATCAGGCGTTTCCTTCAACTCATTCGCGGCACCAAGCCAAGCCCCCCGGATGGTCCGCTGTTGTTGCAATATCATTTTATCCCAAACCCGCTCAACGGGCGGCTTGCCGTTGATCTCGGCCTTGATCTCTTCGATCACTTCCAACTCTTTTAAAGCATTGACCTTGGATTTCCTTGGCTTGTGGGTTTTGTCGCCGCGTTCAATATGGCGTATGACCTGGCTCTCTGGCTTCTTCACGATGCCCCGGCTGGCCCTCGGCGTTGCCTCTGCATCAACGCCTTGGTCGCGCATCGCCAAGGCGAAATCATCACGCCATTGTCTGAGGTCGTCTTTCCTTGGGTTAAGCCTGTTGCCATCGTACCCTAGCATTTTCACGGTCAAGTGAACATGCGGGTGTAGTTCGTCGGTATGGAGCGCGAAAACGTATTCATGGTTTTTGCCGAAAACATCCTTGGCAAAATCCCGTACCGCGTTTTTCACGGATTCAGGCACCACTCCTTCGGGCAATAATCGCCGCAAACCTGTTTGTTTGAACAAGGCGGGTTAAAACGGTAGCTCGTATTCATGGCGGGTGGCTGCATCGTGGAAGGCAACTGGTTTGCGGTTGCCGTCTGCATGACTGCTTACCGCTACTACCAATCGCCTACGGTGTTGCGGTTGTCATCGCTCATGGCTTCCCTAGTCGTGTTGGGCATGTTCATCAACGCCAACCAATGGGCGTTTACCGTGTTGCCGGTCATCCTGATTGCCCCGCATGTTAGAATCAGCCTAAAACGGCAGCGGCATTTTTTCTATAGGCTCTATTCTGCACATTAGCCAGACATCGTAGGATGTGCCGACGAAAGAGGCGCGTCATCGCGAATGATGGGCTTCGCAAGCTTAGCCCATCCTAGGCCCCTATATCTGACAAAGTATGAAAGGAAAGAGCTATCCTGAGATGTGCTATTTCTAAGTTTTAATATCCAAAATAACAATGCGAACCTGAGCCAATATAAGAAATAGGTATAAAACATGGAATTTGAGATCTTATTTGATTGTGCTTTTTCAGAGATTAGCCTCGATCAATCCCTCACTCCGATAGATAAAAAATTCAGCGCAAGCTTCCTTAATGATTTCGAGGACGGTCAGTGGAGATATTCAAAGTTTCAAAGTTTTATCTGGGATAATATTGCGGAGACCTCCTTATCATGTAAGGAAAGAGAGTCGTTAGTTAATCACTCCTTACTCGTGGCAGCCGCAAAAAATTTACGCCTTACGGACTCGGATAAAGAAGATATTGGCCGAGGTAGCGAACTGGCAGAGATCGTTCTATATGGGCTAATGAAGCACCACTATCATGCACTCCCCGTTGTCCCCAAGATATTCTACAAACAAAATGCACAAGATAATGCCAAAGGCGCAGATAGTGTACATATAGTACTAGAGCCTAATGATTCTTTTTCTATTTGGTTTGGCGAGGCAAAATTCTATAACAGCATTGAAGATGCGCGACTATTGAGCATTGTTACTTCTGTAGAAAACTCTCTAAAAACCGATAAGTTAAAAAAAGAAAACGCCATAATAACAAATGTCCGCGATATTGATGACCTTATACTAGAAGAAAGTGTAAGGGAAAAAATAAAAAAAACGCTTTCTAACAGGGCTTCTATAGATGAATTAAAGCCAAAGTTGCATATCCCAATTTTGATTATGCATGAGTGTGAGATAACCAAAAATGCAACGCAACTAGATGAGAAATACAAAAATGAAATTTTATCCTTCCATTATGACAGGGCGACAAGTTACTTCAAAAAACAGATCAAAAGCCTCAATAATTCTGTTCACCTATACTCGGATATAACCTTTCACATAATTCTCTTCCCTGTTCCCAGCAAAGAAAAGATCGTGAATAAATTCGTAGCAAACGTCCAACACTACAAGGATCAATGAGATGGATATTTTTGAAGCCTGTAGCAGCATCAACGACCACGTCCAGAGTGGAAATGATTTATCAGCGAGAAATGAACTGATAAAGGTTCTAGATTTTCATGAGAGAGAAGGCATTTTCTACTCGCCCCTTGTGAATCACTTAATCCGTGAAGTCGGACTTTATCCCTACCTAAACCCTGAAACTTCGAGCTGGGAAGATAGGTTTATATATGAATCTTTCAAAGTTAATGTTGGCTTTGAATCACCGGTTACACTACATCGAGAACAGTCTCTAATATTAAAAAAGTTACTTGAAGGCAAAAGCTTAGCCGTTAGCGCCCCAACTAGCTTCGGAAAGAGTTTTGTGATTGATGCATTTATATCGATCAATAAACCACAAAATATTGTAATTATTGTCCCGACAATAGCCCTTGCGGATGAGACAAGAAGAAGACTTCAACAGAAATTCTCGGACGAATACAAGGTAATTACGACAACAGATATTGAAGTATCCAACAAAAATATTTTTATCTTTCCTCAGGAAAGAGCAATTTCCTATATTCCCAAGCTAGAATCTATTGACATTCTTGTTATTGATGAATTTTACAAAGCAAGTGTAGAATATGATAAAGAAAGAGCCTCATCATTACTGCGAGCAATGATTCAGCTTGGAAAGATATCAAAACAGAAATACTTCCTTGCTCCAAATATATCTACACTTAAAGACAATCCATTTACAAGAGATGTTGAGTTCATTCATTTAGACTTCAACACCGTATATCTAGAAAAGCATGATCTGTACAAAGTTATTGGAAGTGATGTGACCAAAAAAAGCGCTGCGCTTTTGTCATTGATAAAAGACAGGCATCAAAAAACACTTATTTATGCAGGAACATATAGCAACATAACACAGATATCGAATCTAATAATTGATAAATTATCTCCTAGAAAAGGGGGGATATTAACCGATTTTTCGAGATGGCTATCCAAGAACTACTCTAGAAACTGGGTTTTAACGTCGTTAGTTGATAGAGGGTTTGGCGTACATAACGGCAAACTCCATAGATCATTGTCACAAATTCAAATCAAGCTTTTTGAGATTGAGGATGGTCTTAAAGGAATCATATCAACTTCGTCAATAATAGAAGGCGTAAATACCTCAGCCGAAAACGTAATTATTTGGAAGAACAAAAATGGAAGAAGTAAATTAAACGACTTCACATATAGGAATATTATTGGCCGAGGCGGGAGAATGTTTAAGCATTTTGTCGGCAATATATACCTATTAGACACACCTCCAGACCCCGCTGAGTCTCAACTTACTATTGATTTTCCAGATGATCTTTTACCAGATTTAGATGAAAATGAATTCAAGCAAGATTTAACTTCTGATCAGGTTGCAAAGATAATTAGCTATAAAGAAGAAATGGCCGATTTGCTGGGGGTCGAAACATATTATTCTATTTATAGCCAAAAAATATTTCAAAGCAGTAATGCCAGCACCATTCTCAAAGTAGTCAGAGAAATCGCCAAAGACCCTTCCGAATGGAAAAACCTCTCCTACCTTAACTCTTCCAATCCTGATGACTGGGACTATTCACTTTATAGAATATTAAAAATAGTACCAGCCGGATGGGATGCCAGTTACACTGCGATAGTAAATTTTACAAAAGCAATTTCAAATGGCTGGGAACTGCCCTTTCCAGAACTTGTAGAAAATTTAAACGACCAAAATATCAGCATAGATGATTTTTTTGGTCTAGAACGGAGCGTCAGTTATAAGCTCTCAGCCTTACTCAATGATGTAAACCTTTTATTAAAAAAGATATTAAAAGACCCTAGCGTTGATATCTCTCCATTTATATTCAAGGTGTCACATGCATTTCTTCCCCCCGTAGTTTATCAACTAGAAGAGTATGGACTACCAAGGATGATATCTAGAAAATTGCAAGACGCGAATGTGATAAACTTTGAACAGAAAGATGTTGATTTACACGATATCATTAATACATTCCTAGGCATGAGTGTTCAAGATATAGTGTCCAATGTGCTCACACTAGATAAGTTTGATATTTTTATTTTAGAGTACTTCTATGATGGAATTATGCTAAAAAGGTAGAACACAGAAATTCTGATGTCATATATTGCTTCCAATATCCTAGTCCGCGCATCATGAATGGAGCGCAGCGGAGTTTGTGATGTTTGGAGTCGTTGCCTTGTAAAGTAGGAAAATTAATTTATCGTTTATCTATGCGGAAAAACCTTAACCCCTAGAAAATGGTAGACAAGCAAAAATTAATTGCCCAGTCAATGTATTTGTGAAATGCTTTCGGGTAGTGAGCGGCGGCGCAACCCGCGATAAGGTTATTTTTCACTGGCTGTTACTACGGGTCTCACTTCAAGTCGATTTTGCCATTAAAAATCAAGACCTTTACAAATTCAAGCGGTATCCGACATGGATGGATTACCTTTCCAAATCTTTAGATTTTTGCTCTTGGGATTTCTGCGCTGTCTCGATCTGATCCGCCGCTTGCCCTACCCCTAGTATCGCTTGAGCATTCTCGCGTTGAATGGAAAACCGTTCAATCAGCCTAGCCTTGATTTCGTGCCTTTCGGTGTCGATCTTCGGCATTGCGGCCACAAAGCTCTGGATGTCGCCAGATAGGTTCTTGTCGTTCGGATCAGGGGTTTCCTTCAACTCATTCGCGGCCCCAAGCCAAGCCCCCCGGATGGTCCTCTGTTGTTTCAAGATCATTTTATCCCAAACCCGCTCAACGGGTGGATTGCCGTTGATCTCGGCCTTGATCTCTTCGATCACTTCCAACTCTTTTAGAGCCTTGACCTTGGATTTCCTCGGCTTGTGGGTTTTGTCCCCGCGTTCAATATGGCGTATGACCTGGCTCTCTGGCTTCTTCACGATGCCCCGGCTGGCCCTTGGTGTTGCCTCTGCATCAACGCCT
>CAIYXP010000441.1 GCA_903930145.1 uncultured Methylococcaceae bacterium
CATCATAATTTTTCTCGGTAACATATTCTGTAGTGACAAAAGCCACAGTTAATGATTTAGACATAGTGAAGGGATTTTCCGGTGGTAGTTGTTCCGTTATCTCGGTATGAAACTAAGTAGTCAAAAAGTAACTTTGCTCAGGACTGCTCTATAAATCAATGATATTCATAGCCTATATGACCGTAAACTTATGCTTAGTTGCTCAGGCGGGTTTCCGCAAAAGATACTCGCTACAGCCACCTTCACCTGCTTCTAAGCATTTCAAAGTATCCAATCCCCGTTCTTTGCAAAAGGTGATAATTTCATCAACAGAAGCAACTTCATACGGAAGACCCCCTAACCAATCAAACATGTCAAACCAAGGTAACATGCCACGTTCATTTCTTGCATTCCAATTAGAAAAATTTTCTCGATGCTTAAATAAGTGTCTAAACAAAGGTATCAAGTAGTAATTTAGCTCCATATATCTGCGCAACAGAAAACTAGCCCTATTGTAGCGAAGCTTTATCTTCAGATGTTTTTCATAAGAAGGACCTTTGGCATAGATCGCCATTAATAGCAAACCACCGGGTTTCATCAGCTTTAAGGTATTATCAAGGGCTTTCCACATGTCCCCTGTGTGATGAAGAACACCCCAGCAATGTACAATGTCAAATTGTCCAAGGTGCTGCACCAAATCAGCATCTAGGATTGAACCTGAAAAGATATGCCAGTTTTCAGGACTACCCTCGCGATGCCAAAGCTCATTAGTTGTATCAACGCTGTCCGTATCATAGTCGAATGAAACTATCTCTTGGCAAGTTTTGCGGTACATTGCAAGCGAAAAGAGACCTGAGCCACAACCAATATCGATTATCCTAGCCTTTGAATTCTGATCACCTAACCAATTTTGTAAGTAGGAGGAAGCAAGGTCGATGGATTTATCATCAATGGATTGTGCGAAACGTTTCCAGTTTTTTCCGAAAGTGAATCTTTGAGTTTGCTTGAAATAAAACATACCGGATGTCTATTATTGTGTGAATGGATAAATTACCTATAATTAATCAGACTTTCTTATAGTGATCTTATTTGCTATAGCCTTTAATACATTCGTTCCATGCGTTGATTCGTTTAAGCATAGCAATTGTTTAGCATAGCTTCTTATCAACCACCAAAGCCATGGGGTATGAGTCCAAGCATGTTTGCCACTTTCCAACAAACAGATGCGGGCTTTTTCGATATACCCTTGCCTTACCCAGTCAACACCTTGTATAAAGTTATAATACGCCCTAGCTTTGCGTACAGATGGTCGTAGTTGCGGATATCGTGATTCCACAATTGCAAGGGTAAATAATTGTTCCTCATAATTGTTTGCGGTGGAGAGCGTGATATTGTTGGCATGTCTTCGATAACGAGCCAATACTTTAGGAATATATTTTACTGATTTGTTAGGGTTTGCTGCTGTGATATCAATCCACATTAACCAATCTGAAGCAATTGGAATTCGATAGTCATAACCCCATTGAGGTAGTACTTCTCTCCTTGCCATCACTGAAATACCAGCCATTAGTCGATTTAAGGTATTTATAATTTCAAAAGACATTTTTAAGCCATTTGCTTCAATACCGGGAATGCCATTTATACCAGAATTGGAATAATATATAGTTTTATTCGTCTCACTATCAAAGACTTCGGTATTATGATAGCACAGCAAGCAATTATCATCGGCCTCCATTACCTGAAATTGCTCAATGATTTTTTCTTTATTCCATACATCGTCACCAGATGTCCATGCTATATATTTTCCGTTGCAAAGTTGGAGTGTAACATTACAAGTAGCTGTAATACCGAGATTTATAGAATTCGAATGAAATTTTATATGGTGTGGATAACGTTTCGCATAATCTCTGGCAATTTCTGCTGTACCATCTATTGAGCAGTCATCTACAACGACTATTTCGATATTTTGATAATCCTGCGCCAAAACTGAATCAATGCTTTCCGCTAGGAATTTCTCATGATTGTATGTTGGCATAAATACTGATATCAAAGGGAGGTTCTTTTTGCTTGCTTTCATGGTTTTGATGCTTTGTATTGACAATAAATAGCCATGAATGTATTACCAAATAATGAAATGAAATAAACTCCTAGCGTGGATGCAACCGCCCCATAGGCTCCATGTTCAGGAATTAATATTAAATTGGCAGTAAGATGGAAAAGTCCAATGCCGAAGGTTAATATAGCCGCTTGCCAAAATAACCCGCGACCTATCCATTGGGCGGCCATCACACTGGAAAGGGTCATGCCGGGCACTCCAAGCAATTGCCAACGGAAAAGTTCTAGGGTAGGCCCAAAACGGTCGCCTGCAACCCAAGTTAGCCACCAAGGGGCAGACCATCCAGCGCATAGTGCTGCAATAATCATTAAGATCATGGTCAATGTCAATGCTTTGCGATGTTTAGGCCAAGCCGCATTAGGGTTAGTTTTGGCGATTTCACTGTACATTACGGTTGAAACTGCCCCCGCTGGTATCGTTAAAATGCTGATTAGTTGGACTCCTAGTTGATAATAGCCTGTTTGTTCAGGACCGCTAAAATAATTTAACAATAAAACGTCCGATGATGTGTAAATGTAGGCGCCAACTGCATTCAAATGAAGTTTTAGCCCATCGCGAAAAAATTTCATGGTTTCAGCCTTGCGAAGCCTCAGCTTGCCCTTTGCCTCACGCAATAACAAACTAATCCCACCTAGCCCTGCCACCACTTGCCCGGCGAGACTTGCAAGCAAGGCACCCGCCACGCCCCATTGAAAATTCATTAGCAGCAGCAAAGCTAAGGCCACCGAAAGGGTTCTACCCATGTATTGGTAACGATTGAATAGTAAAATTTTATCCAGCGCAACTAATAGTGAAAAACTATAACCGCCCCAGATGACGAACGGCATGGACAGAAAGCCAATGATTAGCCAAAGCAATGATAGGTTATGGAAGATTTCACCCTCGCTTAACCAAAATAGCAGTGCTACAAAGCCCCATCCAAGCAATGTAACCAACGTGGCAAAAAATAAAAGGCTGGCTAGGGTTGGCCCTAGCCAATCCCGTTTATCCGTTTGGCTGGCACGGTGAAGGGCAACTTGACCTAAACTTAAACTCCCTAAAGATGCAATCAGATTAACCCAGCCCAAAATGGCGGCGACGGACCCTCGCCCGTCGGGTCCAAGCCATCGGGCGGTGACAGAAAGAAGCACTAGCCCGGTAGCCAGTCCATAAATCTGCGCCCCACTGGTGTGAACCACTTTCAGCCATAGGTCACGCATTACGACAGGCTTGCAGTACTTGCTTAATATCCTTTGCTCTCATAAGCGGGTGCATAGGTAGACTCACTATTTCTTGAGCCAAGCGTTCCGCGATAGGACATGTTTTGGCCCCCACATAAGCATCACTGAGACTGGGTGGGATGGGGTAATGTATTTGCGTCTGGACATTATGCTTGAGAAGGTGAGATTGAAATGCTGAGCGGTCAACCGAACGAATGACGAAAAGATGCCAAACAGGCTCAGCCCATTCCGCCACAAATGGCAAGATCAGGGTAGTTTCAGTCAAATGGGTCATATATTGCTTGGCAATCTCTCTACGCCTTTCATTCCAAGTATCCAATTCCTTCAGTTTAACGCGTAGCAGGGCAGCCTGTAACTCGTCCAAACGCGAATTGTAGCCTTGAGTTTCATACTGATACTTGACCCGTGAGCCATAGTTGCGGAGTACTCTAATCTGGTTTGCCAGTTCCGCATCATTGGTGGTAATTGCGCCACCGTCACCCAATGCACCTAGGTTTTTCGCCGGATAAAAACTGAACCCTGCCGCATTACCCAAATTACCGGCTCGTCGTGATTTATACCTTGCGCCATGGGCTTGGGCAGCATCTTCGATAATTTTCAAACTGTGGCGATCAGCTATTTCCTTGATCGCATCCATGTCGGCAGGTTGTCCATAAAGATGAACAGGAATAATGGCCTTCGTTTTGTGAGTAATAGCCTGTTCGATTAATTTAGAGTCAAGATTGTAAGTCTGAATATCCGGTTCGACCGGGATGGGTTTTGCGCCTACATGGGTGACAGCCAACCAAGTTGCAATGAATGTATTTGAAGGCACGATCACTTCATCGCC
>CAIYXP010000442.1 GCA_903930145.1 uncultured Methylococcaceae bacterium
GGTGACCGAACTCGACCGAGTTGAAAAATTCGCCAACCGCATCTACCTGTCCAAGATGAAGCTCAAGATAGACGACCTTGGACCAGCCACCATCGGCACTGGCAAGCCACAGGTGGTGGTCTTCGTCGATCCGCGCTGCCCGTACTGCGGCAAGGTGCAGAAGCAGATGGAGGCGATCAAGGGCCAATACACTTTCAAACTGGTCCCGATTCCAGTCTTGGGGCCGGAGTCGCAAAGCCTAGTAGTGAAAATTAGCTGTCTGCTGCAAACCCCGTCCAAGGATAAGGCCCGCGATGCCTTGATGCACCAAGCCTACGACACCCTGCCGTCCGAACTAGACTCCAAATGCGACCGCGAACCCGTCCAAAGGGCTTTGGTGACTGCCAAGCTGTTCGGCATTGACGGTGTGCCTTTCCTGATTGCCCCGGACGGTCGTACTTTCAAGGGTGCGCCGGAAAATCTGGCTGATTGGCTGGCTAATAAACTCGCGCCGAGGGCCGAAGCAGTCCAGCCACCGTCCAAAGCGGCAGTAGTGCCTCCCGATTCTGCGAAAACGTCCAATCCAGGTGAGGATGCCAAGCAATGAAAAGACCCTTCACTCTAGTCATTTTCACCATGCTGGCCGGGTTGGCAAGTTGCTCCACTCAATACGGTTGTAAAGGACTGCCGGAAGACCCTGCCTGTCTGTCGGCGGTCGAAGCCTACCAAATCACCGACAAGGCCAATGCCACGGTGCGGCTCAGTGATCCTACAACACCAGTAACAGGAAAACCGAGAGTATCAACGACATTGGAATCTGAAACGGCAACGTCTGCGATGGATAATCACCGGACAAAATCAGCCCCTATTCCAAAGATCGACGACCCCACGCCGATACGGACACCCTCCAAGGTCATGCGAATCTGGGTGGCCCCTTGGGAGGATGCGGACGGCGACCTTAACGTGTCGGGTTACCTGTTCACTGAACTTGAACCGAGACGCTGGATGGTCGGCAAGGCCGCGCCATCAGTGGCAATAAGCCTCAAGCCCTTGCAGGTCATACATAGGGAAAAGGAGAAAAAGCGCATCCCGTCCAACGCAGACACGGCAACCATGAACCCGATGACGACTGAAGATTCAAGGCTTGATGGCATTACAGGTACTCCGCTGGACAGGTAATGCCCGTTTAATCACAAGTTTTTCCGGCAAGGCATCAAGCCTTGGCCGAGAGGGGGCGGGAAACCGCCAGGACGCCGGAAGCCAGTGCTTTCGAGGCAGACGGGGAAACCCGCCGACATCCTTTTCAACCTTAAACCTTGTAACCATTCCATGAGGAATCCATGAACTTGAAACCTGACGTATTGTGAAGTGGAGTGGTTTTGTTGCAGGGGACAAGGTTTACCATCAAACCGGGCATATGACGCAAGCCGTCCGCCGAAGCGCGACGAGGTTTGTGTTGGCTGCGGCAAATCAGGCAAGTCGTGCCAAAAATTAGTTTGACATCCTGAAATGACCGGCGTAAGGTGCGAAATCAATTGGGGGAATCCATCCCGCAGCACCGCAGATTTCATGCACTTGGCTTAAGCCACGCCATCTGTGAACTTTCCTGACGTGGAACCGGTATCTTGCATGAGCGCGGTTTCATTATTGTTTGAAAAAAACATCAGAGGAAGACATGTTGGCTTATTCAAAATTATTCAAGACTCAAGAAAGCCAAAGCTTACTTAAAGCCGCCTTTCTTGCCTCTGCGGTTCTGCTTCCTCAAGCTGCACATGCCTTGATTTTCTCGGTAGATCCGGCCTCGCCGCTGATCGACGGGAGCATTACCCCGGACGATATTCTCTCTCAAAGCTCCAACGGGCTGGTTGTGGTCAAACAGGGCAGTTCTATGGGGCTGCAAGATAATTTCTATGGCGGCGTCTACGACAACCTAGATGCCGTGTCCACCGGCGAGGATCATATTGACCTGAACAAACCTGTTTATTTCTCCGTTGACAGGGTTTCGGTGGGGGTATCCGGCAGCGATGTCTACAATCAAGCGCAACCCGGTGTCGAAGATGCAGCACGTGGTATTTTCCAGGCATTGCCACCAGTAGGCAGCAATACCTTGGTCACAAAGCTCGGAACGACAGCCGGATTTTTTGGCGATGACGTGGATGCTTTTGATTTCGCTAACAATGTTTCATCCCCCCTTTATTTCTCCATTGACTCCCTTTCCGCCAGTAATGGATTTGGCTCGGGTTGCGATGCGGCGAATATCTATAAGGATAATATCTCGACGGTATGGCACGGCTATACAAGTATGGGCTTGTACTGTGGCGACGACATTGACGCACTGGCCATTAACGTACAACGAAACATCGCCTTGTTCTCGCTAAGTTCGTTTTCCGCAAGCGCCTTTACTTTCACTGGCTTGGATTATCAAGCGGGTATCAAAGACCACCTTTCCCCAGCGGATATTCTTTTTACCGATTTTAATGGTCGTTTTAGTTTATGGAAACCAGCAGCAACAATAGGGCTGCTCCCGTCCGACAATTTGGATGCGCTAGCTTTGATTCCTGAGCCAGGAACGGCCAGTTTATTGGTCGCTGGTCTTATAAGCGGTTGCCTCAACGGTCGAAAAAAGTTCCGTAACCAAGCATAAACGTTTAGCAAAAAGAGCAATACAAAATATATTTTACCTTCTGTATACTTTTTATGTACAAGTTTTTTACACGATTTAATGACTACCCTAATTCAGCATATTCTTTATTTTTGCTGGTTGTATGGGAAGTTTTATTTTGAATAATTACAGGCTAAGGTACACAGCCAAACGAGTGAGGAGTAACGCCGATGCTGAAGAGTCACAGATTGATGAAGGTTCTCGGGCAGTTAACGAAAAGAATGGGCTACCTATCCGTTCTCCTCGCTATTGTGTGGGGGCTTGTTTTCGGTTTATCTAGTGATTTTCTGCGAAGTACGTTAACTGCCATCAGCCCTGGTTTAGCTTCCGATAACCAAAGTAGCAAGAACTATTATTTTCCTTTTTATTTTGGGCAAAATTACAAGACCACAATATCCCTTGCTCCGCTATCAAATCAACAGATCAACGCGCAACTGGGTTTCTACGATCAGGAGGGGATAATTCTCAAACAACCCAGCTCATTGGCTATCCCAGCCACTGGCATAATTCAAAACTTGGGCGTTGAGAGCGCGGCATCACCCAGCGCAAAAATACTTAGGGTAGTAGCCAACAAAGACCTTTTTGCAAATTCGATTTTGGTTTCTCCAGACGGCAAGAAGACCGAGATTGTCCCAGCCTTGGGCGCATCCTCCCGCCAACTAGATTTCCCGCTTTTGCTGGCAGGGGTACAAGGCCAAAAGACGATCACGGTGGTTAACCTGGGATCAAGTGCTGCCAACCCCGAGGCAATCGCCTTGGATGCGATGGGAACAGACCTTGGTCATCGGCTCCTTCCGATCCTGCCTTCGTTGGCGAGCCAGACTTTATCAGTCGATCAATTATTCAATGCGCCGGATAGCCAACAACTTGCCACAGTGAGGGTAATTGCAAATGGCAACTTGGGCGGTGTCCAGTATTTTTCAGCCTTAGAGGGAGATTTGCTTGCCCTCCCGGCTCTTGGAGCGACAACTAGCCGGACATGGTATTTTCCTTTGGTGCCGAACGCCCAAAACATTGCCTTGTGGATGGATGTGAGGCTCTTCAATCAGGGTGAGACGCAGAGTGCGCTGACTATCGAAGCTTTCGACGCGGCCAATATCCCCTTGGGAACGGTGGCAACTCCGAGCCTGCTTCCGGGGGCTATCTATTCGATTTCCAACAGCAAAGGTGGCGCTATTCCCTCTCAGGCCACCATGTTAAAAGTTTCGGCCAATACTCAAATCAGCGGCTATTCCGTCATTGGGGTGGTCGATGGCAAAGGCCTCACAGCCGTAGCAGGCATCCCCGCCGAAGATCAGACCACGGCTGGGATAGACCTCGCAGGCTCACCGGATGGTCAAACCCTACGTGCTTCTCCGCTAATTCGGATAGAAGGTGGCAAGCTCATCGCTACTGCGACACTCTTGACGGGAACAGAATGGCACCAGCAAGCGAGTGTGATGCCGACTGCTGCAGCCAGTGTCGCGTCTTCTGCGGCGACTATCGCCACTTCCACAACTGCGGCGCAAAGCACGGCTACCCTGAAACCCTTATTAGCAAGCCAGTCGCTGACTGGGACTACCGACGGGCCGACATTCTTCGGCGCATCGCCCTCCGTCAAAGGATCAATAGCCCAACTGTCATTTATGGCCGACCTCGCCAATCAGAAGGTTTTCCGCTGGACATCCTCGGATTCGATCTTAGGCAATATTGACACTGTCGGGTTTGTCAGCGCTGCTTCTTGGCAATTGGTTGCGGGCAATCCCAAGCGTTTGGTTTTCACCGCAACTGCCGCAGGTGCAACCTTCCAGGGGAATGTGCTTTTCGACTCTTACAACCGGGCAGTGGTCGATATCGTGAAGGGATCCAAACGTGTCAGATACCTTCTCGGCGTAATCCAATTAGATATTATCGAAGAACAGACCGAGAACGTTGTCGATGCGCTGCAAATTGCTGATGGACTCATCCTCAATGCCGTGAAGAACAACGCCGTCAATCCAGAGCCGCAACCATCGCCGCCTCCGCCGCCGGGCACAGACCCTTCCGTGATCTTCGGCTCCGACTTGTCTGAAATCGCTCCCCGAATACAATCGGTGCAAATCGTCGGCCAGGAGCGCATTCGATTCGACCAGCATGCTGTCGGCCTGCACATGACAATTTTGGGTGGTGGATTCCTCAAAGACGCGACTGTTGGATTCACTGATGCCCCCGCAATCACCGTCCGTAGCGTGACATGGAAGAGCGTTTCCGAGTTGGAAGCCGAAATTGATGTAAATGCCGATCACGCCTTTAGGACACAACTCACGGTAACCAATCCCAACGAATTGTCGGCGACTTGGGGCAAGCCCATGTATGTCGGCAGGGATATCGACCTTGGCCCCGAGGGTTCCGCAGTGCAACCCGGCTTCTCCCCGATGGGTGTTGTCGCCAAGTCGGGCGGGAATAACGTGGGTTATGAAGATCCCAATGGCATTATTGTGGTCGATACCGGTGGATCTGACCCTCTGTTGCGGGACGGGCACCAAAGCACCAGAGAACATACCACCTTCCTGGTGGATGCCGCGCCCGGCGGTTATGAAATAAAGCTGTATCTAGGGGATACGCAGAGAGCTATCGGCCCAGTCACGGTCATGGCTAACGGCATAAAGCTGGCAGAAAACGTAACCGTGCCAGCCGGGCAAGTTCAAGTCATCCAGGGGACGGCAGGCAGTTCTGCGGCCGGCGTCCTGCTGATTGACTTGGTCAACCCGGCGCGGTTCACAACAATCCGCGCACTTGAAATTGCCCCGATCGACGGCAGCGGCAACCTGCGAGCCGACAAGCAGTCTGGGGACGCGACGCTGGGCTTGCTGGTCGGACAGCCTTCGACCATCACTTTTTATGCGAGGGCCGGTGAATTCGACCTGTCTGGCGGCAGCGCCCGCATCACCATCCCCAACGGACTGGACTTTCCGCAGATTTCGGATCCAAGCGGTGCCGGTTATGTCCGGCTGGATGCCGGGCCGGAGGTTGCGGCGAATCTTAGAATCGAGGGCCGTGCCATCGTCTTTGACACCCTGTCCTTTTCGCCGAACTCGGCCATCAAGGTCATCTACGGGGATCAAAGCCAAGGTGGAGCGGGCGTGGTCGCCACCGCCTCCGACATTCTGCAATTCCAATTGGAGACGGCGGGACGCGGCGGCAGCTTCCAGCAAGCGCTGGTTCCCTATGAAATCGAAGCTGTCCAAGAAGGGGAGGAATTTTTCTTTGCGATAGACCCCGAAAACTTTCAAACAGTCGCACACATTGCCGCAACCGCATCGTCCGAAAACGATATCCCCTCAATCCCGCAAAAGAGTAAGTTTCGTATTCGAGCTTTATTGCCTGCGGACATTCCACTCGCCATTGACGGGCTAAGAACCGACATGGTTGATGCGGGCGGGAATGTGCTGGAGCGCAAGGATTTCGAAGCGTCGGGGAGCAATGGCAAGTGGATATCCAAGCAGGCGGGCATCGTTTATCGAGGAGAAAAGGATAAGAATACGGCAGAATATTTCGAAAGCAAAGGCTATAAGATCGAAAAGGCTGATGCACAACATACTCGTATCGAGTTGTCCGCCCTGCATTCCGGTGAAACGGTCGGAAAACAGCCAAAACCACCTGCTCAGATTGTCGAATTCTCCCCCTATTCCAACTTCACGGAGAAACTTGATTACTTCCTGTCTAACAAGGTTAAAGTGACACAAGTTACCACAGGAAAACTAGTTGATCGCTGGATGTTGAAGTCGCCGAGGTGGAGCCTACCCAACGATGCCAAAATCTATCTCCGCGCCGAGGTGGCGACCGTGTTGGTAAAGGACAAAACTGTCAATTTTCTTGTTAAATGCTCACAAAAGGGAACTGAAGACACAAAGTCAATCACGAAACTTGCCCAACTTACTGAAGCCAACGGAGATAAATCTACCTATCAACTCGAGTTAAGCTTGAACGATAGCGTTGAGGAGAATCGGCCTCTTTCCGGAGAGATTGCGGTAAAAGCAAACCTGATGGTTGACGGAAAAGCTGACCCGCTGGTCGAAGGCGAGACCATGTATGATTCCCGCGAAATAGGATTTATCTCAGGTTCGCAAGATAAAAATAAAAATGCGCAGGGTATCTTTAACACGGTTAAGTCGGCTTTGAAAAATCTATACACTATTGTGTTTGATGAAGATGATCAAGCCTATAAAAACGGAAAAAATAACCATTTGACAGATAATAGTGATCTGAAATTCGATACTGCTGACTTCTCGTGGGAACTTATGCACGGGACACGAAAGAATAATGTCTTCTCTCTTGAGAGTGGAATCTTAAATCCAGAATACGAAAAAAAGGAAAACAAAGACGGCACAACGACGGAAATCGGAGTGCCGCCTTTTTCATTACGAGACGTTACAACGTTGGGCAAGAAAGACAACGAGTGGGTTGTTTTCAATAGTTGCGATTTGTTTTCTGAATTTAATTCTACCGAAAAAAACGGTGTTAAAGGGATCGAAGGCTTTTTTGACCGATATCCATTTCTTTTCAGCAATGGCTTGCACCTTGCGCTTGGAGCGCGAACGTTGATGCATAGCAACCTTATGCTTGTGGGACGGAGATATCAAAACTTTATAAACCAGATCAAAATTGGCACGCCGCGCTTGGCTGATGAATGGGCTAGCTTGCAGGCATTTGGCCCACACGGCTATAATGCGCGGGGAGATTGGTATGAGGCATTTCAGGGCATAGCGATCGGTCCTAACCTTAAGTACGGGAAAGAAAAAACCAATATTGAGGACACATTGCCTATAGGCGGGCCACAGAAACTTAGCCCTGATTTCGTTGCTTTAGAGGATAACGACCTTGGAGCCATTTACAGCCCTAAAAAAAAGGAAGATGAGTTCCCTGTGTCGATTTCGGATGAAGACGGCTTAAAGGCACAAATAATCAACCAGGAAGTTAATCTTAAAATTAAGATGACAGTTGCTTACATTCCGCAAGACAGCATTGACGGCAATTATCTGAAAACAAACATTGCGGTAAAATTATATTCTAATGGAATATTGCAAGATAAAAACGCGACAGTAACACCAGGCTCTTCGAATTTAACTGTAGATGCGACAATCAAAATAGATATAGTTAAATACAATGACCTGAGGAAAACCGACCAACAATTTACGATTTGGCCGAATTATAATACAAAAGTCGATCCCTTCTGGGCTCGATCTAAACCAGTCTCGCTTCCTGCTCCTCCAACAGAATGAGTCGGACGTGGGCATGATGTGCGCGAAGTGGTTTGGTCCGCGGCGGGTGCGGGCGGACTGAGGCCGCACAATTCTGGGCGGAATTCTGGCACATAGGCCGACAATGCGAAGCGGGCCGGGGTATGGAGATCGGGTGCGACGAGGTATGCATAATGTGCGCGACGGGGTTTGCAACCCCGTCGCTTACGTTTTGTGCGTCGGCGCGGACCTCAAACGTTTCGGTCGGGGTTGCAAACCCCGACCAGCCGGGTTGTCGTGGTTGGTGCGGCGGTAAGTTAAGCGATGAATCAGCCAAGGATAGGCATGGAAGGCGAAGATGACGGGCTTGTCTTGGGTGAATAACGAAGCGTGACGGGGTATCTGGACGGGGTTTGTGTTGGCTGCTGGTCGGGATTTGTAATCCCGACCCTGACGTTTTGTGAAGAGGAGTGGTTTTGTTGAATGGAATAAGATTTGCCATCCAACCGGACATGTCCTGCAAGCCGTCCGCATATTCGCCATGGCATAAAACGTTACGGACGGGATTACAAATCCCGTCCGGCAACATAACTGATACCGTTTGACCTTGCCCTGTCGGGCATTCCAAGCCCTTCATTCATTAGGAACACAGCGCCATGCCTTCAAGTCGCATTTCCTCCGACCTCACCCGGGACATATTACCTCACGCTGACCATTCAACATTGGTATTATCTGTTTGATCGGCATAACCGCTGGGGCATTCTGGCCGATTCATTCCGTTATTGCATAGAGCATAAGGGTTTAGAGTTGAACGGGTACGTTTTCATGCTGAACCATTTGCAACTTATCGTGACCTCCTCGGACATGGCCGGTTTTCTGCGTGACTTCAAAAAATTAACATCCAAGCAATTCAAGGAGAATCTGCAAGCCAACGAACCAAGTGTCTTGATTTTATTCGTCAATGACGAAGGGCAATATCGTTTTTGGATGGATGACAACACGACAAAAAAAGTCGAGAATGACGGGTTTTACTTGCAGAAGCTCAATTATATCCACGAAAATCCAGTAAGAAAGGGATATGTGGCCTGCCCGGAGTATTGGTTTTGGTCGTCCGCCAACCCAGCTTTGCCTTTGCCGGTTAGGATTTTAACCGCATGACGGGATCTACGAAGCTGAACTGACTCGTTAAGCTTTATTAACCAACTCTAAGGAGTATTACTATGTGGCAAGAAGAAAATCAACGCTTGGTCATCGAAAAATTGTCTGAAATGCTTGACGCAACCGACAATACCTACGCGCAGAAATTAACAACGCTGTTTGATGAGGCCGGACGTATTTTTATATCGGGGGCTGGGCGTTCAAGGCTAGTCGGTAATTTTCTTGGGATGCGCTTAATGCATTGTGGATACGAGGTTGCCATCGTTGGCGAAATCGTAACGCCCAGCGTTAAATCCGGTGATCTATTGGTCGTAATCTCGGGATCGGGTGAAACCGAACAGTTGATTGCCTTCACCAAAAAGGCCAAGGAGGTTGGGGCTAAGGTGGTGCTAATCTCCTCAAGAGCCAAGTCAACTATCGGCGATCTAGCCGAAGCCGTGTTCCAAATTGGAAAACAGGAACTCTATCAGAAGGTAAAAGGCATGCCGATGGGGACCGTATTTGAACTCTCAACGCTCTGCTTCCTAGAAGCACTGATCTCTAATATCGTTTGGGATAAAGGTATTCCAGAAGAGAAGATGAGAGAAAGGCATGCCAACTTAGAATAATTTGCTATGACGCGTAGGTTGGTTTGCGGCTTCATCGCGAAGCGTGACGGGGTATGCTGAATGTGCGCGATGGGTTTTGTAAACGAAGAGTGACGGGGTATGTGATGGTTGCGGGTCGGAATTTGTAATCCCGACCGAAGCCAGGTAGGGTGCGCACCGCGCACCTTAACCCATGCATGTACGCCGCATGAACTTTGATGCTTCGATAATCATCGGCATTGGATATTGGGACATTTCCCTAAATGCGTGGGAATGTCATGGCATCGTGAACGGTGCGCGATGCGCACCCTGCGTGGGTCATTGCGCATCGCCCATAACGCGCTTTAACATTACGCTATCAACGTGGTGCGCGTGGCGTACCCAATCATCTACAATCCTTTTTTGGGATATTGCCCATGTCCAATTTCCGGCGCGTTTATGTTCCCGGCGGATCGTACTTCTTCACGGTGGTGACGGAACGGCGGGCCACTATTTTGGGAACTGACTTGGCGCGGGATTTGTTGCGGGCGGCGTTCCGGGATTGCTTTGAACGCTGGCCACCATTCCGGCTGGATGCGATGGTGATGCAGCGCGACCATCTGCACGGAATCTGGACAATGCCGATTAACGACACCGATTATTGCAAACTGTGGTTCGCGATAAAACTGGACTACGCAAGGTAGCTGCGAGGTAGAACAGGACAATAGCCTAGTAAACTAAGTTTCCAAACGGCTGGTTTCCATCTGGGAGCTGACTTTCATCATGCGAAGGCGTGAATGTCGCTTTTGGGTCGTTAGTTGCAATTGCCTCATTCATGCCCGTTTATGCATCAAAAAAGCTTCTAAAATAACTCATCTTTCCAAACACTCCCCCCGCCTAAAAAATTGCAAAATGGTTTCTCATTTTTAGTGAGAAGATCATGCTACCAAGACTGCTTATCATCATACTGCTTTCCGTCCTGACAGGACATTCAATTGCAGACACCAATCCACCTACACCGTCCGTTTCCGACACGGCGGACTTGCTCTCTAACGCCAACATCGAAGGGCTGAAAGCATTGCCCGTCCATGGCCTGAACATGGTCAAGGCGGGCGGCAAGACATTCTTCATGTCGGACAACGGGCGTTTCGTCATCACCGGAACCCTGCTTGATGTTTGGAATCGGGTGGCGGTGACGGAACTGGATCAGGTTGACCAGATCGCCAATAGAATAGACCTGTCCAAGATGAAGCTCAAGATCGACGACCTTGGACCAGCCACCATCGGCACTGGCAAGCCACAGGTGGTGGTCTTCGTCGATCCGCGCTGCCCGTACTGCGGCACGGTGCAAAAGCAGATGGAAGCGATCAAGGGTCAATACACCTTCAAACTTGTCCCTATTCCAGTCTTAGGGCCGGAATCGCAAAGCTTGGTGGTGAAAATCGGCTGTCTGCTGCAAACACCATCCAAGGACAAGGCCCGCGATGCATTGATGCACCAATCCTATGACATCCTGCCGTCCGCAATAGGCTCCAAATGCGACCGCGAACCCGTCCAAAGGGCTTTGGTAACCGCCAAGCTGTTCGGCATTGACGGTGTTCCATTCCTGATTGCCCCGGACGGGCGAACCTTCAAGGGTGCGCCTGACAGTCTGGCTGATTGGCTGGCGAACAAAACCGAACCAAAGACTGAAACACCACGGGCAGAAGTTATACAGCCACCGTCCAAAGCAGCGGTAGTGTCTCCCGATTCTGCGAAAACGTCCAATGCAGGTGAGGATGCCAAGCCATGAAAAGACCCTTCACGCTAGTCATTCTCACCCTGCTGGCTGGGTTGGCAAGTTGTTCCACTCAATACGGCTGCAAAGGATTGCCGGAAGACCCAGCCTGTTTGTCGGCGGTCGAAGCCTACCAAATTACCGACAAGGCCAATTCAACGGTGCGGCCCAATGATGCCTTAGCCCCAGTGATGGGAAAACCGGGATCGTCAACCTCGTCCGCACAGGGTTCAGCCTCGACATTGGAATCAGAATCAGGACCGGCATCGTCTGCGATTGACAATCGTCGAACAAAATCCGCCCCGATTCCAAAAATCGAAGATCCCACTCCGATAAGGACACCCTCCAAAGTCATGCGAATCTGGGTGGCTCCTTGGGAAGATTCGGACGGCGACCTCAACGTGTCGGGCTATCTGTTCACCGAACTCGAACCGCGCCGCTGGATGGTCGGCAAGGCTGCGCCATCAGTGGCAACCAGCCTCAAGCCCTTGCAAGTCATCCATCGTGAAAAAGAGAAAAAGCGCATCCCGTCCAATGCAGACACGGCAATCATGAACCCGATGGAGGCTGACGATTCAAGGCCGGACGGCAGGGTAGCTACTCCTGTGGACAGGTAATGCCTGTTTTATCACAAGTTTTTCCGGCAAGGCTTCTGGCCTTGGTCGAGAGGGGGCGGGAAACCGCAAGGACACCGGAAGCCATTGCTTTCGAGGCAGGCGGGGAAACCCACCACCATCCTTTTAAACCCTGTAATCATTCCATGAGGAATCCATGAACTTGAAACCTTCCATCAATCAATCAAGCGTACCCACGCTTGCAGTGCTGTGCGCCGTTTCACTTTTGCTGCTGGCCCCCGACGTGTTCGCCGGGACTGGCGGCTCCACTGAATTCGGCTCGATCTACACCATGCTGACCGGCTGGCTGCAAGGCACCTTGGGCCGCATCATGGCGGTCACTTTCGTTGCTGTCGGCTTGGTCGGCGGCGTGATGCGCGGCAGCATCATGGGCTTCGTGGTCGGCATCGCCGCTGGGCTTGGCGTGTACACCGCGCCCAACGTGATCGACGCCATCGTCACCGCCACGCTCTAGCAACACCCTTAAAACCCGAGCCTTGCCCATTTGGGCAGGGCCGGAATCGCACACCCCAACCGATTGCAACCGAACCGCATGTGTAGCGTAACCGTCTTTGGCGTGGAAGGGGAAACCCTCGCGCCCTGCCATCCCGCCCGCGCCCGTCAACTGCTGAAGGCAAAACGCGCCGTGGTGAAGTCCGTCCAGCCTTACAGCATCAGGCTTTTGTCGAGGAGCGACGGGAATGGGGGCAACCATACAACCCCGCCGTTTAAGTTTACTTTATTGTCCACTCCCGACTCATTAGCCAATCCTTTCCACAGTGATGCTGGCAACCGTAATTCTAATCAAACCGAGAACAGGGAGATGCTGCGATGAAACCGCCCTCTGATTACCCCCGCGCCAGCCAATTGTTTTCGATTCTAGCCTACGATGCCGAGGACGGCCAGTTCCTGACCGAGGATCGCAGCTTGGCGTTTGGCTTCATCTGCCAGCCCTTGTCCGGCGCAGACCCAGCCGTGGCGGATCGGGTGAACGTGCTGCTGAACCAAGACTGGCCGGTGGACACGCTGTTGCAAGTGAGTTTGTGGACTTCGCCCGACATCGACGCGAACTTGGCGTTGATGCAAGCCCGCAGGATTGCCCAACAACAGCCGTTCCACAAGGACATGCTCCGTGCCACGATTGAATTCCTTGGACAGGGTGCGCAATCGGCCCTGGACGGCACTGCGGGGATACGACTTCGCCGAATGCAAGTGCTGGTGACAGTCAAATTGCCAATGTCCGGGGCGATGCCCACCGAAAGCGACATCCGCCGTGCCGCCGAATTGCGTCTTTCAACTTTTCAATCCCTAGGCACGATTGGCCTGAGGCCCGAAACATTGGGTTCGGATCACTATGTCCGGCTGCTGTCCACGATGCTGAATTGGTCTCCCGATGCCGGTTGGCACGACCAAATCACTCCTGAATGCGACCCCAATCAACTGATTCGCGACCAGTTGTTCGACTTCGACAACAGCCTCCGGGTCGATGCGCGTGGCCTGTGGTTGGGGGAAAAGCGCGTCAAGACCCTCTCGGTGAAACGCTACCCCGACCGCATCCATTTTGGCTCGGCGGTGGCCTATTTGGGCGATGTGCTGTCCGGGACGCGGGGTATCCGCCAGAATACGATCTTAACCCTCACTTTGCACTACCCCGACGCGGAGGACACCCGTGCCGCCTTGGACACCAAACGGCAATGGGTGGTCAACCAAGCCTACGGGCCGATCCTAAAGTTCCTGCCGCAGTTGGGAATCCGCAAGCACAACTTCGACACCCTGTTCGATGCCTTCATGGACGGCGACCGACCGGTACGGGCGTATTTCGGCGCGGTCTTGTTTTGCGACGCAGAAGACGAGGCCCAAGCCGTGTCGAATGCGCGGGTGTACTTCCGCGAACTGGGCTTCCAACTGATGGAGGACAAGTACTTTTGCTTGCCGTTCTTCTTGAATTGCCTGCCGTTCGGGGCCGACAGGCTGGCTATCCGCGACAGCAACCGTTACCGCACTTTTGGGACACGCCATGCCATACCCTTGCTGCCGCTGTTTGCCGACTGGCCGGGGACGGGTACGCCGACCTTGAACTTTGTTTCCCGAAACGGGCAGTTGGTCAATGTGTCCCTGTTCGACTCCGGCTCTAATTACAACTGCTGCATCGCCGCCCAATCCGGTTCCGGCAAGTCCTTCCTCGCCAACGAGATCATCGTCAATTATCTGGGCGAGGGCGCGAGGATATGGGTCATCGACGTGGGGCGTTCCTACCAGAACCTCTGCGAAACCTTGGACGGGGATTTCATGGCGTTCAGCGCCGACAAGCCCATCTGCCTGAACCCGTTTGAACTGGTGCGCAGTTGGGAGGAAGAAGCCGATGTGGTGGCGGGGTTGGTCACTGCGATGGCAGCGCCCACCGAAAAACTCTCCGATTACCAGACCGCAGGATTGAAGCGGGTTCTAAAGTCGGTGTGGGACGCTCAAGGCCAGTCCATGACCGTGGACGACATCGCCAAGGCCCTGTGTGCCGAAACCAACCAGCGCCTGACCGACGTGGGCGAGCAGCTATTTCCGTTCACGACACAGGGCGAGTACGGGCGGTTCTTCAACGGGCAAAACAACGTCCGCTTCACCAACGACTTCACCGTGCTGGAATTGGAGGAACTCAAGGGCCGCAAGCACCTTCAGCAAGTCGTGCTGCTGCAACTGATCTACCAAATCCAGCAGGAGATGTACCTCGGCGAGCGCGACCGGCCCAAGATCGTCATCATCGACGAATCGTGGGACTTGCTCGGCATGGGCGACGCGGCGACCTTCATGGAGCACGGCTACCGCAGATTTCGCAAATACGGCGGTGCGGCAGTCACCATTACCCAGTCCGTCAACGACCTGTACCGTTCGCCGACCGGCAGGGCCATCGTCGAGAACTCGGCGAACATGTATTTGTTGGGCCAAAAAGCCGAGGCCATCGAAGCCCTCAAGGCTGAAAGAAGGCTACCGCTGTCCGAAGGCGGCTATTCATTGCTAAAGACCGTCCACACCCTGCCCGGTGTTTATTCTGAAATCTTCTTCATCACCGAGCGCGGGACTGGCATTGGACGACTGGTCGTGGACCCGTTCAAGCGCATCCTGTTCTCGACCCGCGCCGACGAGGTGAACGCCATCAGGCAACTGCGCCGTCAAGGGCTGAGCTTGCAGGAGGCGGTACACAAATTAATGTCCGAAAAGCAAAAGGAAATCAAGCATGTCAAATAAAACCGCATGGCTTGCCGCCGTCCTGTTGTCATCCATATTGGGTTCAATCGGCGGGTTTTACGCCACCCAACATGGAACCGGGGGAGCCACCCGGCAAACTTGCCCCAACTGCCCCAGTGCCTATCCTTTTGGTCGGTCCGCTAACCACCGATGCCCCGTAAAAAGCCATCAAAAGGCCCATGGAAAACGGAAGCAATCAAACCATGCAACTCGCCAATGCCGGGTATCCAGCCATCGACTCGGACATAAGAGTGGCAACGCGGGAGGTTCTGCATGTCCGTTATGAACATCAAACCTCTGCCCATGTTAATCGTGGATGCGAAACCGCAATCCGAGCCAGTAAACCGGCTGTTAGCCAATAAAAACTAAGGAGAAAACCAATGTCCAATAAAACCGTTTGGTTTGCAACCGTCATTTTGTCATCCGCCTTGGGTTCGTTGGGTGGATTTTATGTCTCCCAACAAGCACTGAAGGAGCCACTCGCCAAGCTTGGCCTGACCACGCCTGTTTTCATCTTGGACAGGGCGGCTTGGGTCAGGTCGCTGCCCGCCGATGCCTCGCAAGAAACCGTCAACCGGGCGGTGGACGACTGGCGCGAAAAGGCCGGTCAGCTTGCCAAGGCCGGTTATCTGGTGATCGACTCGGGGCTGGTGGTCGCCGCGCCGGAGGATGTGTATGTCAGACCAGAATGACGGGGATGCCATGAAAAGCAACACCGCCAAGTCCGACACCAAACCCGATTCCAAGGCCAAAGCCGGAAAATCAACGCCCCTGTCGGCAAGAGACCATGCCCTGTTCCTGCTAAAAGCCCTGCCAGTGTTGGCTGTCGTACTCGGCTTGGGTGCATATCTGGGCAACCGATTCCACCTTGGCATAGACGACCAAAAGGAACTGTGCCTGTCGGGAAATCATCGCTGGTATCTGATCGACCGCCACGATCAGAATGTCTGGCGCGGCGATCTGGTGGCATTCCGCGCCGACCCGCGCATGGCCCCTTGGTTTCCAGCCGGTCGCATCATCGTGAAAGTCGCCACTGGGATGCCGGGGGACCTTGTTCAAGTTGACGGGATGCATACGCTCGTCAACGGCGAGCCAGTGTCCGAAGGTCTGGCGCTCACCCCGACACTGGGCAGGCAATTATCGGACTTCATCCGAGAGGCGACGGTTCCGGCCAGTGCGCTGTGGGCAACCGGCACACATCCCCGAAGCTTTGATTCGCGCTATTGGGGTTTCGTCTACGACAATCAAATCATCGGGAGGGCTTATGCGCTGCCGTTCTAACCGGACTGGCAACCTTCGCCATGTTTCGTTTTGGGTGATGGCTTTGCTAGGGCTTGGCAGGGGATGCCCTGTCCACGCAGAGGAAGACTGGCTTTCGCGTTCCCGTGCCATTCTGGACGCAGTGGGTAAACAACCCAAACCCGCATGGTTGGAAAACCAGCCGTCTGTTTCGGACATCCGCAAACAGGCGATGGAAGCCTTGCAAGCCGCGCAAAAGCCGCCAGTGCAAGCTCCTATAACATCCATAACTTCTGGGCAAGCTGGTTTTGGCAGTTTGTCTGGATATGGCTCTGACTCAGGCTTAACTGCCGACTCTGACAGGAAAACCTTCGTGATCTATGCCTCGACCTCGCTGGGCGAAGCGGGATTGCTGGACATACTGGGGGATGCAGCCGCACGGGACGATGTGTTGGTAGTGTTCCGGGGGGTGAAGCCGGGGCAAAAATTGCAGCAGTTCGTCCGTGAGATTCATGCCCTTGTCAGGCGTTTCGGCGAAGACAAGCAGCCCCATGTGATCATCGACCCGAACCGCTTCCGCCATGCCGGTGTGACGGTGGCCCCAACGCTGACCTTGGAGGAAGACGGCAAGGTGTTGGCTAAAGTCCAAGGTATTACCGGCATTGAATGGCTGAAGTCCAAAACGGACGGCAAACTTGGAAATGGCAAGCAAGACGAGGGAAATCCAAGTGCTGGCGGTGTTGGCAATGTTGGCAAGCAACCGAACGGCGAAATCAAAACGCTGGACTTCGGCACCCAAGGCCCAATAAGGGAAATAGCCGAAGTTGACCTGATCGAAGAAATGCAGCGCCGTGTGTCGCAGATCGACTGGGCCACCAAGAAACGAGAAGCGCTTGCCCGCTTTTGGGAACACGCGGAATTTTACGAACTCCCCGAAGCCGCCGAAAACCGCGAGCGGCTGATTGATCCAAGTGTCACGGCCCCGCGTGATGTGATAGCCCCTGACGGCACGTTGATTGTCAGGGCCGGACAGCAAATCAACCCCTTGGACAGGTTGCCGTTCACCCAACGGCTGGTGGTGTTCGATGCCACGAGTCCGGCCCAAGTCGAATTCGCACTGCGGCTGGGCAGGGAAGCCGCCCCGCGCCGAGTCACCTACATCGCCACCCGCCTGGACAGGGAATCCGGCTGGGAGGGGCTGGCAAAAATCGAAACGGCACTCAATGCCCCGGTGTTCTTGCTGACCCCCGATTTGCGCGACCGCTTTCAACTGGAACGCTCGCCTTGTATGGTTGAAGCCAAGGGCAAAGCCTTTACTGTGCGGGAGTACAAGGTGGGCAAAGTAGACGAAGGGGTTGATCGAATCAACCAAGGGCAACCAGCCAATCTTCAGGGGAAAGTGGCTCCATGAGTGGAAAAACTAACGCAAACAATCTGGTAATCCCTACAACCATGAAAAATCGCATGGGTTTTGTCTTTATAGGTTTAATCATCTGCTGTATTGCACAGACAGCACAAGCCGCCACCAAATCGCTCGACCCGCTTTGCCCGGATGCTGAACTCTGGTCCGGCAAGATCGTCACCGACATCTGCTGGGGCTGCCTGTTCCCGATCCGCATTGCGGGCGGGCTGCTCGACTGGTCGGTGGACAAGTCTTCGGGTGGTTCGTCCATCCCTGTCCGCGCCACCAAACAAGCCATGTGCCTATGCAAGGACAAGGGCGGCATCCCTGAATTTGGCCTGACCTTGGGCCTGTGGTCACCGGCAAGGCTGATCGAACTGGTCACGACCCCGTGGTGTTCGCCTTCGTTGGGAGGGTTGAAGATCAATTCCTCGCTGTTGCGCTTGCGCGGAACCACCGGGCAGGCCGAGTACGACAACGGCGAGGTTGCGTTTTTCAATTACCACTACTTCGCCTATCCCCTGTACATCATGCTCGACCTGTTCTGGGAAGACCGCTGCAACGCAGACGGATACAAGGACTTCGACCTGATGTATGTGTCCGAACTGGACCCGACATGGAACAACGACGAACTGGCGTTTTTCACCCAGCCGGAAGTGGCGCTGTTCGCCAACCCCGTCGCCATTTCCTCGTGCATCGCGGACGGTGCGGCAGCAAGCCTGGGCGAGCCGATAGACGCGATGTTCTGGTGCGCGGGGACGTGGGGTTCGCTGTACCCGTTCTCCGGGATGGTCAATCCGACTGTCGGCGCTGACCCAAGGCTGACCAGCCTGCTTGCCGTCCGTGCGACCGCCGCATTGCATCGGCGCGGCTTGGCGTTTCGGACGATGGGCGACGACGCGCTGTGCGGAGGGAAAATAGACCCGTTCATCCCGAAGTCGCAATACCGCATGACGATGTTTTACCCAGTTGCCGACACCAAACGCTCCCATGCCATCGGCGAAAGCACCTTCCGCTGGGGTATGGCGCACACCTATCCGGGTCCGGGGGACAGCCATGTGTACGTCCAATGGATTTGGAGAGATTGTTGTTTAGGCATAAATTAAATAGGGTTTTATGATGACTAGTGGATGCCAATCCGGGGAACTCAAGGTCAATTCGGTCACAAGCCGACAAACTCACCCCATTTCAACCCCCAAACCCGAAAATATCGTCACTTACCTTACTCTTAACCGGCCCCACTCACCAATTGTCCGGGCAATCTGCCTTTTCTTGGTCTGGCTGATGGCGGTACTGCCTGTCCATCGTGCCGTCGCCGATGCCATGTCCGACAACGCAAAACTTGGTCAGTC
Source organism: uncultured Methylococcaceae bacterium (assembly GCA_903930145.1). GTDB lineage: Bacteria > Pseudomonadota > Gammaproteobacteria > Methylococcales > Methylococcaceae > Methylumidiphilus. The sequence continues at coordinate 19,188 of CAIYXP010000442.1, forward strand.
CGTGGCAAAGGGCAGCAGCCAGAATTTCCAATTGCCGCAAACCTCGCCGGACGGCCAGACTTTGACGCTGTTCCCCGGAACCGGCAAGGATTTGTCCATTGGGGTCAATCAACTGTTCCCCGAATCTGCCAGCGGCCAGTCTTCGGACTTCACTTCGCTGTACGGCAACGACAACGCCACGGTCGCGGCGGGCTTCAATGCCCAGTCCATGTTGAATTCCGAGGCCAGCCGGACCGGTCAAGCCTATCAAACGCTGGCTCATTCGGCCAACCGTTCCCATCCTGATTTGAGCAACGACCCGATCTGGAAGACCACTGATTATGTCATGGACAACCACGCGCTGTTCGCCAAGACTTTCGCGGATTGCACGTCCATCACGTCCTACCATGACAGCCAGTTTGATGCCAAGCTGCACGACTACAAGACTTGCGTCAGAGGCCCGAAGCCTCCCTCGTCCTGCACCTTTGTGCATAACTGGGAGGTGGCCCCAATGGTCGAGCCGGTGAGCGGTCCCACCAAAGTCGAAAAATGCGGCGAGGGCTGCATCGACGTGTGGGTGGGGCAGATTGGCGACAACTATTGGTTGGGCAATTGTAAGGGGTCAACGCTTCCATATGTCATTTTAAAAAACAAATTGGCATTCTCTGGCTTTTGCGCGAGGATGAACAATGGCTTTATCGGTACACTGGAAAAAACACATCGAAGACTGGCAGGCCAGCGGCCTGTCGCAGGCCGAGTACTGCCGTCGGCACGGGCTCAACGCCA
>CAIYXP010000443.1 GCA_903930145.1 uncultured Methylococcaceae bacterium
CTCCCGAAAGCGGGTTTTGCCCAAGCTTGTTGATCACCAATCCTCTCAGTCCATCGAAGCCCTTCCGCATATCAGCCGGCTGACCATACAGAAAAAACCGGCAGTTGCCGGAGAGTCCGAACAACATGACTGAAGGCTAATAGATCCGGACGAAAACACCACCGGAAAGTTCGATCTCCATTTTTGGAACCTGCGAGGTGTTCACTGGCTCGGGGCTGATTCTAAGCGAAGCAAATTCCGGGTCCGGGATTTTGGCCTCGTTTTATTTTAGAACCCAATACCCAAAAGTGCTCAACTTAATTTGATTCTTTTCGCAGAACTGCCTTTGGCTGATTCCGCTTTGATGCCATTCCTCAACCACCTGCAGCATCTTTTTGCTAGTGCTCTTGCTTTGCATAAAACCTTTTTGTGCAAAGCTATGCCCTCAGCTGGCAGCAATCAAGATGGGTTGGTCGGATGGATACGGTTGATATGCTTTGCCTTTGGGGTTAACTATACCTGAGGACTTATGATTCTGTAGTATCGAACCATTGGCTTTCCATGGTTGACAAATTCGGAAATTCTGACAAATCCGCAAGACACATAAAAAGCATTGGAGCGTTCATCTATGCCATGAGTAACTACTTGATAACCTACTACACCCAATCGCGACATTTCTTGGTCAAGTGCATTGACCAGAAGTTTGCCAACACCTTTGCCTCGCGCATCCGAGCCTACAGCCATTGATAACAATTCTGCACTAGTATCCGGAGAGGCTCCAATCCTTTGAACTTGTCTTTTGGGGTACCTCAAGGTTTCTAATATCCTTCTATATACTGACGGCTTGGCTATATTGGGTAACAAGGATACAGCCAATGCTGGCCATTCGGACCTTAATAACTCCCGGTAACATATCTTAATGTCCTTAGTATAGGAAATAAAACCGATAACCTTATCCTGCTCGATCGCAACCATGACCCCACTATAATTTGACCTGGCAATACCTCGGTAAAGAACAGATAAAAAGCGAGTTCCTAACGATGATAGAAACCCCTCCGTAATACCTGTGGAGTGCAGCTTTGCGATCCAGATGAAGTGTTCGTGACTTGCTTCGGTAATTAAAACCTTCTCCATAATTGTCATAGCAAACTTGAACCGCAATAATTGCCCATTATGTCAACCAAATAACTGACAATAATTTTGGGCAATTTTATTATACGGACGATTGTCCATTAGCCAGAATTTGCCACGTTGTCCAACTTCATCAAGCTTTTCGGGACTCATGTTTGAATAATCCTCTATTGTCCGTCTAAGAGCTGAGACATTGTTTGCTTGAATAAACCGACCACATTCTGCCTCATTGATCATGGATTGATAGCCATTGTATGAAGCGACTATTGGTTTTGCAGCCATCATGTAATCAATAAGTTTATTCAATGAAAGGCCATATTGCCAAACCTTTGAATCCTTAACACTGAAATATAGGACCTGGCAGTGTGCAAGCACACCATGAACCTGGGCCTTCCCAACTTTTGGGGCAAAGGATATGTTAGTCAAGCCAGAAACTTTGGTCTTAAAAGACTCAAGTAAATCGCCATCGCCAAGAAGTAGAAAATGTACACGCTCATTGTCCTGCATTGCTATAGCGCAATCAATCAGTGGCTCTAATGCATTAGTAATGCCAATACTACCGGCATAGCCAACAATGAATTTACCTTTAGGAATGTAACGAGCGTTATATTCTTCCGACACTGCCTCCAAATTAGAGTAAAGTTCGGGATCATATCCAAAGGGAATGCAAACACAGTTCATTGCCGTATGCATGACTGTTGAAACATGTTCGGCAAGGTTTGGCATTGTTCCAACTATAATATCGGCATGCTTATAACCAAACTTCTCTGCCCAAGCCAATATCCTGACAAAAGGATTCAAAGGTCTAAAACCGCCTTCCTCTGTTATTGTCAACGGCCAGATATCCCGAACCTCGAATATGAGTTTGCATCCATATTTTCTCTTGAGCCAATATCCATTGAAGACAGTAAGCAGCGACAATGACGACACAATTATCACACTGGGATGGGGCAACTTGTGCTTAGGCATTAACCACAGCTTCACCTCGAAATCAATCCAACTCAGAATACGACGGAATGAGCTGGTCCCACTATACTTAATAGTACGAATCCACCATGTCCCGATACCATCTATTGTTTCATAAAAATATCTCTTGCTGAAACGGGGAATTTGCACTAAGTGATTAGAATCAGATGAAATTATTACTGGATTCCATCCCATAGCAGCGAATTCCCTAGAAAGATAAAAGTGACGTGTTCCAAACCCGTACTTCAAGGGGCTAGCATACTTTGAGATGTACCAAATACAATTATTCATGTTACTTTAATGAATAAAGCTTTGGAATAGCGTTGATTATAGAAATAACCTCTTTAAAATCTA
>CAIYXP010000444.1 GCA_903930145.1 uncultured Methylococcaceae bacterium
CCCATGGTGCCTTCCACTTCCGGGTGGCCTGCGTGGCCGATGAAGATGATTTCACGCCCTTCATTGGCATGGGCATGAACTTCGATGTGAACTTTAGTAACCAACGGGCAGGTGGCATCAAATACCTTCAATCCGCGTTCCTTGGATTCCAGTTGGATTTGCTTGGATACTCCATGGGCGCTAAAGATGACGGTGGAGTTTTCCGGCACTTCGGACAATTCCTCCACAAACACGGCCCCACGTTCACGCAGACCGTCCACGACATAGCGATTATGCACCACTTCGTGGCGAACATAGATGGGTGCGCCAAACTCTTCGATGGCGCGTTCAACGATTTCGATGGCACGGTCTACACCGGCACAAAAACCTCTAGGATTAGCAAGTATAATTTCCATTGGATATTTCTGTTTTATCTGAAAAATGAATAGAGTAGCATTGTGTCACTTTGGCGCAATGGACGCAACGCAACACAGCAGACACGATTTTAAAAACCGGGGCGGCCTTGAATTATTTTTGCGCACCGCCACGCCATAGCACTTCACCGCCATCTGCCCTTGCCATTACACGGGCGGCGACGAACAAGAAGTCGGACAAACGATTAATGAAGGCAAGGGCCGATGGTTCAACGGCTTCCTGTCGTCCCAAGGCCACCATCAAGCGTTCTGCCCGCCGACAAACTGTTCGGCTGATGTGACAGGCAGCCGCAGATGGGTTGCCCCCCGGCAAGATGAATTCTTTTAAAGGGGGTAGGTTGTCATTGAGTTTGTCTAGCTCCTGCTCCAGCCAAGTGACATGTTCGGGCTTGATGAAAACATAGCCAGGCATACACAGCTCACCGCCCAAGTCGAATAATAAATGCTGAATTTCGCAAAATGTCTCCCGCAGATTCAAAGGGAGTTCGTAAGTCAGCACCATGCCTAAGTGGCTGTTCAACTCGTCCACCGTGCCGTAAGACTCGACGCGCAAACTGTCTTTCGCCACCCGGTTGCCATCTCCCAGCCCGGTTGTGCCGTCATCGCCGGTCCGGGTATAAATCTTTGATAGTCGATTGCCCATGGATCTGCCTTAAATCAGTTTATCTTCTGCGACAACGATGCCGTCTTCATCTGCATAAAGATAGCTTCCCGTGCGGAAATTGACCCCGGCAAACGTAATCAAACAATCTTTGTCACCGCCGCCGCGTTTATGGCTTTTCATCGGGTGGGTGTGCAAGGCGCGGACACCAATGGGCAATTGGGCAATCTCCAAGGAATCACGGATGCAACCATAGACGATGATGCCCTTCCAGCCATTGTCACAGGCCAATTTCGTCAAGTTACCGCCAAATAAAGCACAACGGTGCGATCCGCCGCCATCGATCACCAACACCCTGTCCTCGACTTTTTCTTCCAATACTTGCCGCAATAATACGTTGTCCTCAAATGTCTTTAGTGTGGAAATACGTCCACAAAAAGAATGAATGCCGCCAAAGGATTTGAATACCGGGTCGGCAATTTGCAAGTGACGGTTGTTGTCTGCGAATTGATCGCATAGGTCGGGAGTTCTGAAGCTCATGCTTGGGGTTCCATTTTTCTTGATATAGGGTTTAGGTAAATGCAAGCTTTGGGACAGCCAAACCGTTAAAGGGTTCAAGCTGGCAAATTTTGGCATTCCGTCAATTATACATCGGCCTGAAAATAATCCATGCCCTCAAAGCCGCTGTCCTCTGTTATGATTGTAAAATGATAGACGATACTTCCCCGGCCACATCCAAACCGTATTTCATTGAAATCGGCGAGGAAAGCGCAGGCCAGCGCATTGATAATTTTCTATTCACTCAACTCAAGGGTGTCCCCAAAAGCCATGTCTACCGGCTCCTGCGCAAAGGAGAGGTGCGGGTCAATGGCGGACGCTGCCAAGCCCAGCGGAAATTGGAGCTTGGCGACAAACTACGCATCCCCCCTGTGCGCGTGGCCGAGCGAGAGGAGGCGGAAATACCCGAAAACTTGATCCAACAGCGCTTGGAAGGGCGCATTTTACATGAAGACGACGATTTTTTGGTGATCAACAAACCGGCGGGGATGGCCGTGCATGGTGGGAGTGGGCTGAGTTATGGTGTCATCGAAGGTTTGCGAGCGCTCCGGCCCAATGCGAAGTTTCTTGAACTGGTGCATAGGCTTGACCGGGAAACCTCGGGTTGTTTGTTAATTGCCAAAAAGCGCAGCGCTTTGCGCCATCTGCATGAGATGTTTCGCGAAGATCATCAAGTTAAAAAGGTTTATGTCGCCTTGTTGACCGGGGCTTGGGCAAGAAAGGGCCTGATGGTGGATGCGCCGTTGAAAAAAAATATTCTGCAAAGTGGCGAAAGAATGGTCAAAGTGGCAAGGGATGGCAAACCTGCCCGTACCGATTTCCGCCGTACCCGCAAATTTGCCAATGCCACATTGGTGGAGGCTAGTTTGTTGACTGGACGTACCCATCAGATTCGTGTCCATGCTTTATCCATCGGGCATCCTATCGCCTGTGACGAACGTTATGGCGACGAAGGATTGAATGCGGAGTTCCGCCGTTTGGGTTTGAAAAGGCTATTCCTCCATGCCTCGGAATTGTCTTTCGCCCATCCACGCGACAACCGGCCTTTTCATATCAAAATACCCTTGGAACCTGAATTAGAGGAATTTCTCGAACGTCTGCCACCATGAAAAATCGATTTGACCTAATTGTGTTCGATTGGGATGGAACCTTGATCGATTCCGTCCACTGGATCACCGAATGTTTGCAACAAGCTGCCCGTGACTGTGACATGGAGGTTCCCGATGCCCGTCTAGCCCGGTCGGTGATTGGGCTTAGCTTGGACAGGGCCATGTCGACCTTGTTTCCCCATGCCTCCAAGGCTGAGCTACCGCCATTGATTGCGGCCTACCGGCGTTACTACGATGTGAAAATCTTAGGGCAGAGTGATTTGTTTGACGGTGTGCCTCAGTTGTTGGATGATCTGCGCGAACAAGGCTACCAGTTGGCAGTGGCTACCGGCAAAAGCCGAAATGGCTTGAATCAAGCGCTCTCCAGCACCGGATACACCGACTGGTTCCATGCAACCCGCGCTGCCAATGAAACCGCTTCCAAACCTAACCCGCTCATGTTGCTGCAACTGATGGAAGAATTGGGTAGCCCTCCCGAGCGGACATTGATGGTGGGGGATTCGGTGCATGACCTCGAAATGGCTAATAATGCCAATATTGGCGCAATCGGAGTGGTCACAGGCGCAAATGACAGGGACGAGCTATTGGCTTTAAACCCCGTGCTGGTGTTAAACCAAACCTCTGATCTGCGTGAATTATTACTTTAATCATTGTCAAAACAGCCAAACCTCCCAATAGGTTAAACTAGGTTTATCGTCGGCCAGTTCTAAAATGCTTAGGCCGGAAATCGAATACAGTTAGAGGTAATCATGAGCGAAGAAAATCAAGCTTCACCCCAGACCGCACCAAAAGAAGAAAGCAAACCCCTGCCCACTTGGGAACGTGAAACCTTGGAAAAGGTATTGTTGGCTTCGGTGAACGAGCAGCGGCGCGGACGCATCTGGGGCGCAGTGTTAAAGTTGGGGTTTCTGCTGTACTTGATCGTGGTGGCTGTCTTGGCATTTCGACCCACTAATGGCTTCTTCAACCAAGCGACTTCCAAAGAACATACTGCCGTGATTGATGTGGCCGGCGCAATCATGGAAGGCAATCCCACCGATGCTGACAATTTGATTGAGGGCTTGCGTGATGCCATTAAAGACAAGGCCACCAAGGGCATCGTTCTGCGCATGAACAGTCCCGGCGGCAGCCCAGTGCAGGCAGCTTATGTTTATGAAGAAATACGCCGCATTAAGAAAGAAAACAGCAAAATGCCCATTTATGCTGTCGTTTCCGACATGTGTGCATCAGGTTGTTATTACATTGCAGCGGCTGCGGACAAAATCTATGTTCACCCGGCGAGTGTGGTCGGGTCTATCGGCGTGATTATGAATGGATTTGGTTTTGTCGATTCCATGCAGCGACTCGGGGTCGAGCGCAGGCTCATGATTGCAGGCAGTCATAAAGCCTTGATGGACCCGTTTTCACCGGTCAATGAATTTGAAAAAAACCACATACAAGGCGTGATCAACACGGTGCATCAACAATTCGTCGACGCGGTGAAGCAGGGCAGGGGAGATAGGTTGAAGGACAATCCAGACCTGTTTAGTGGATTGGTCTGGACTGGACAAGATTCGATAAAATTGGGCCTTGCCGATGAGGTCGGAAATGCCCGCGAAGTTGCCGAGAACGTCATTGGGGCAAAGGAAACCGTCAACTTCACCCCTAAGGAACGTCTACTCGACCGCATATCTCAGCGCTTGGGTGCCAGTTTAGGGGCAGCATTGCAATCGGCGATAGGTTCCTTCCAATTGCGTTGAACGGGGTAGGGCGATGAGTGGTTCGATCAAATCTTTTGAAGTGAGTGAAGAAACCTTGGTCTACGAAGGTTTCTTTAAAATGAGTCGGCTACGCCTAAGGCACACATTGTTTGGCGGGGGATGGAGCAAAGAACTTTTCCGTGAATTATTGCACCGGGGTTCATGCGTGGCGGTCTTGCTCTACGATCCCATCATGGATGCCGTGGTACTCATCGAACAATTCAGAGTGGGCGCAGTCACCTTTAAAGAGGTTCCATGGCTTCTGGAAATTGTCGCCGGGGCAGTGGAATCAGGAGAAAGCCCGCAACAGGTCGCCCATCGGGAGGCTTTGGAGGAGGCAGGCTGTCAAATTGACCATTTGTTCAAAATTTCCGAATTTTTCACCACTCCGGGCGCATTTGGCGAGAAGATAACGCTATTTTGCGGTATTGTTGATGCATCGACGGCAGGAGGGGTTCATGGCCTTGAGGAAGAGGACGAAGATATTCGCGTCGAAGCCGTTGGGTTCGATCAGGCTTGGGGTATGCTCGAAAATGGCTCCATCGATTCGGCCATTCCCATTATTGCATTGCAATGGCTGGCAATGAATCGTGAGCGCCTTCAGGCGGAATTCAACGGCGAATAGTTTCATATTGAAGCAATCGTTTTTATAGGCAATAGTATGTCGGAATTATTACAAAAGTTAAGCGCAAGAGCTTGGTTCATTGGCTCGAGGATCGAGTTACGGGAATTGTCAAAAGGCAGCACGGTGGCCTTGGGTCCACTGACCATGCTGATCGGTCATCACGGCTACAGTATGATTTTTCGCTTCGGGGTGGTGGTGATGTTTGGGCTGTCAGAAGCCGAAGAGAAAGAAATTATCGATGGCCTGAAAGATTCCGTCCACAATCGTTACGACCGTCCCGAATGCGAGTCAGCCGTGATTTCCATCGACCCCAATGCGTCGGAACGGCTTGATTCCGATGGGCATATTACCCTGCGCGAAGCTTCCGTCGGGCGCTTGCAGGTCGTTGCCCACGTACTCGCCAAAAGCGGTGTGTTGTCATACTACGAAAACAGTGTGGCGGAGGTGTTTGACCGCATCGAACAATTGGCCGAACGTCTGTGTCGGGGTTTAAGTCCGGCGGGTGGAAAAAATGAGATTCTAGGCGAAATTGGCAATGCGCTATTGATCCAAGCCCGTACTGTAGGCCGCGTGGAAATC
>CAIYXP010000445.1 GCA_903930145.1 uncultured Methylococcaceae bacterium
CGCCGGTAAACCAAGGCTATGGTCAACATCACCGCGAGATTGAGAGACAAAGGCATCAGTAAAAACTGAAAACCCAGCGCTTTGACGCTTTCCCCGCCTAGCACCGGGATCAAGGCCGAAGCCCCGCCCGGCGGGTGCAGGCAACGAGCCAAGTGCATGGCGAAAATTGACAGCCCCACAGCAACAGCCGCCGCCACCCAAAGCTGCGGAATCCAGCGGGCGCAGAGGATGCCAACGCTTGCTGAAATGAGATGCCCGCCCACCAAAGGCCAAGGTCTAGCCACCGGGCTGTGGGGCATGGCGAATAGGATCACTGCCGACGCTCCCATGGATGCCAAGAGGGTCTTCAAGCCGCCGCCGTCAATGGTTAAGCTGGAAAGCCAACCAGTGAGGAAAATTGCCACACCGGACACTAATGCGGTGCGTATTTTTTCCCGATGGCTGAGCGGGGAAGCTTGAGGTAGCTTAAACAAAGGCTGCATACCGGGTTTTGGCCTGACCTCAGCCATAGGGCTTCAGAGCCATGTTCATACCGTTTGCGCCAAAGCCAGCGCTTGTGGGAACAGAACCTCGTTCTCCAGTTGAATATGCCGCATCAAATCGGCCTCCAAGTTTTCCATGGCTTGCAACGCGATGCGGTAACTTGTGCAGAGTTCCCCTGCGGGGGCATAAGACGAGGTGGCCTGCCGCAGCTTTTGCAATAATCCGGTCACTGCCGCGTGTTCGCCTTCCATCTGCCGGATGGGATTGTCGATGACGCCGAAACAGGCCGGGGGCAAGGGTGCCCCTTCTTGTTGGTGTTTCTCCAATGCCTCGATGTAAGGGAAGAGGATGTTTTCCTCCTTCATCAAATGCGGGATAAGGTCGTCGCGCAAATCCAGCAAAACCGCCCGGATTGCATTCAACTCAGGGCGTGTTTCCGCATGGCGTCTGACCAAACGTTCCAGCATAATTTCCAGATGAGCCAGTTGGCCGCGAGTGAAGGCATGGTGGGTATCGAGGATATGGTGAATCAGCGATGTGGTAGATTTACCGTCCCATTCCGACGGAGTACTCGGTATCCGGGCTTGTTCGAGACGGACGAGCACCGCATCAGTATCCTGCCCAGCAGCAAGGCAGACCTGTTCCAAACCTAGCCTGCCGCCACCGTCACAGCAATAATTCAAGCCTAGAGTATCGAGTACACAGGCGCAAGCCGGAGACCCTAAGGCGATTTCTTTCATCAAGGTGTTGGAATCCATGGTGTTTCCTATGAATTAACGTTTAGGCATGACTCACGTTGAAGGCATCGGCGTGGATGGCTTGCAATGAGGCACCGGCGAGGAAGGCTTTTTTTCGGGTCATTTTGACCATTTCGGGGTGACCGCAGAGAAATATCCGCCAACCCTTAAGTTCCGGGATTTCGCGTAATGCGGCTTCGTGCACTCGACCGGCGGTAAAGCCGTCAGGCACTTCAGAACCGGATAGGCAAGGATGATAGGTAAAATTAGGAAAGCGACTTTCCAGTTCGCGGAGTTCTTCCATCAAATAGAGTCCATGCAAATCCCGACTGCCATGAAACAGACGAACCGGGCCTTGGTGTCCTTGATCCAAGGCATCGCGCAGGATGCCATAAAGCGGAGCCAAACCGGAACCTGTGCCGATCAGCAGCAAGGCTTGCTCTGGCTTGCCGGGCACATAGATGCAATCGCCAGCCGGGCCGCGTATCTCGGCCTGCTGCCCTATGCTTAACGCTTCGTGTATCCAGCCGCTGACTCGACCATGCGGTAGGCGGCGCACATGCAAGTGTATGTATTTATCTAAGCGGGGTACGCTGGCGATGGAGTAGCTGCGCACATGGCTGCTGTCACGCACCAAATTGATGAATTGTCCTGCGCGGTAGTCGAAGGAGCTTAAACATTCCAGTTCAACCCGCATGATGTCGTGGCTTAACAGTTCAAGATTGTGGACAATGGCATGGGCGGACAACAGCGCATCATCCGGCAAGGCCACGTCCAAGTCTTCCGTTGGCTGGCATACGCAAGCCAGAAAATGTCCGGAAAGTTTGAGGCTGTCTTTCAAGCCCGCTTGGGCGGCGGCGGGCGGCGTGCCGGATTTGGCGCACATCAGGCAGGTTTGGCAGACACCCACGCGGCAGGAATAGGGGACGGGTACACCATGCCCATTCAGGCAATCCAACACGGACTGGTTTTCAGCGAGTTCGTAGCGCTTATTGTCGTAATGGATGTTGGTCATGGGGCGTACCCGTCAAGTTTTGGGGTTAGCGACCCAACACATCGTTGCGGGTGGATTCGGCAATGGCGGCGACTTGGCCGATCAAATTACCGGCTACGCCCAATTCCTTCAATGTGGCACCTAGGTTTTCGACTACCGCATCGAAATGGCCGTCGTTCAGACCTTGTTTGACCAAATGGGCGTGACCTTTGCGCATGTCTTGCCCAGTGTAGTTGTGCGGGCCACCGAAGGCCATGGTCAAGAAGGCTTTCTGTTTTGCAGCTTGTTTCTCCATGTCCACGCCCTCGAAGAAACGGTTGATGCGGTCATCGCCCAACACCTTGCGGTAGAAGATATCAACAGCCGCGTCAACGGCGGCGGTACCACCCAGCTGCTCGAAGAGGGATGCGTTGGGCATTTTGCCATATTTTTCGTCGTACCAAGTCGCTAAGGTCTGTTTTTCAGCCATGGATTCTCTCCAAAAATGTTGTAGATGGTTTATCTTTATTTTTGTGCCGATGACCAATATTGCTGGCCATTTTGTTTTTAAACAAATATACAATATACAACTTAAAGCTTGTCAAGAATTATGTCAAGGCGATTTTTGTTCACCCCTAGAATGGGCTGTTGTTGGTAGTGAAAATCTGCGGATATCTGGTGAAGAACCCACCGATGAATGGTGCAGACGAAAAAAGGCCCTCAGTAATGCAGACCCTTTATCATTTGCCCAAGAGACAACGGGTTTCAGAATTCAGAATGGCGGATCACCTCCCCCGAGAATGGAGTCTTCAAGGATGGTAAGTGCCTGCCGCTGTTCCCGGATGATGTCATGGATCGGCAGTTGGTAATGTGACCAGATGAGTTCGCGCAGGTCTACCTCTACACCACGGGCCGCGACGGCGAGCGCCACGCCAGCCTGCCCCGCCCGGACGAACACCAGTCCAAGATACTCGGGGCCTTGGGGCTTTCCTTCCCGGCCAAGCCGAAAGTTGCAAAACTGCCAGTGTAGGCAGCAGCCGTTTTCACGGCGTCGTCTTTTTTTTACGAATTCAAACACCTGAAGCCGAATTGTGACTAATGGCTGGGGGAAGATCCGTCAGACCGGCCCAAGGACAGTCCCTCGATCCACCAACTGTCCGGAAGCCAACACGGAAGACACTGTGTCGGCTCCGTCCAGAGTCGCCAGTGGAATCTTGAGCGAGGTATCCTGGAGGAAATGGAAGCTGGATTGCTAGACTTTGGCAATTCCAGGGGTGGATACAGCACCGAATTCCGAACGCCAGAACCGGCGCGGAGGGCGGTCATTCGGATTCATTTATCGGTGAATGGCTGATAAAGGCGGGTCAATTATTAATGCTAGACAACGATTTTGTCTGCCGTGATTGCTGGCTGTAGCCAGCAGCCAGCAGTCCAGCGCCATGACTGGTCTAATTTTTCTGGGCCTGGCGCTGAGGTACTCAAACGGGAGACCTTATCCCATTGCAAGTGTAGGTTTTTCACCCTCCTTCCGCCGCGCAAATTGCCAGCGTTGGGCCATTGATTTCCGGCAAACTAGGCCATCCCTCCGGTCGTCCGGGTTTGACGGGCAGAAGTTGATGGTTAAGCAAGGCCCCGACGATCAAAGACCAGCCACGCTGGAAAATGCCGACCAGCCGCCAGCGTTTCCCGCGCCGCCGCACCGCTCCGGGAACCGAGGGGGTTTTAATGTCCAACGGCGTGTCGGCTTGTGCCTCCGCCTCGCCGCCGACGGACAGCAGCCACCAGGTGGCGATTGCCATCGCCATCGCCATCCACAACCGCTCCGCCCGCGCCGGGTCGTCCATGCGCCTGATTGGCACAGCATTCCGGCGCTCTTTGCAAGCCGTGCTGTGGACGAGCCAAGAACGGGAGGACCTCGGCGTATTGATGACCGAACATCGCCGCCAGCGCCGCTTGCCTGCCTACCTTGAGATTGGCGATTATTCCTTCGAGAAATACCTGCTTGCATTCGTCCTGCCCTATCACCGGGATCATCTCCATACGGTGTCTTCGGTGGAAGACTTGGCGGCGAAAAACGATCTTCGGGCCATCGAGGGATCGCTACGCGGCAATGGCAAGCTTCGCGTTTTTGCCAATCATAATGACTTCCTGACCAGTGACCAAGACATTGAATGGCTAAAGGGCTTGATTGGACCGCAACATTTCCGCCTATTTCCGGCAGGTGGACATCTAGGCAACCTCAACCGCCCGGAAGTGCAAACGGAAGTCATGAACTCCCTCTCCGACCTCATTCACTCGGAGGTTGGAAATCGATGATTTCTGTGGACTGGGTAGCGCGACGAAACCCTGAAATCCTGCTTAATATCGTAACCTAATGCGCGATGGGCCATAGCCCTAATGCATAGGGCAGGCCCAAAGGAACGCGGCGCTAAACGTTACGGACGGGATATGTCATCCCGTCCGGCTTTAGAGTGCAATATGCATGAATAGGTTACAATGTCCGCACCAATTGACCATTTGCCTGTCGAAATCGGTAGGCGGATGGTGTATGTTCATCAGTAGAAAAAGGCCGAAAGGCGCAATGGCGGTACTCCGCTTATTGCGCCTTTATCGTTTTGCAAGTCATGTTCCAGATACCGCAATACAGGCACTTTTTCTAGCGCCATTGAGGCTGGTTGTCAGACAATGTTCAGCACTGCACTTCTGTGAAAAGGCTGATTGACCAAAAGAGGTATTGTTCAGATGGATAAGGCAGTGGGCAAAAAGACGGGTGGCGACGCGGTCGTTTGGTACGTGTTGGCTGCGGATGCGGTGTTGAAGCGCTTGGAGACCAACCCCAAAGATGGCCTGGGGGCCGAAGCTGCCACGCGGCGCTTGCGGGAGTATGGCCCTAATCGCCTGCCAGGGGGGAAGAAGCAAAGCCAGTTGACGCGGTTCCTGCTCCAGTTCAACAACATACTGGTCTATGTTTTGCTGGGGGCCGGCTTCGTCAAGATGATGGTCGGGTTGTGGCTGGATGCCGGGATCATCCTAGGTGTCGTCGTCATCAATGCGCTGCTCGGGTTCCTTCAAGAAGGCAAGGCCGAGAAAGCGCTCGACTCGATCCGCAAC
>CAIYXP010000446.1 GCA_903930145.1 uncultured Methylococcaceae bacterium
AGAGCACAACCTTGCCAAGGTTGGGGTCGCGAGTTCGAGTCTCGTTTCCCGCTCCAAAATTAAAAACAAACAGCCGCGACGTTTCACCGCGGCTTTTTAGTTTAACCCACTCGGCTGAGTGGCAGAATGGTCATGCAGCGGCCTGCAAAGCCGTGTACGCCGGTTCGATTCCGACCTCAGCCTCCATACACCGTTTCACACAGTATCAAAACCCGCAAAATTCAACCCATTGCGGGTTTTTTTTTTGGACAGGAACCAGGGAGGACCTTGCAGGCTTATGCTTGGAAGCGGCGACACTGGAAGAAATTATGCAAGCGACAAAATAGCTGTCTCCTTTGCCAAATTTACCGGTTAGCACGTCATGAAAAGCGGTTATCACGTTAAGATTAACGCTCACCATCGCGTGGTGAGGGCTTATCACGGAAAGATGACCACTCACCATCGCGTGGCGAGCGCTTATCACGGGAAGATGACCACTCACCATCGCGTAATAAGCGGTTATCACGTAAAGATTAACGCTCACCATCGCGTGGTAAGCGGTTACCACGCAAAGATAACCTCTCACCATGGCGTGGTAAGCGGTTATCACGAAAAGATGACCCATCACCATGACGTGGTAAGCGTTCAGAATTACTCGAAAAGTGGTATCCCAAGGTAGAAAATGTTAGTTAAAACAATAGGAAACGGGTTTTCCAAACCCAAAAATCCCCGCAATTTTTGGCGTTCAAAGCCAACCAATCTCAAAATAGGGCTATACTATTTACCCTGCTGACCAAGGATGCCGAAATCCAGCGTCCATGGAGGGCAAACTTGGGTTTTGCATTGCCCAACTTAAGCACTGGCTCATGTGTCAAGTTACCGTTCAAGGTCTCGCTGCCATTAAAATAGCGTTCGTAGTCCCGCCTTTAGGCGGTAAAATGCCCATAAAGAGCCTGCTAAAGCCGGGACTACCAACGTTTTTGACATGTGCAAAATCCTTAGTGCGTGTTTAGCCTAGGGTTAAATCACTATCCACAAGGACACCCCCATGGCCGACAAACCCAAATCCAAACTCACCAGCGAAACCCCGAAAGACACGGTGAGTGCCTTGCGCTATGCAACCAAGCGCAAGAATATTCCCGCCGCCGGTTTGGAAGCCCAAGGCCGCATCCAAGAAGTGGCGAAAATCCGCTATGACTACAATCCGCATCTGCCCCCGCTCTTAAGAAGCGCCAAGGTTCATACCAGCAAAGACGGCAGCCACCCATCCGCCGTTGAAACCGATGCCCTGTTGGCGTTATTGCGCAATAGCTTGTTACGGGTGCAAGGCCAAGCGGCAGACCGCCAATTGATAACCGAGGCGACGCAACGGCCTTTGACCTTGGAGGAAGCGGCCCAGTTGCAGACCGTGTTTGAAGCCGCCATCACGCCGGACGTGGCGGAAGTCCTCGCCGCCGCGTTGCGCCGTCATGAACCGTGGTTGGAATGGTCGGGCAAGCGCGAGAAGCCGTGGTTTGAAGTCGAGCCGGTGGCTTTACATATTCATGAGCGGATTTCCACCCAAGCCATCTTGCGGATTCTGGCGCGGGAGGACGTGCAGCGGGATTTGTTTGCCGATACGCAACAAACCTATGCCGAGGC
The DNA here is from genome assembly GCA_903930145.1 of uncultured Methylococcaceae bacterium. GTDB lineage: Bacteria > Pseudomonadota > Gammaproteobacteria > Methylococcales > Methylococcaceae > Methylumidiphilus. The sequence continues at coordinate 1,621 of CAIYXP010000446.1, forward strand.
GGTGCAGTTTTACCGGCATGACGTGGATTGGTCTAACCGGATGATCTTGGGCGATTCCTTGCAAGTCATGGCCTCGCTGGCGCGGCGTGAGGATTTGGCGGGGAAGGTGCAGATGATTTATCTGGACCCGCCCTATGGCATCAAATTCAGTTCCAACTTTCAGCCGCAACTTGGTCAGCGCGATGTGAAAGACCGTGAGCAAGACCTGACCCGCGAGCCGGAAATGGTCAAAGCCTATCGCGACACTTGGACGCTAGGCATTCATTCCTACCTCGCCTATTTGCGGGACCGCTTGGCGATGGCGAAGGAGTTATTGACCGATTCGGGGAGTATTTTTGTGCAGATTTCAGATGAGAATTTGCATAGGGTGAGGTGTGTGATGGATGAGGTTTTTGGGGTTGATAATTTTATAGGAATTATCAGTTTTCAAAAAACCGGAGGAATTGAAACTAAGCTCTTAACTTCGACTGTAGATTTTTTATTGTTTTATGCCAAAGATAAAGAGAAAGTGAAATATCGTCAGTAATTTATGGAAAGAACTGTAGGGGATACTTCACTAGATCGTTACGATATGCTTTTTGATAATTGCGGAGCTACGCGCCGTCTTTCCAAGCTTGAGATGGAAACAGGAAAAATCTCAATCTCTGCACATCGCTATCAACTTTTCCCTTTATATTCCGATGGGGCAGCTAGCAAAATTGAATCATTCATGTTTCGAGGCATCGAATATGTGCCAAGAGGTGACACTCATTGGAAAACTGATCCGAAAACATGTCTACCCCGCCTTGCTTTATCTGAGAGAGTTGAAGTGATGGGTTCTGTTGTTCGTTATCGTCGTTTTGCCAATGATTTTTGCGTAATACCAATGACAGACCGTTGGGAATCAATGCAAGGTGGCGTTCAAAGAACTTATGTCGTTCAAACAGCAACATCGGTCATCGAACGCTGCCTGTTAATGACCACCGACCCCGGCGATTTGGTGCTGGACCCGACTTGCGGCAGCGGCACGACGGCGTTTGTTGCCGAGCAATGGGGGCGACGGTGGATTACCATGGACACCAGCCGGGTCGCCTTGGCCTTGGCAAAACAACGCTTGTTGACTGCCCGTTTCCCTTATTTCACGCTGCGCCCGTTAAATGCCGAGGACTTGGCGCGTAATCCCAAAGGCGTTTGGTTGAATGACACCAACGACCCGGCGGCAATCCAGCCCAAACCACGCACCCAAGACACCGAAACCACCCCCGACCCCCGGCGAACCTTTCTCTGCAAAACCGTCCCGCATATCACGCTGAAAAGCATTGCCCGCAATACCGCGCTAGACCCGATCTTTGCCCAGTATGAGCCGTTGTTGGCGGAAAAACTGGCGGACTTGAATGCTGCGCTAAAACACTCTCTCACTCCCGTAGGCCGGAATAAGCCGCTTGGCGGCGTTTCCGGCGAAACGGCGGGCCAAATGCCGGAAACGGTCGTGGGACGACCTTATTCCGGCCTACAATTAAAACTCATCGCCAAACTGGAAGCCAAGGCGCGGGACGAAGGCATCAAGAAAATCACCGAAGCCGATTGCCGCCGCTGGCTGTTGCCGGGAACCCAACCCACGGCCATCTCCCACAAGAAGGCCCTGAAACTGCGCGAGCGGATTCCACCCCAAGCCGAATGGCGGGAATGGGAAGTGCCGTTTGACACCGACCCGGATTGGCCACCCGCCTTGCAAGCCGCTTTAATCGCATATCGGCAAACTTGGCGGGCCAAGATGGACGCGGTGAACGCTTGCATCAGCGCCCATGCCGATACGGAGGAATTGGTGGACAAACCGGAAGAACAGAAGGGCGTGATCCGTGTCAGCGGGCCGTTCACGCTGGAAGGGGTCATCGCGTTGGAGGAAGGCCCGGATTCGCCGATAGGCGGCGCCCCAGAGAGTTTGGATAGCTTTGCCGAGCTTGACCAAAGCGCGGCAGTCGTCAATGCCGAGGCGCATCTGGATAAAATACTGCGCTTGCTGCGGGTCAGCGGGGTGGATTTCCCCGGCAATCAAAACATCAAATTCACCCGCTTGGAGGCCATCACCAGCCCGTCGCTATTACATGCGGAAGGCGAGTGGACATTAAAGACCGACTCGGTTTCCAAAACCGAGTCGGTCTCGTCGCGGGTCGCCGTCAGCATCGGCCCTGCGGTAGGCAATTTGACCGCGTTTCAAGTGGAAGACGCCGTCCGTGCCGCCAACCGCAAAGGGTATGACGATCTGGTGTTTGGCGCATTTGGGTTTGATGCGATGGCGCAAGATGCCATCGTGTCCTCCAATGACCGCGACTTGCGCACCCACATGGCTTTGATCCGCCCGGATGTGGCGATGGATGAATTGCTGAAAACCCAACCGGGTAGCCAAATCTTCACCGTGTTTGCCGCCCCGCGCATCAAAGGCCCGACTCCCTTGGCCGACGGGGAATACACGGTCGAAGTGGAAGGCATGGATGTTTATGATCCCGTCAGCAACCAGCTTTACCCCACCGACAAAGACCGCATCGCCGCTTGGTTTCTGGATAGTGATTATGACGGGCGCACCTTCTGCATCTGCCAAGCTTTTTTCCCCGATAAATCCAAATGGGCCAAACTCGCCAAGGCATTAGGCGAGAAAGGCGTGATTGATGAGGAAAAGTTCGCCGCCCTCAGCGGTTTGGTCAGTTTGCCTTTCCACCGACCCGTCGATTTGCAAACCGGCAAGGTTTGGCGGGTGGCGGTGAAAGTCATCGACCCTCGCGGCAATGAAGGCTTGCGGGTGGTGGAGGTGGGGTAGGTTGGGTGGTTCACACGCTCCGGCGCTCGTCGTTATACACAA
>CAIYXP010000447.1 GCA_903930145.1 uncultured Methylococcaceae bacterium
GGTGAGCTTGTCGAACCATGAACGTAACCAGTTTTTCGAGGTTCCCAATAGAGCCGGCATTAGAGATTTTCCTGTTCCATCACGGGAGGTTCCCGGTCAAGGGGTATGACGAATGAAAATCTCGCCCCGCCTTCCGGGCGGTTCTGGGCTTTGATCGTCCCGCCATGAGCTTCGATAATGGCCCGGCAGATAGCAAGCCCGAGTCCTACGCCACTTTGTGCCGATTCTTGATGAACCCTGTAGAATTTTTCAAATAGCTTGTTTTCCCTGCCTTTGGGAATGCCTTGCCCATGGTCGGAAACATGCACTTCAACCGCAGACGGGGAAACCTCCACGGCTATTTCCAATGGGCTGCCAGCCGGTGTGTAGCGCAGAGCATTTTCCAACAGATTGATTAATAGTTGTTCGATCAGCACCGAATCAGCATAGATCATTGGAATGCCAGAGGGGATTTTTACATTGACTTTACGCCCTTGCAAATGCTTTTGCAGCCTCGTCAAGACCGTTCCAATGACTTCCTCCACCGGATGCCATTGCTTGTTTAGTTGTATGACCCCGGCGTCAAGTTTTGCCATGTCGAGAATATTATTGACCAAGTTCGACATCCTTTGGGCTTCTTCATAAATGCCAGCGCTTAACTCGACTTGATCCGCCGTGGTCAGCGAACCGTCATTTTCCGCCAATGCACTGGCGGAGCCGACAATGGTTGCCAATGGTGTGCGTAGATCGTGGGAAATGGAACTAAGCAGCGAGTTTCTTAATTGCTCGGCCTCCATTTGAAGCTGGGTATTTCTCGCCTGTTCGGCCAATCTGATACGGGTAATGGCTTGAGCTATTTGCCGGATGAAAGTATCCAATAGTTTTTGTTGCTCGGGCAGAAAAACCCTCCGTAAATTAACCGGCAACAAAGCCAATACGCCTAGCACTTTGTCGTGGAAGCTTAGTGGGAAATAAACGGCTTGGGCACCCGGCAGGGTATTCGTGCCTTGACCAGCCATTTCGTTATGGTCCAAAACCCATTGCGCGACACTTAAATCACTGCCATATAATGATTCTGCCAATGCTTTGTCTTTAGGGTAGGATACGCTGCCATGAGGGTCTGGCAATAAAATCACATTCAAACTGCCAAATTCAGCATGAATATGGCGCACTGCGGCGCTCACGATTTCTTCTTCGCTTTGGCTCATGGCAAGTTCCTTGCTCATTGCATAAAGCACTGTGGCCCGTCTTTCCCGATGAGAGGCAATCTTGGCTTGGGATTTGACATCCGCCATCAAATTACTGATTAACATGGCAACCGTCAACATGGCGGCTAGCGTGACGAAATATTGGGTGTCAGACACTGAAAAACTGTAATACGGGTCTACGAAGAAATAATCCAAAGTCGCCACACCTAGTAGGGAAGCCACTATTGACGGGCCGCGTCCGTAGCGGGTGGCGGTGAATACCACGCCCAATAGAAAAACCATCACTAAGTTGGCGAGTTCAAAATGCCCTACCATCAGGCCAGACAAAAGTGAGCTGGCAACCGTCACGGCAATGGCCCAGACATACCCCCAGAAATACCCTTTCTTCCGTTTGCGCAAGATTTCCTTCAATGCGGGTTGAGATTCTCTGCGGTAACGTGTCAACTCCGCTTCGTAACGGCTCGTCCCCGGTTGGGGGCTGCCTAATAAATACAGATTGATATTGTGCGCTTCGCTAATGAGCGTATCGACCACCGAACCCAACAGCCAGCGTTTCCAGCCTCGGCGGCTAGGCTTGCCCATGACGATTTTGGTGATGTTGCGATCATTGCAAAAATTAATGATGGCCTCACTCATCTCATTAGCGCTTAAAGTCACCGTCTCGGCTCCCAACTGTTCGGCAAGACGCAGGACGCGCAGTATTCCGTCGCGCTTTTCCGCTGGCAGCCGTTGCAATTCAGGGGTTTCAATATAGGCGACGATCCATTCGCCGCGCAAACCGACCGCAAATCGCTTACCAGCCCGCACCAAACGCTCGCCCAACTCATTAGGTCCGACACACACCAAGATGCGCTCGGCGACCGGCCAAATTTCCCGGATGGCATGGCCTTCCCGATAATCCAGCATTTGCGAATCGACTTGGCTGGCGGTTTGCCGCAAGGCCAATTCGCGCAAGGCGATCAAGTTGCCCTTGCGGAAGAAATGGCGTATGGCTTCCTCGGCTTGTTGCGGCAAATAGACCTTGCCTTCCTTCAACCGGACCAGTAATTCGTCAGGCGGCAAATCCACCAGTTCGACCTCGTCCGCTGCCTCGAATACGGTGTCAGGCACGGTTTCCCAGACGCGAATACCGGCAATTTGGCCGATGTCATCGTTCAGGCTTTCCAAATGCTGGACATTCAGCGTGGTGTAAACATCAATGCCGGCTTCCAGCAGTTCGTCTATATCCTGCCAGCGTTTTGGATGGCGCGAGCCCGGTGCGTTGGTGTGGGCCATTTCATCGACGAGAATGATTGAGGGTTTGCGCTTCAAGGCAGCATCCAAGTCGAACTCGCCCAAGGTCGTGCCACGATATTCGATGGATTTGCGGGGCAAGACCTCCAAGCCTTCCAACAAGTCTGCCGTTTCCTTGCGGTTGTGGGTTTCAATCAGCCCGACCACCACATCCATGTTTTCGGCCCGCCGCTCCTTCGCCGCCAATAGCATGGCGTAAGTCTTGCCCACCCCAGCAGCGGAACCGAAGAATATCTTCAGCTTGCCACGTCTGGCCTTGGCTTGTTCCTGCTCGATTTTGGCAAGCAGCAGGTCGGGGTTGGGGCGGTCGGGCATGTCAGTAATGGTAACGGGCCTGTACAAAATCGATGCGGGCATCACTAAGCAGGGTCAAGCCCAACTTCCCGCTGTAATTCCGCTATGGATTGCGGCGTCCCTTGGTTTTGGCGTACTCGGGTCAAAGTCGTCAACAGCCGTTCGGCATTTGCGGGTGAACGCAGCAGATGTGCCGTTTCCAGCAAGCCCGCCAATTCATCGGCGGCTATCAGCGCGACATCCTCCTCACCATGGCGTTGGATGATGACAATTTCGCGGTTATGTGTGGCCTCGTCGAGGAAATCAGCCAGTCTTGCACTGGCTTGGGAATAACTGGTTTGGATAGACATGGATGCCTCTGATGGTTATTTTGATTCGATAGCTGGAAATCCGTCATTATGAAGCCCTTCCTAGGCCCATAGGAGACCGTTCATATGCCTGATGAACCCACTCCAAGACCATAGGAGACCATACATTTGCCTTATGAACCCATTCCCAGACCCATAGGAAACCGTTCTTTTGCTTTATGAACCCACTCCTAGACCCATAGGAGACCGTACTGTGCCTTATGAAGCCTTTCCTAGACCCGTAGGAAACCGTTCATATGCCTTATGAAGCCTTTCCTAGACCCGTAGGAGACCTCTTATAAGCTTGATAGAGGTGTTGCTACTCGTCAAACAATTGCGCAAATGCCTCGGGTGTGAACCCCGCCTCCGGGCCTAGGGACATTAGGCATTTCTGTATTTCGGCTTCGGTCTTGCCCATCGCTTGCAATAATTCATAATAATTGCCGAATGCGGCTTGCAAATGCGGGTGTTGATGGCCGATGCTACGAGTGAAGTTTAAAAGAATCAATAAAGCCCTGCGCATCAATGGCTCGGCTTCATCCAGTCGCTCAGTATCCTGCAACAACCGGGCGAGGTTGTTGAGGTCACAGGCGACATTTGGATGATTATTGTCGAAACTGGCTTCGTCGATCTCCAAGGCTCTGCGCATCAAGGGTTCGGCTTCTTCCATGCGGTTTGTGGCCTGCAACAACAGGGCGAGGTTGTTGAGACGAGTGGCGACTTTCGGGTGAGTCTTGCCGAGACTGGCTTCGTCAATGTCCAAGGCCCTGCGCATCAAAGGCTCGGCTTCATCCAAGCGGTTAGTGTCCGTTAACAATAAGGCGAGGTTGTTGATGTCACGGGCGATATTCGGATGCGTCTTGCCAAAACTGGCTTCGTCGATCTCCAAGGCCCTGCGCATCAAAGGCTCGGCTTCATCCAAACGGTTAGTGGCCTTTAACAATTGGGCGAGGTTGTTGAGTCGAAGGGCAACTTTCGGATGAGTATCGCCGAAACTGGCTTCGTCGATGTCCAAGACCCTGCGCATCAGATGCTCGGCCTCGTCCAAGCGGTTAGTGTCCTGCAACAACCGGGCGAGGTTGTTGAGATCGGTGGCGACATTAGGATGATCTTTACCATGAATGCTTTCGTCGATCTCCATGGCTCTACGCATCAAAGGCTCAGCTTCTGCCAGACGGTTAGTAGCCTGCAACAATGCGGCGAGATTGTTGAGATCGCAGGCGACATTCGAATGCATCTTGCCGAAACTGGCTTCGTCGATCTCTAACGCCCTGCGCATCAAAGGCTCGGCTTCCTCCAAACGGTTAGTGGCCTGCAACAAAGTGGCGAGATTGTTCAGGCAGGTGGCAATGATCCTTTGATCCGGCTTCTCACTGGATTCATTCAAAGCTAAGCTGCGCCGATACAGCGGCTCGGCTTGTTGATACTGGGCTTTGGTCATGAAGAATACGGCTAATTGGTTCAACAACCTTGCCGTGGGTTCGTCTATGCCTAGGTCTTCGGCAAAATCGGCCACGGCGAGTGCATGTTCTTGGATGGCATCCCAGACCGGCCAATACCGCACATCGTCAGGATTACCAACAGCCACCGCATTCACCAAGGCCAAGGCTGCTTGCAGATTCTGCTGGCTTGCCGGTTGATCCTGCCGTTCACGGGTAATCAAGGCCAATACCCGGTGCAGCTTGCCTTCATTCGGGTAATCAGCTTCCTTGGCGGTCAATAATAATGACACGCCGCGCAAGTCGGCCAAGGCGGCTTCACAGTCAAATGCCTCTTGCTCGCTTTGATAAGGGAGTAGGTCGGCATCCCCATGCCGACTTTGGGCCAGCCCATCCGTTTGGCGGCAAGGGGTTGCCGCCCTACTTTGGGTGATGTTTGCCAACACCCGCGCCGGAAATCCGCTGTCTTCATCGAAGGCTTCGGGCAAATCTTCCGGGGCATAAGCATAATCAAACAGGAAGCGGGGTATCGGTTCCGGGGCCAGCCAAGCCAGCACGTCCAACAAGGAGCGGGCCTGTGGGTTCAGGGTTTCGACACTGGTCTGCCAAGTCGTCGCCAACGGCCTAGGGTATTGCATCACTCGCGGGTCATGCCATGCGCGGGTTTTCTGGTCGGCCTTACGCCAACGGCTGAGATAATCGGCAAAGCTTAGATTATGGCGGTTGATGAACGCCCCCGCCTGCTCCAAGGCCAAGGCCAAGCCATCCAATTCCTTTGCCAAGGTTCGCGCCAAGTTGCCGTCGTCGGGTTTGGCGGTTCGCCCGTCTTCGGTGCGCTCCAACAGGAAGTCGGCGGCGGGTTCCACATCCAGCACATCCAGACGATGGGCTTTCACCTCGGGCCGCCATTCCTTGATGCGGCTGGTAATCAGCACTTGTCCACTATCCAAGGCTTGCAGCCAGTCGTCCACTGCCTTCGCCGCCGCTTCGTCGTCCACATTGTCCACCAGCAACAGCCAGCCAGTGTGACGCTGCAACCATTGCTTTACTGTCTGGGCGCGCAAGGTTTCGTCGGTGGTGTCCAAGTCTATGCCCAATAGCGGACACAAGCCGGCCAGCGAGCCGACTAGCATAAACGGGTTGTCGGCCTTGAGGAATAACAGGGCTTGGTATTCGTCGGCGTAGCGCCAGGCATATTCCACGGCGGCGCGGGATTTGCCGATGCCGCCCAGCCCGTGTATCGCTTGCCATGGCACAATGGCTTGCTTGCGCTTGGGTTCGCGCTGGAATTGATCGTGCAAGGTTTCCAGAAACCCGTCGCGGCCTTTGAACAAGCTGCCCAGGCTGTGGTAGGGGAGGTTGTTGGGCGGAATGGGCGTTACGGGATGTGAAGGCGTGACGGGGTTTGCAACCCCGTCACTAGCATTTTGTGCTTTATGGCAAGCTTGCGCTGTCTTTCGCGTCAATTCTAGAATTTCCATTACCAAATCGCTTAGGCATTGATCTTGTTCATGCTCATTGAAGCCCGAAAGCGGCTTGTTGTCCTTGGGCCTGCCTTGGATGGCACTCAGCCAAGGGACGGCTTGCCAAGGGCAGGGCTTGAGAATCAACGGTATGACCCGCAGGCCGTCCTTTGTCCGACGTTCCAACAAGCGGGGGACTTCTTCGCCACGGATGAAGCTTGAAACCAAGAAGTCGGCACTAATCAACAAAACAGCGACTTGCGCCGAATGAATGGCTTGTTCAATGGACGGATTCCAGTTGTCCCCGGCGGCAATTTGGCGGTCTTCCCATACGGTCAACTGGTTTTCCAGTTCCAGCACTTTAAGCTGGGTATGCAGACGTTCTTTCCAGTCTTCGTCTTTGTGGCTATAGCTAATGAAAACTCGTTTCGGCTGTGAGTCTGTGGTGGCCATGCTTGCATGATTCCTTGTGGGCCTTTAATTTTCTTAGTATGCGCTTGGGGAGTGGAAGGGTAAAGACCTCACCCCAAATCCCCCCAAAGGGTTTGGATAGCCCCCAAGGCTGCCAAGGCTGCGGTTTCGGTGCGCAATATCCTCGGGCCTAGTTTCAAGGCGGTGAACCCGGCTTTCACGGCCAAATCCCGCTCATGTTCTGCAAAGCCACCTTCGGGTCCAATCATCAGGCTAACTGGGCCTTGCGGTTGTGGCAGTTCGCGTAAGGTTTTCACTCCGTTGGGGTCTAGGAACAGTCTTAACCCGGTTTGTTGTACCGCCCACTCTTCCAAGGCAAAAGGCTCGGCTATTTCAGGAATTCGGTTGCGTCCGCATTGTTCGCAAGCACCTTGAGCGACCTTGCGCCAGTGGCGGAGACGCTGTTCCTTGCGCGCATCGTCGTCCAGTTGCACGACGCAACGCTCCGCCAGCAAAGGGGTGATGCTGGCAACCCCTAGTTCGACTGCCTTTTGGATCGCCATGTCCATGCGCTCACTGCGTGAAATGCCCAAACCCAAGGTCGTGAAGAGCAAAGATTCTGCCTCACGCGGGTTGAACTCACCCAATACGACACTGACCGCATCCTTGTGCGCTTCGACCAAGGTGGCGGGGTATTCACCCCCTTTGCCGTTGAACACGACCAAATCCGCCCCTTTTTTCAAGCGCAGCACTGTGCGCAGATAATGGGCGCTTTCATCTTCGAGTTGTATGGTGGCCCCGGAACTTAAGAGTTGAGGAAGGTAGAAACGGGAAATGCGCATGGATTACCCTCGTGAATGGCAAGTAGGTTCCATTTTACAAAGAATAGAGCGGTAAAGCTTGCTTTCCGATACTCTAGGCTAAGTACAGGCTGTTGCCAACGCAATGCCTTCCTTTGCCACTGTTGCCATGAATTCGATTTCGTCGGCGGTGATGACATAAGGCGGCATGAAATAGACGACATTGCCCAAGGGCCGCAACAACACGCCACGTTCCAAGCCATGGCGGTAAACCGTCAAGCCTCGGCGTTCCCGCCAGTCATAAGCCTCACGGGACGATTTATCCTTGACCATTTCAATGGCTAGGATCATGCCGGTTTGACGCACTTCGGACACATGCGGGTGATCCGCCAAAGGCGCGGCGGCTTCAGCCATGGATTGGGCGAGTATTTGGTTTCGGTTTAGCACATCTTCTTGTTCAAACAAATCAAGGCTGGCAAGCGCGGCGGCACAGGCTAGGGCGTTGCCGGTGTAACTATGGGAATGCAAAAAAGCGATTTGGGCGACATAATCGCAGTAAAAAGCTTGGTAAACATCATTGGTTGTTAACACTGCGGAAAGCGGGAGATACCCTCCGGTGATGCCTTTTGACAAACAGAGGAAATCGGGCCGGATGCCCGCTTGCTCACAGGCAAACATCGTCCCTGTTCTGCCGAAGCCTACCGCTACTTCATCAGCGATCAAATGGACACCGTAGCGGTCACAGGCATCGCGTAGCAGGGATAGATAGATCGGGTCGTACATGCGCATCGAACCCGCGCATTGAACCAAGGGTTCGACGATGACGGCACAAATTTCATTGGCCTGTTCTGCCAATATTCGCTCCATATCGGCAAAACGGCGGATGGAATAATCTTGCCATGACTCGCCCGGTTCGCGGTGATGGCAATCGGGTGACGGCGCGGTGATTACGTGCATCAGCAGTGGCGCGTAGGTGTCCTTATACAAGGCTACGTCACCGACCGCCAATGCCCCCAAGGTTTCACCGTGATAACTGTTTTCCAAGCTGACGAATCGGGTCTTGCCTGTCTGTCCTTGATTGCGCCAATAATGGAAGCTCATTTTCAAAGCCACTTCCACCGCCGAAGACCCATTGTCGGCATAAAAGCAACGGCTTAAGCCTTTTGGAGCCAAATCGATTAGTCTTTCCGCAAGCCGAACGGCAGGTTCATGGGTGAAGCCAGCAA
>CAIYXP010000448.1 GCA_903930145.1 uncultured Methylococcaceae bacterium
CTGACGATAGTGCCCGAGTCGAATAAAGTAAAAGTATAGCGAATGCAAATGACAGCAACATTTTTGTTGTCCTAATCACTGAGACACAATTGATAGAAGATTCGCTGCTGATGTCTCGGGTGTTATCCGTTGGCCAAGCGTATGGGATCTTACCGCCATCAATTGAATCTCCGCATCATACATATCTATAAATTTAAGCATTACTTGTGAAAGTTCTAGTGAATCGTTGACCTTGAAACGAAATCCGTTAAAGCCCGGAATCAAAAATGTGCTGGCTGAGCCAACCACATCGGAAACTATCAATGGCAATCCGCTGGCGGCAAACTCATGTACAACAACTCCCCAAGGTTCATTTTGACTTGGCAAAAGAAAACAGCCGGCACCTGCAACCTCTCGAAGGAGTCCTTCTGGTTGCATGAAGTCCTTCACTACAACACCAGGGCACGATTCCATCTCACTTCTAAGTGATCCGCTTCCTATTACGTGCAATTCCCAGTCTCGCCTTTGACATCCAAGCATCTTCCATGCACGCAAAAGAACATTTAGACCCTTAATCGGTTCAAATCGACCAACAAATAGGAAGCGGTGAGGATAGTGGCTGCGCTTCGCTGCGATATTATCTGTAAAAGCTTTATTAAATAGCAAGAGATCCGCACAAAGTAGGTCATAAACAATCATACTCTTATCAAACCCCAACCTACGTACATACTCAAACTGATATGAGCCAGCTACCCAGGCGTGAGAATATATCCGCCCAAAATGTCCGATATAGCCGATAAATGTCGCAAACCGTTGTCGGAAGGTACCTTGCCATTGCGAATCCAAAGCAACCACAACTGGCACCCCGGCGGAACGAAATTTCTTCGCCACGGTTGTGTAGCCCTCATCCATCCAACCCGAGACAACTATAACCGAAGGCCGTATCTTACCTGCCAAGGCGATCATTGCAGGCGTCGAGAGGCCCGAGCGCTTGTACATAATCACATCAGACAACGGTTCCACAACAAATGGCGTTAGACGCCGGTGATCCCAGTGAACCAAATGAACTTGGACCCCTCGAGCTGAGAGGGCTCGAATGGTAGCCATCGTGTAGCCCATCACCTCCGCATAGAGATACAGTATCTTCATCTTCCTGACCACCAAATTATAAAATGCCGCAGATACTAATGTTACGACCTACTACCTTTGTATCGGCTCTCAGGTCGAAACTATTGATCGATGCAAACAAAATCACCCGTGTAAAGTAATCAGCAACGGTGACAGAAATTAGGTGACTTTTGCGATTAAACATTCACCGCTTCGATCATTTGCGATAGTCTGGGTAACTCACTTGCCAAAAAGTAGTTTCAGCATCCCCGTAGCAACGACAAACGAAAAAATCAAACCGACCGTGTACGCAAAGGAAGACAAAAGATCACCCCGCATAATAAAAAATACCATCCCAAACATCACACAATAGAAAGGAATAAAAAGTCCACTCTGATTACTTCTTACCATTCTCCAATAAATATTATCCAAACTAGAAAGTAAGAATCCAAGTACACCCATAAAGATAACAATTCCAAATATACCAAAATTGACATAAGCTTCGCCAATATATGGCATCGAAATATTAGTGAATATCAAACCAGTGTCAATAGCTAGCTGACTTCCGCTTCCCACTGGTTTCCCATCCCAAACCTGGCGAGGAATGAAAAAGAAAAGGGC
>CAIYXP010000449.1 GCA_903930145.1 uncultured Methylococcaceae bacterium
AAACTGTTTTCCGATAAAGAACGCGACTATCACGCCTACCAAGCGCGGCAAAATTACTTGCGCGAGCAGCGTACCATTCAAATAGAAAGGGATGAAGATTTGCGGGAAATGGAGAGGATTAAGCACGAAAATGAGCGGATACAGCATGATATGGAACAAGCTCAACAGGATTTGCAGCGGGAACGGTTGGAAAAACAAGCCGCCTTGCAAGAAAAAGAATCTGCATTGCAGGAAAAACAATCTGCACAGGCAGAAATTGAACGGCTCAAAGCATTGTTGGCTCAATCAAAGCAATAAAAGCCCCTTCAATCGAGAAGATGCCTTGCCAGCAATATCCGCATATCGAGCCGGCCGTCTGCAATCAACTTTAAATCAGTCAACGGGTTCCATCCCTGCCATGAACGGTGTGGGTTGCCATGCATTCGATCCATTTAAGGGGGCTGTGCCACGTCGCTGCAAACATCACCAACCCGTTCACGGGTCAAGCCAATTCCAAGCACAAAGCAGAAAAGGACCGGGTTGCCGCGTGAAGCCTGTGCGCCAAAGTTGTTGCCCAATCCCGGCCAAGAGCAGCCATTCCGAATCAGATGGGAATGCGAGGAAACCAACCGCTACTACGAAGTCCATGCAAACCTGGACGTGTTCGGCATCTGGGTGTTGACCAAGGCATGGGGTCGGCGCGGATCGGCACTGGGCAATTCCAGTCAGCATGCCTACCAATCCTTTGCGGATGCTGTTTCCATGCTGGATGAAGTGGCTGTCAGGCGGGTAAAGCGTCAATACATCCAAAGCCATGTCTCGCTTTAATGAGCAGGGAAACCCCGTGGCACCGGTCCACTGGCTGCAATCGGCATAAATGTAAAATGCGCCTTGGGGGATGACCGGGATGCCGAATCCCAAGCCGGGCAGTTCGGTTGTGATTTAAATCCACAAATTATAGCTGTTAAAATAATTATATATATTAAGTGGTTTTTCAATCGATTACTCAACCTAGATTATTTTAAAAGATATGGATAATTTTACACCGTCTGACCTGAAAACCATCCTACACTCCAAACGAGCGAACATTTATTACCTTGAACATTGTCGTGTGCTAGTCAATGGAGGGCGGGTTGAATTCGTCACCGACGAAGGCAAGCGTTCCCTTTATTGGAACATCCCAATCGCCAATACAACCACTTTAATGCTAGGCACGGGTACCTCCATCACCCAAGCAGCCATGCGGGAACTTGCCAAGGCCGGGGTGATGGTTGGATTTTGCGGCGGCGGGGGAACACCGCTTTACAGTGTAAACGAAATGGATGTCGAGTTCGCATGGTTCAGCCCTCAAAGTGAATATAGGCCCACCGAGTATCTGCAAAACTGGGTTCGGTTCTGGTTCAACGATGGGTTGCGGCTAGAAGCCGCCAAGGCATTTCAACGAGTCCGACTGGATCGTGTCGCGAAGCAGTGGTGTGACAGTCGCCCACTCGCTGAGGACGGGTTTGAAGTGCGCAAAGAACTCTTGTTGCCGCTGATTGAAGCGTCTAAACAAGCCGTGGCTGGGGCGGTTGATGTGACTGCCTTGCTAACCGAAGAGGCCCGGCTTACCAAGCAACTCTTCAAACTGGCGGCCAGGTCGGTCGATTACGGTGATTTTTCTCGCGCCAAACGCGGCGTTGGCACAGACCCGGCCAACCGATTTTTGGATCATGGCAATTACTTGGCCTATGGATTGGCGGCCACGGCGACCTGGGTGCTTGGCCTGCCGCATGGTTTGGCTGTGCTGCACGGCAAAACCCGGCGGGGTGGCTTGGTGTTTGATGTCGCGGATTTGGTCAAAGATGCCATCGTCCTGCCGCAAGCCTTCATTTCCGCAATGCGAGGCGACGACGAACAGACTTTTCGGCATGGCTGCATCGAAAGCTTTGCCCGTGCCGAATCATTGGATTTAATGATAGACACGCTCAAAGCCGTAGCCTTGGATTTGGGGGGCCGTGCATCATGAATGTCTTGCTCGTCTCCCAGTGCAGCAAGAATGCCCTCACCGAAACCCGGCGCATACTCGACCAATTTGCCGAGCGGCGCGGTGACCGCACTTGGCAGACCGCCATCACCCAACAAGGGCTGGAAACCCTGCGCCGCCTGTTGCGGCAAACCGCCCGCAAAAACACCGCCGTTGCCTGCCACTGGATACGCGGCAAGGATCACAGCGAACTGCTCTGGGTCGTCGGCAACGCACGGCAATTCAACGAGCACGGGGCCACTCCCACCAACATTACCGAACGTGATGTGTTGCGGGCTGGCGATGAGAACGATTGGCACACGGCGGAAACTATCCGCCTGTTGGCGGCAATGGCGGCGTTGTTCCATGATGTCGGCAAGGCTAGCGAGGCTTTCCAGAAAAAGCTGACCAGCAAGCAAGCCATAGCTGACGCTTATAGACATGAATGGGTGTCCCTGCGGCTGTTTGAGGCATTTGTTGGCGAGGATAAAAGCGACGCGGAGTGGTTGAGCCGCTTGGCTGCTTTGGCAGAGCAACCCGGCAATTTAATGGGGGTGATTTGTGACCGCTTACTGTGCGATGGCCTGACTGACAGAAGCCTGCGCAGTCCGTTCAATGCCCGCCCCAAGCCCATGCCGCAGTTGGCGCAATTGGTTGGGTGGCTGATCGTCAGCCATCATCGTATGCCAACCCAGTGGGGTGAACCTTTCAATAAAGGCATTCTTGAGAAGTTGCTCGCCAACATTACTGCGGGTTGGTGCGGCTCGCGAACGGAAGCTAACACCATGGAAAGGCAAGCTTGCTGGAAATTCAAAGCCTTTCCGCTCGACAGCCGCGAGTGGCGGCGACGCGCCAGCTACACGGCACAGGCGATCTTGAAGCATCCCAATCTCGCCAACAGTGGTGCAGGACTGTTGGACAACCCCTATGTTGTCCATCTATCCCGTTTAGCTTTGATGTTGGCGGATCATTACTATTCCAGCCAGCCCAGCCATGAACGCTATGGCGACACTGTAACCAAAGCCAGCAAGCCGCTCTATGCCAATTCGCATTGGGTCGATGGCAAAATGATGCCAAAACAGCGTTTGGACGAGCATTTGATCGGCGTGGAAATCAACGCCCGTAAAATTGTCCGCAGTCTGCCTAATTTGACCGAACAACTGCCGCGCATCGCTCATTATAAAGACTTGCGCAAACCGACTAAAAATGCCCGTTACCGCTGGCAGAACAATGCCTTTAATTTAGCGGAAGGCATCTGCCGAAGATCCGAGGCACAAGGCTTTTTCGGCGTGAACATGGCATCGACTGGCTACGGTAAAACCATTGCCAACGGGCGGATTATCTATGCTCTGGCCGATCCTCAGTTGGGCGCACGTTTCACTATTGCCTTAGGGTTGCGCACCTTGACCTTGCAAACCGGCGATGTCTACCGGGACGAGCTGAAACTGGGTTCTGAAGTTCTGGCGGTGATGGTGGGTGGTGGCTCAGCCATCCGCGAATTGCACGACATGCACAAAGACAAGGAAAGCAAACAAGCCCAAGCTGGCACGGAATCGAGTGCCGATCTATTGCCGGAGGGCCAAGGCTATGTGCATTTTGACGGAAGCCTTGAGGATGGCCCGTTAAACCGTTGGCTGGAAGGCGACCCGCAAGACCGGCAAAAATTCAGGCGTAACATCAATGCACAAAAGTTGCTTAATGCCCCTGTTCTTGTCTGTACCATTGACCATTTTATGCCCGCTTGCGAAAGCCTCCGTGGCGGACATCAAATTGCGCCGATGCTACGGTTGATGACTTCCGACCTTGTGCTGGACGAACCGGACGACTTCGATACCGACGACCTGCCCGCCTTGGCAAGGCTGGTGAATTGGGCCGGGATGTTGGGGAGTCGGGTATTATTGTCTTCGGCAACCCTACCACCAGCCTTGGTCGAGGGTTTGTTTGAGGCTTACCGGGTTGGCCGTCAAGTTTACCATGCTAACCGAGGCATCCCCGGTCAGCCAGTCAATGTTTGCTGTGCGTGGTTTGATGAATTTGAAGCCGCCGCCAGCGACCATGCCACCCCGGACAATTTCGCTCAGGCGCACAGCGCATTTGTTGCCAAACGCCTTGCCAAGCTTGCGGCTCAGGAAAATCGCCGACGCGCTGAAATCCGCGCCTTGCCGATTGTCCCCGATAAGCGGCGGGCCGGGCTAGCGGCGGAATTTGCCAAGCACTTTCTGGAACAGGCGCACACCTACCACGCCCTGCACCGCAGCGAACCAGACCCACAGAGCGGCAAGCGCGTCAGTATTGGCTTGATCCGCATGGCGCACATCGACCCGCTAGTCGAAACCGCTAAGGCAATTTACGCCCAAGGGGGCAACGACAGGCATCATATCCACTTATGCGTTTACCACTCCCGGCATCCGTTACTGGTGCGTTCCGGCATCGAAAATTGTCTTGACCATTTGCTTAATCGCAAACCGGAAAACCAGAACCCGTTGGCCTTGTTCGACAAGCCGCAGTTGCGCACTTTGTTGGAGGCAAGCCCCGAGCCTGACCATATCGTCATTGTGTTGGCGACCGCCGTGGCGGAGGTTGGGCGCGATCATGACTACGATTGGGCCATCGTCGAACCCTCCTCTGTGCGTTCCATCATCCAATTGGCAGGGAGGGTTCGCCGCCACCGGGTAGGCGAATGCGTCCATCCCAACCTATGCCTGCTGGAAACCAATCTAAGCCATCTGGAAAATCCGGGCAAACCAGCGTTTTGCCATCCTGGTTTTGAAAGCCAGGATTTCCGGCTTAACAGCCATCTGCTGCCTGAACTGCTGACCTCTGAACAACTGGCAAGGATTGATGCCTCTTCCCGAATTTGCGAACGGCCCGTATTGCAGCCAAAGGACAACCTCGCTGATTTGGAGCATGACCGCCTGCGTGATTTGATGCAGAAAGGCGAAACCCCTGTCCGTTTATGGTGGAATAAACCGGCCCATCTTTGCGGCGAACTTCAGCGCCATCAGCCATTCCGCAATGACCCGGAAGGCAGTCGCCGTTTTGTCTTGCTGCCTGACGACAATGGCAAGGTTCAGTTTTACCGGCTGGAAGAACCAGGCGAGCCACCTACCAACCAGACTAATTTATTCCACATAAAAAACGATGAAAAGCTTGCCCCCGGACCTCGCGTCAGTTTCTTCGGCGAACCCGACTACCAAGCCGCATTGGAAAATTTGGCAGAAAACCGGGAAATGGAACTTGAGGACTGTGCAAGGCGATTCGGCGTGATTGATCTACCGGGACGGGATGGCAATGAAGAATGGGATTATCATCCTGCACTGGGTTTTACTCGTCACTCCTAACTTTGGATGTTGTATTATAGGCATGTTGCTACATTTATCCCCCAATAATGTTTATAACGTAAACGGGCAGTCAATAAACAACCTAGGTTTTGAATCCTTCGTAGCATGAGGTGCGACATGACTATCACCACACTTTCCAGCCGAGAGTTTAACCAAGATGCCAGCAAGGCTAAGAAAGCCGCCCACAGCGGCCCGGTGTTCATCACCGACCGGGGAAGGCCGGCGCATGTGCTGCTAACTATTGAGGAATACCAGCGCATCACCGGTAGTCAGCAGGGCATTGTCGAGCTACTTGCAATGCCCGATGCCGCAGACATTGATTTTGAACCGCCCCGCTTGGATAGTCCACTGTACCGGCCGGCGGATTTGACCTGATGTATTTGCTGGACACCAATGTTGTCTCGGAGTTGAGGAAGGCGCGTGTTGGCAAGGCGGACAGAAACGTCAAAGCGTGGGCCGATAGCGTTTCGCCATCCACCCTATTTCTTTCCGCCATCAGCATTCTGGAACTTGAATTAGGAACCTTGCTGGTTGAACGCCGCGACCCGCAACAAGGTGCAATGCTTCGCGCTTGGCTCGACCATCGTGTGCTACCGGCATTCGACGGTCGCATCCTATCGGTTGATGTCGCCGTCGCACAGTGTTGCGCCAAGCTGCATGTGCCAGACCCCCGCGCAGACCGGGATGCCCTGATTGCCGCAACCGCAATCGTTCACGGTATGACGGTTGTCACCCGGAATGTGGACGACTTCAAGCCGACGGGCGTTGCGCTACTCAACCCGTGGCAAAAATAAAAAAACGGGGCGGCTTGCCCCATTTTTTGTTGGCTGCCTGTGCGGCAGTGAATGACTATCTTTATGTTGATATTTCTAAGCTGCTTTCCAGCAGTGAAAAGATTATCGCATTTTTGGTGTAGGACAGCGAAATCGGTTATTGTCACTGTAATTATTTATATCTTTATGATGATAGGATTTGATTTCTGAAGTCCATGGGTTTACTATTGGCTCTGCACATAACACAGGAGCCAGGCATGAACGACATGGGAACCGAAGAGCCGTCAATGACGACGGAGGGCAAACTCAAAGCTGTGATTGCAGCATTCCTGCAAGAGCGTCTGCAAGTCAAACTAGACGGGTTGAAGGAGGGTGAAGACGAAAAACGTCAAAAACACCTTGAGAACTACCAACCCCAAACATGGATCGCCGATGCGGCAAAGAAAGCCGATAACGTTCAACAGGCAAGCCATGTACTGAAATTTTCCCATCCCGATGCAGTAGGTTCCAGCCTAAACTCGACAGGCAATCCCCATGCCGGTGAGTTCACCATCGGTACACACAGCTTGGGCAAGGGACAATCGCTTGATGTGGTCGTAAGCACCGCTGCCTATCTCCCTGTGTACGCATTTCTAAGTCTTGCCGTTGACGATAAAACTTTGCTAGATCGTTGCATTGCTCAAGATAAGGATTTGTCTGCCGCGTTTTCGGATGACTCAGAAACCGCAGAGCAATGGATGGCTGCGTTTGCTAGGTTAGCCCAACCCAAAGGACAGCCAGCCTCCCACACCTTGGCCAAACAAATCTACTGGCCGTTGGAAGATGGCGGCTATCATTTGCTGGCCCCGCTGTTTCCTTCTTCGCTTGCCGATGCCGTTTGGCGCAGCTTGGGTGGGCAACGCGATTCTGCAATCGCCAAAGCCACTAAAGCGGCACGGGATGCCCGTCGGGCAGGCAAGCCGCACCACGAAGGCTACAGCGACTATCCCAATTATGCCGTGCAGAAATTTGGTGGTACCCAGCCGCAAAATGTCAGCCAACTCAACAGCAAGCGCCAAGGGGAAGCCTACCTGCTTGCCTCGCTGCCACCAAACTGGCAATCCCAAGGTATACGCCCCCTGCTTCATGTCGATAGCGTGTTTAGCGGCAAATTCAGCATTTTTGGCGGACGTGAAAATGTTCGTAACATTACCGGCAAACTAAAGAAATTTTTATTCGCCGTGCAACCGCGCAACAGCACAATAGATATTCGCGACGAGCGCGACGAATTGCTGGCGCAATTGTGCGACGAGTTATTGAACTACGCGGCAACAATCCACGAACTGACACCCTGCTGGACGCAAAACCCGGATTGTCGGCTCAACGCCGACGAACAATGCTGGCTGGACCCCGGTCGGGCCGACACCGACTCCGAATTTGCCGCACAGTATTTCCGTGGTGACTGGAAGGATGGGGTGTCAAGGCGCTTTGGCAACTGGCTCAACAGCCGCCTTGAAATGAAAAAAATCCATTTTGACCAATATTCCTCCGACCATTGGGCCAAGGCCATAGAACGGGAATTTGCCATGATCCGCTTGGAGATCAGCCATGACTGACATCAATGCCATGCTACTGCTGTCCCGTCTCCAAGTGCAAAATGCCAACGCCATCTCCGGCTCGCTCACTTGGGGTTTCCCCCCGCCGTCTGCGTTCACTGGCTTTGCCCACGCACTGGAACGCCGTTTGGCTGAATCGTGGGGACAGCGTTTTACCGGGGTGGGCATCATCTGCCATCAGTTCGAACCGCAGGTTTCCCGTCCTAACAAACGCATCCATCAAGTCTTTAGCCTAACCCGCAACCCAGTTTTCGCCGGTTGGAAGAAATTTGAAGACAAAGCCTCCGCGCTGGTCGAAGAAGGTCGCGCCCATCTGGAAATCAGCCTGTTGCTAGGCATCCGCGATTATCTCCACGAGGACGACCGCAATGATTTGGCAGAGGACGCCCAACGTATTGTACAAGGCATGAGGTTGGCTGGTGGCAGTATCCTCCCCTGCCGTGACGGCAAGCGCTTTGCCGCCCAATGCTTGATCCTTCCTTCTGCTGCCGCAGACCAACGCACAGAATTCCGCAAATTGCGCCGCCGCTTGCTGCCTGGCTTTGCCTTGGTGCAGCGTGAAGACCTGCTCGCCGCCCGGTTGACCGAAATGCGCAGTGAAAACACCGATGTTAACGCGCTGGATGCCCTGTTGGACCTGTGCAGCCTGTATCACCAGCCGCCAGCCGGATCGGGCCATGCCCAAGATACTGAACAAACCGAAGCCTTGGAACCAATCGAAACAGATCCAGAGGAAGCAACCGCCGACCAAACCGCTTGGACTATCCGCCAGCGCCCCGGCTGGCTCGTCCCCCTGCCCATCGGCTATGCCGGCCTTTCCCCGCTCTACGAACCGGGCGAGGTCGCCAATGCCCGCGACGGCACAACCCCGTTTCGCTTTGTCGAAAGCCTTTACTCATTAGGCCAATGGGTCAGCCCCCACCGCATCGACGACTTGCAAGCCCTGCTCTGGCATACCGAGTCCGACACCGGCAGCGGCATTTATCGTTGTGTCAACCGCTATGCCGCAACCCTACCCCAAACCACCAACCATTCCCCAACGCAAGGATAACCACCATGGCTAAAACCGAACTACTGAAAACCGCCTCCGTCCTCGCCTTCGAGCGCAAACTCGACCCTTCCGATGCCCTCTTCCAAGCCGGGAAGTGGGACGACCGCGACCATGGCAAACAATGGCCTACGGTCAACGTGCGTGAAAAATCCGTGCGCGGCACGATTTCCAACCGCCTGAAAGACAAAGATCAAAACAACACCGCCAAGCTGGATGCTGACATCCAATCGCCCAACCTTCAAACCGTCGATGTCGCCACCCTGCCCAACGAGTCCGACACCCTGCGCGTCCGCTTCACCTTGCGCGTCCTCGGCGGGGCGGGAGAGCCGTCAGCCTGCAACAACGCCGACTATCAGGCCAAACTGCACACCACCGTGCAACACTATGTCGAAAACATCGGTTTTGCCGAACTCGCCAGCCGCTACGCCGTCAACATCGCCAATGGGCGCTTCCTCTGGCGCAACCGCGTCGGCGCGGAACAAGTCGAAGTGCGAGTCAGCCAATTGGAAAAAGGGTTGCCCGGTCCGGCTTGGGTGTTTGATGCGCTCAATGACTTTTCTCTGCGTAGCTTTGACGCACCAACAAAGCAGGAAGAAGAAGCGAAATTGCAAGCCTTGTCGCAAGTGATAGAACAAGGGCTTAAAGGGGACGGCTACGCCCTGCTTGACGTAGTGGCCTATGCCCGCCTCGGCGAAGGCCAGGAAGCCTACCCCTCGCAGGAACTCATCCTTGACAAGGGCGACAAGAAAGGCCAAAAAAGCAAAACCCTTTACACCGTGGGCGAGGTTGCCGCCATCCACAGCCAGAAAATCGGCAACGCCCTGCGCACCGTGGACACTTGGTATCCCGACGACGAAGGCGCAAACCTTGGGCCGATTGCCATCGAACCCTACGGCTCCGTCACTTCGCAAGGCAAAGCCTACCGCCAGCCCAAAAATAAGGCCGATTTTTATACCCTGCTAGACAACTGGGTATTGCGTGACAAAGCCCCTGCCAACGTCGGTGACCAACACTATGTCATCGCCAACTTGGTGCGTGGCGGCGTGTTTGGCGCAAGCGAAAAGGATTGAAGCCGTGGATGCCTACCTAGACATTACCCTGTTGCCGGACCCTGAATTCCCCCCCGCCATGCTGATGAACGCCCTGTTCGCCAAGCTGCACCGTGGCTTGGTTGGGCAAGGCGGCAACGCTGTTGAGTTAGTCCCTCCCCCCCATGGGGGAAGGTTGGGAGGGGGGCAATCAAATGACAGCGAAATCCTTGAATCAACGGCCTTGGGCTGGGGGCAACCCATCGGCATCAGCTTCCCAGAAGTCAAAGGCACGGCCTTGGGCGGAAGGTTGCGGTTGCACGGGGAAGCAGCCGAGCTTGAAAGGTTCATGTCCACGGCTTGGCTGGCGGGGATGCGTGACCATATCGAAATCGGCACGGTTGGCCCGGTGCCAGCCAACGCAAAGTATCGTGTCGTCCGCCGCGTCCAGGCCAAGAGCAATCCTGAACGCCTGCGCCGCCGCATGATGGCAAGGAAAGGCGTGGATGCCGAACTGGCCCGTCAGTCCATACCCGACAGCATGGCGGAAAGGCTTAGGCTGCCTTACCTTGTCCTCAAGAGCCAAAGCACGGGGCAGCAATTTCGACTGTTTGTCGAACACCTGCCCCTTCAGGGGCAACCGATTGATGGGTTGTTCAGCGCCTACGGTCTCAGCCATACGGCAACCGTGCCGTGGTTTTGAACCCTTTTTTTGAGCGTTCAAACAAACCATTGAGATTCAATCGGTTGAAATAGGCTGAAATTTTTTGGTTCGACCGCCATTTTGCGCGGAATTTCTTTAACAATTAAGCAATTGTAGGTAAAATGCTCTAATTAACTGCCGCACAGGCAGCTTAGAAAGAAACTACCAAATGATAATGACCTTTCAAGATATTAACTGCCGCACAGGCAGCTTAGAAACTGCTTTGCCATTCACTTCGCCCCATGTTTGGCATTAACTGCCGCACAGGCAGCTTAGAAATCGGGAAATTGCTCAAAAAAACCGGGTGACTGATTAACTGCCGCACAGGCAGCTTAGAAAACCTGGTCCAGTATCATTGGGTGGAGTTGGGCATTAACTGCCGCACAGGCAGCTTAGAAAGAATCAGAATTTAACGAATGCCCATCAAATGATATTAACTGCCGCACAGGCAGCTTAGAAATCAGACTTGCCTAACTTAGGCTCAAAGTATTCATTAACTGCCGCACAGGCAGCTTAGAAAAATCGGTCTTTGAACAAGGTCATAATGGGGTGATTAACTGCCGCACAGGCAGCTTAGAAAATCGGCAATGCCCAAAACATCATCAGTGATTTATTAACTGCCGCACAGGCAGCTTAGAAAAAC
>CAIYXP010000450.1 GCA_903930145.1 uncultured Methylococcaceae bacterium
GAACCTCGGTCTGCACCCAATGGCTTGCGTCGGGGATGCGTTCCAATTGGAGCTTGGTAACCCATGGTTCCATCCCTTCGGTCAGGCGGATGCCCAAATAACGGTCTTGTTCGCCCCAGATCAACAAGGTGGGGATATCGATGCGCGTGATGGCTTGTTTGTACACAAAGGGATTGATCCGAAACAGTGCGCGGTAGTAATTGATGGTGGACGTGAGCGCCCCCGGCTGGCTGATGGCGTGTTTATAATGCGCGATGTCCGCATCGCTAAAAGCTCCGGGGTGTATGGGGTCGGTGCGCAGGGTGCGTTCCAAACCGGCATAATCGCCTGACCGGAGCAGCATTTCCGGCAGCCAAGGCAATTGGAACAAAAACATGTACCACGATTTGCGCAACTGCGAAAAGCCGGTGATTTCTTCAAGGAAGCGTTGCGGATGGGGGGCGTTGAGGACAATCAACCTGTCAACCGACTCTGGATGGCGCATGGCAAAGTTCCAAGCAATCGCCCCGCCCCAGTCATGCCCCACCACCACCGCGCGTTGTTCCCCGGCGTGGCGGATGATGCCCAGCACATCCCCAAGCAGGGCTTCCAACCGATAATGCCCTACCCCTTTCGGCTTGTCCGACAGGTTGTAGCCGCGCTGGTCCAGCGCAATCACCCGATAACCGGCGGCGGCAAGCGCCGGGATTTGATGCCGCCACGCATACCAGAATTCCGGGAAGCCATGCAGCAGAACCACCAGCGGCCCACTGCCAGACTCCACATAATGCAGACGCACACCATTGACGACGGCATACTGGTGAATCCAATCTTCCGAACCTATTGCATCGGAATCAACCATTACGCCCGCGCCATTGTGTGCCATGGCCTACCCCAAGCCGTCCGTGCGCGACACATCAATATGGCGGTCTTCCCCGTCATCCCATACGTTGACCTCCCAAGGGTTGCAACACACCTCGCAGTCCTGCACCAGATTCCCCTCCACATCGGGTTCCAGATAGACTTCCACGGATTCGCCGCAGTAGGGACAGATGACGATGAATTGGTCTTGCATTTTACGCTTACGCACTTTCATTTTAGTTTGCTGGAATTGACCGGATGGACAAGTCGGGCGAGTGTAATGTCATGTGTTGCTTTAAGTCGTCATTGTATTCCGTGTGATGAGTGGTTCGCCAACTGTTTTCTTGGCATTGGCTGAAATTAAGTTTGCATCCGGGTTTCAATCAAAATAATTTCTTTCTATCAACATTTATTTGCACGTTTGAACAGCAATCTCAGATCAATCTAATAGCTTAATTTGATTGACGAATTTTCTAGTGACATCAACTTGTCACTCGACTGTTGCGAATGTTGGCTGCCATGAGTGCATTTGAATGCGAAAAATAGGATTGACAATCTTTATCGAGTAGGAGTTTAATTTACCCAGTGCGTTACTATGGATTTGCCCTACAAAATTTGCCAATACTTCAAGGGAGTCAAGCAAAGCCACTATAGGCAAGACGCGCAAATGGAACGAAGTCCCGATTGATGGAAACATTGTGTATGGATGTGAAGAGCGTCCATGCGATGAAGAACCAAATAGGGGAGATGAGAAAATGTCACACACATTATTTTTCGTCGGTTTCATGCGGCACAATAGAAAGTCGCGCGTTTTACATGCCCACAGTGTAGGGATATACTGCTTGGAAATACGTCGTGAGGGGCCATTCAACGGGATAGTACCTACTTCGGTTGGCGATTTCCTGTTTGTCGGTCGTTTGAATGAGTTCCAAGCTCATGCCCGTCCGTAAGACAGAAAGCCGTATTCCTGCCAACTTTCAGGCATCCGACTTAGGTGAAGCCATAGCGGCTGCGGATGGCAGTTGCTCGCTTGTCTCATTTGTCACTTCGCCAATAACCGTTGGCCGTGAGAACACTTATGTTGTTTTTGTGACCGACCCGACACTCGCCGGAAAATCTCACACTTTCGAATGGACGTTCACCGAAAACGAAGGTAATCCAGAATCTCACATTACTCAATTCGGTGAGATTTCCTATAAGCCTAAATCTGTTTGTAATCTCAATGTTACCGTCCGAATTCTGGATGCCGCAAACTCAGAACTCGCCAAGCAATCTCTTAATCAAACAGTTTGGCCATTAAGCCGACAATTTGAACTCTTTATTCTCCTTGAAGAAGCAAAAGTCGGCCCATCTATGGGTAATTTGGATGTAGGCCGTGAATTGATTAACGACTATAGCCCTTATTACCAAAGCATTACTTTAAAGTCCCCTGAGGATGGAGATGGGTTTCAGAGTTTCATTTTTGGGTTGGCGAGAAATGGGGCATTGCAACCGCCGATGCTCCGCAAAAAGCATATTGATCAGCTTGCTAGTTCGTTAAATGGAAACATTTACGACTTACCGAATTTAATCACCCCAGGAGTAGGCATCTGTGCCATACGACTGTCATTATTGGCAATGACGCTTCCAGAGGCATCTATTAGCGCCAACACTCATCTAAAGTGGACTGAATTGCCGGAAGTTCGAGACAAGCTTTCGTTAGCTGAGGTTGAGCTTAATAAAAGCTTCGCTGATTTGGATCAATCAATACGGCTGGATTTATTTAATTTACTCCGATTTCCGAAAAGCAATATTACTCAATGTGGGCGAATCATCGAAAATTTACGTGATCGATATTTTCCTGGAATTAATTTTAATGATGTCATGACAGGCATGAAGGGAGTGCGCGAACAAAGAATCATCAAACACTTTCGCTTAGGCCCATTGCAAAGAGGATAAGTTAATGGGGACTTCAACTGAAACGATAACAGATATAAGCGAAATTAGTAAGTTTAGGAAATCATCCTCAAACCCCGCTTCGGAAATCCCTATTGCTGATTTTATACGTTATGTGGAAGCCGTTGAAAAAATATATTCTGAAGCCCCTACACCTCCTTTCCCACGGGATACACCACAAGACATTGTTACTCGCATCCGTCAAGAATATTACCCTGGAGATGCTACTTTACCAATGGCATTTGATTTTCTCATACCCGATGCTCCCATTGTTCTACAATTTGGACTTGAATCAATCAGGAGAAAGATATCAATTCCATCTCCAGCGACTACCTTACCTCC
Organism: uncultured Methylococcaceae bacterium; assembly: GCA_903930145.1. Classification (GTDB taxonomy): domain Bacteria; phylum Pseudomonadota; class Gammaproteobacteria; order Methylococcales; family Methylococcaceae; genus Methylumidiphilus. Next base: position 3,118 of record CAIYXP010000450.1, read on the forward strand.
ACTCAAAAGGGATGATCCAAATGCGTATAAACACCTTACTGCAAAGGCTGATGAAAATGGCAAGGAAGATAACCCATCACCCTATATCATTGGCCCTAACCAAGAAAAAATTGATTTAGGTCATGCCCTTCTTGGTTTGGATGCTCTTTTGCACCCTCGGACAAGCAATCCATTTTTGACATTCGGAATTCCGAATATAGATCCAGCATCATGGATTGCTGATCTAGCGTTAGCAGTATACTGGAATGAAACTAGGGGAGATGGTGCCCCTAAGAAATATGCAGGCGAAGACAGTTCACCAGCGGGACGGCAAAAAAGTTTCGGCATTTACTATTACATGTCTGCAACAGATGAGGATATTTTCGGTGATGCCGATTCTTTCGGATGGTTCGAACAATGGAATGCGAAGCCTGGTCAAAAATTATCCGAAGTCCTCAGAAGTTATTATTTCGGTATTTCGCCATTGCGTCCAGTGGTCAGAAAAAGGTGGCGCATTTTCTGTAAGGCTAATGGTATAGCTTATACTGTCTCCGGCTCAAATATATCTTGGAGTCAAAATCTTGGTACTTTTGCACCTCCGTTGATCGCTCGGATTGATCGGATGTGCGACTTGTTTGAGGTGGGCAAGGGTTCCATCTTTGTTGGAACAGTTTCCTCCGCCCCACCCAAAAAATCCTGGCCAGACTCTGGATTTGCGTTTTCTACATTTTTAGACTGGCTGAAGATTCGCCTTGATGATGAATTGAGGAATCCTTAAATGACCCTACATAATATCTTGTAACAGCCATGTCACAGCGAAATGGAATCCAAGCCATTCTTACTGAAGTCGGCCTTTCAATTGCTGGTCTGCGTAGCTTAAACTCGCCAGACAGCGCTGTACATTTTTTTCGTCAACTGGGCTACGAATTTTCCCCAGCAATGTTTGGTGGAGCATTGCCTCAATTGGCATCACAAGCTGGCGAACTGGTGTCCGCCGTTGAGAAGCTTGTTGGAGCCACGGAGGAAAGTGCAATTGCCGCTGCCATTGCCAATTTGTTGGGAAAGCTTAATGGAACGGTTGATGCCATACGTAAACTTCATGTCCAACTGCATGCGAACGGCGGGGCCGGAATTCCTAATATTGACAGCTTCCCACGTCGTTTAACCGACTTCCTGGTTCTGGATTATTTCGACCATCAAAAATCCGGATTTTATAAAACTTTGCATGTGTTGGGCCTGATTGAAGACGAACCTAACCCCGCTCCGGGGAATGCGACTCGGTTGATAAACTGGGATCGCTTAAGTCGTTTTTTGACCGAGCCTGGCCGAATATTCAACGAGGTTTACCATTGGGATAGCGATTTTGACATTGATAAATTTCTAGGCCGTTTAGAATCAATGATGCGTGCCGCCATGCTTCCGGGCGGGTTATATCCGCCGTCAGCGGCCACAAGGACAGCGTTAGGAAACGTAGGATCTAACTTGATGGAATTACGATTCCCAATTTTTCAAAAAGGGTTGACACCAGAAACCTACAGCCAGTTTGGCATAAGCTTTTCCCCTGCCGAAGCGAGGGATGGCAACAAGAAAGGCATTGCTTTGTTGCCTTATATCATGGGCGCCACAAAGTTTGAGTTTGAGGTATGCGACCGTGGTGAGTTAATCTTCGAACAGACTACAGACATCAGGGGCATTGGGGTCTTGGTGCGACCTCCCTTCAGTGCAACCGGTTTGTTAAATTTGACCGGACCCTTCCATGCCGCAATCAAAATTCGCGAAAAACCCACACATTCAGAGGAACTGATCCTGATTGGGTCGCCAGGCGGTACTCGGATTTCCATACAAGGATTGGGTATCAACTGGTTTGCAGAGGGTCCATCCGACAAGCTCGATTTAGGGGTGAAAGCTGAGATTCAAACTTTCCGACTTGCCATTAATGGTGGTGAGGGCGACGGATTTTTGAAAAAAATACTTTCTGGGTTGAATGTGCAAGCCGAGACGAGGTTGGGTTTTGGCATGGCTTTGCGCTCTGGTTTCACGTTTGAGGGGGGTGGCAAGCTCGCACTTGAATTGGGCACTCATGTTGAGTTAGGGCCAGTCAAAGTGGACGGGCTGAGATTGGAACTGGCTCCTGCCAAGGATCACTTTGGCTTGGAAGCAGGGGCGCTGCTCAAGTTCGATGTTGGTCCGTTGCAGGCGATGGTTGAAAATATCGGAATCCAATCTGCCATTCGTTTTCGTCCGGGTAATTTGGGTTTGGCAGATCTGGATGTCTCCTTCAAGCCACCCAATGGCGTTGGCCTAAGCCTGGACACTGGCGGCTTCAAAGGTAGCGGTTTTCTTCGGTTTTTCCCGGAAAAAGGGGAGTATGACGGCTACTTGGAACTGGACTTCAAAGGGCTTTTTTCAGTAAAAGCCCTTGCAGTCATTAACACAAAAATGCCGGACGGATTGCCCGGATTTTCGTTATTGATCGTCATATCGACAGAATTCACACCGATCCAGTTGAGTTTCGGTTTCACGCTGAACGGAGTCGGCGGCATCATCGGTTTGAACCGAACCATCGTCGTGGCTGCGCTGGCCGAAGGCATTCGCACCAACGCCATCAAGAGCGTTATGTTCCCAGAAAATGTCTTCGCGAATATCGTCAGGATCATAAGTGACTTAAAGCAGTTTTTCCCGCCGCAGGACGGTCATTTTGTCGTCGGGCCAATGGCTAAACTCGGATGGGGCACACCCCCCATCATCACTTTAGAACTGGGATTGCTGCTCGACCTACCCAACCCGATGTTCTCTATCGTCGGCATATTTAAGGCTGTCTTACCTGAAGTCAATGCGCCCATTCTGCAATTGCAGGCCAATTTCTTCGGCATAGTTGATTTCGACCTCGGTTATGCGTTTTTCAGTGCCAACCTCTATGATTCAAGGCTGTTGGTCTATTCGCTTACTGGCACAATGGCTTTCCTTGTCTCTTGGGGAGAGCAACAAACCTTCGCGCTCAGCGTCGGCGGTTTCCACCCGGATTTTCGCGATATTCCAACGATTCCCGCTTTGCCCAATGGTTTCCGCAATATGGCTCGGATCGGGATCAGCTTGCTTTCGGACGACAATCCGCGTATCAAAGCCGAATCGTATTTTGCTGTCACGGCCAATACTGTGCAGTTCGGTGCCAAGGTCGAGCTTTATGCTGAAGCTGTTGGCTACAATGTCTATGGCTTTTTGGGGTATGACGTTTTATTTCAGTTTGATCCGTTCCGTTTCACTGCACGATTATATGGTGGAATTGCCCTACGCAAAGGTACCTCTGTTATAACGGGGATCAATATTTCAGCCCAATTGTCCGGGCCTGCGCCGTGGGATGTCGTCGGTTATGCTCGCTATACCTTCCTGTTGGTTGACATACCCATTCGTTTCCATGCCCATTGGGGCGATCCCCCTTCAGCCATCGAACCCGCCACTGAAGATTTGCTTAAACTGCTTAAGCGGGAATTAGCCGATACTCGAAATTGGCGAGGGGAGATACCACCGAATAATCATCTCCATGTCAGCCTGAAAAAAATTGAACAACCCTTCGGATCCCAATTACTAGTCATCCATCCTTCTGGAGTGTTGACTTTCAGCCAACGGTCGTTGCCTTTGGAAAATTATTTCATTCAAAAATACGGCAACAAAAAACCACTGAAGGAAAACTCATTCAAATTATCGAATGTGATGTGCAAGGATACGGTAATCCCTGCCGATTTTCAGAATGTACGCGAACAGTTTGCACCGGGTAATTTTACCGAATTAAGTGATGACCAGAAACTCTCGCGGAGATCATTCGATAAATTGCCCAGTGGCTTTAAGCTATCGGCCACATCGGATTTACGGGTGGCAACGCCCGTGACTCGGGAGGTGAAATATGAGCTGAATTATCTTCGCAAAAAGCAATTCCTTTTAATTTTTGTCGGTGCTTTTTCGCTGGCCGCAAACGCCTATAATCGGCTCGTCAAAGCCGGGGCCATCCGCAGGTCAGCGCTTTCCTATCAACAAAAGCGGAAATCAATCAATGCGCCGGCAGAAGTTCTCTTGCCGCAGGAAATGTTCGCATTGGCCAGTGTGATTGACCTGACATCACACCTGAATAATGGACAGAAAGCTGTACTATTCGCCACTCAAGCAGAGGCTTATCAGAAGCACCGAGAGATCATAACCGAGAATCCTGCCCTTGCCGGGCAAATTCAGGTCGTTTCGCATTATGAATTGAACCGAGGCTGACTCAATCTTATGGAAACCGAAATCGAAGTTGCTAAATATCAATTCCAGTCTTGGGCGAGAAGGGGCATTGCTTCGCAGATCAATGAACTGGATACACTCGGTAATCTTGCTGCACCCTTGCCCGTCGGCGAGCGTGCCTCGGTACCAATTAAGGTGTCCATCAATAATATACCGGAAGAGCCTAAGAATTTTGCCTTAATTGGGCCTGGGGATGTCATAGGTATTCACCCCGATATGGTGGTGCGCACCGAGCCACGACCTTGGATCACTAATTTTGAACCGAATTACCTGGCATTCATCGAGTTCTACGACGAAGACTTCCTTTGGCGTTACACACCTGCAAAACCTCAAGGTGAATGTCTACGTCCTTGGATTTTCCTGTTAGTGCTAAAAGAAAGTGAATTTGAGCGGGACGACCGTCGGATTCCGCTCCCGGTGATTACTGTCAAGAGCAAAGATGCACTACCTCCATCGGACGAAACTTGGTTGTTTGCCCATGTGCATAGTGAACAGGAAATTCCCGGCGGGGAACTATCCAATTTGGAAAATTATTTAAAGTCGCTACAGGAAATGGTCACCACCGATCCTGACAAGCTGTATTGCCGCTTACTTTCACCACGTCATTTAGAACCGAACCAAGCTTATTATGCGTTTTTAGTGCCAGCTTTCGAGGTTGGTCGATTGGCAGGGTTGGGACGACCCACCATTGGAATTCCAGCCCAAAAACCAGCATGGGATTCGAGCACGGCGGGTATCGAATTTCCAATCTATTATGATTGGCATTTTCGTACCGGCGAGAAGGCCGATTTCGAATCTTTGGTCGAGCTACTAGAACCTCGCACACTTGATGCTAGAGTCGGGAGACGTTCCATGGATTGCTCCCACCCAGGGTTCGTTCGTGTGGATAAGGAAGGTAAGGCTAAGCCTGTCCCGCCGGGGGGGACACATGGCTTACCGCCTCCCAACCCGCTCATCCAAGGTTTGGAAGGGGCATTAAAAACTTCGGATACCCAGCCGTTGCCCAAAGTTTTTACCCCCAACGAGTTCCAAGATGAACTGCAAATTTTGGTCAATTTGCCGGAAACCATTCAAACCAATCTGGATGCCCCCATCGGTTCAGAGGAAGATTTTTTAAACGACCCAATTGTAACGATCCCGTTTTATGGGCAAAACCATGCTCGCCAACACAAATCCGACAAAGTGTTGCTGGATGTGTCGAAATCTGGTTGGTATCACGATCTCAACCGCGACCCACGTACTCGGGTTCCAGCCGGGTTTGGGACTGCTGTTGTCCAAAAAAACCAAGAAAAATTTGTGCAAAAGTCTTGGCAGCAGGTGCAGAAGGTTTATGAAGGCAATCAGAAGATTCGATTCTTTTTATTTTTTATGGAGGTAAGCCAAGGTTACACGGCACAGTTTTTCTCAAAGCTTTCCCAGACTCAGTTATTGGCTGTGACTGCGCCTGTCCATTCCAAAATACTGGGAAGCCCTACGACTATTCGCCAACAGTTGGTTGAGAGCCGTCTGGTTGCCCCGGTATTCAGCCCGGCGTTTCGCCGACTGGTGCGCCCTGCTGGAAAATTGGCCCGACGCCTCGATATGGATGGTAAACCATTCGATTATTCAGAGTTAGTCCAAGCAATTAATGATGGCCGATTGACACCCGCCCCACCACGAGGGGTGCCGGACGGAATACCATCAGTCGATGAATTGGCGAAAAAAATTCAACCGCAGTCTTTTCCTGACTGGCTACTATGGTTGATGCGCAACCGTCTATGGATTTTGCTGGTGGTATTACTGTTGCTGCTTTTGCTTGGGGTTGTTACGGGAGCTTGGATCTTGGCTGGTTTTTTAGCCGTGGCCTCACTCGCTGCTTACCAGTGGTTGAGTAGTCAAAACCAAAGAACCGAAACCGCAGAATCGCTCATTGACCCGGTTAAAGGGCAGACAACTTTGGCTATTGTGCCGTCTCAACCCAATTTCAATGTAACCCTTGAAGGCGAAACCACAACGCCCCCTGCCACTCCGGGCGCTACGCTAGGTGGCGACAGTCTTGAGGCTCAGAATTTCCGCCGGGCCACAAATGAGCTACAAGACCGCTTAGCGATTCGAATCCCTGAAAAACCCGCCAGGCCAGCATTTAACATCGCGAATGGCTATGCCAAGGTCAGTCGAGCCATTCATCCCCATGTTGCATTTCCTGTGCGGCTCTCTGCATTAGTCCAATTGCCAAATCTTAGCCTGACCAAGCCAGAAGAAATCGTGGACGCCATGGCTCACCCTGATTTTGAGGATGCCATGTACGCCTACCTACGGGATATTAACAAAGAATTGTTGATTCCCAATTTGCAGTTGATTCCGCCAAATACAATTTCATTGTTGGAGACAAACCCAAAATTCATAGAATCCTACATGGTGGGTCTCAATCACGAAATGGGGCGAGAACTTCTTTGGAGAGAGTTTCCAACCGATCTGCGGGGTAGTTATTTTCGTCAGTTTTGGGAAGTGAAAGGGGTGAGCAATCCAAGCATGGCCTCTGATGCAGAGCAATTAAAAGACATTACCAAAATCCACACATGGCAATCCACAAGTGCCTTGGGGGATCACAAGCCCAAGCCAGCCCCGGGTCGTCAGGTGGATGTGCCAGCCGGTGAAAGCCAATTGGTGTTGGTCATTCGCGGGGATTTGTTAAAGCGATACCCGAACACGGTCATCTATGCCCAAAAGGCTTTGAATGATGGAAAAGGGACAAAATTTATCAAGACCAAAGATATCAATCCTGACGAATTCGAAAAGCAGATCAAATTCCCGATCTTTAGGGCAGAGATTGATCCTGACTTGCGATTCTTTGGTTTTGACTTGACTATCAAAAAGGCGGTTGGAAAAGAAGAAAGCATCGATTTTCGCAATGACCATGACGGTTGGTTTTTCATCATTCAAGAGGTTCCCGGAGAACCTCGTTTTGGAATGGACATCGCTTACATCGAGAACACAGGCAAAGGTGCTGCCGCGCTCGATACTTGGGATAACTTGGCCTGGGATTTATTTGGACCCGCGGAGCCAGCTTTTGTAAAAAAATCTCCCCTGCCACAATTTAAACGTCTTGGCAATTCAGACCTAGTTAACCACCAGTGGGCCAGAAACTCGGCGGAATTGGCTTATAACCTTTTTCAAACTCCGGTCATGGTGGCCGTTCATGCCGAAGAAATGTTAGAGAAATTGACTTAAATCCAGTGGTGTAAATTAAATGCCATTTCATTTTTTCCTTTTAACCGTTTGAATTCTGGCGGATAAAATGCCCAACTTCAACGAACAACTGAAGACTGTCGCTGCCTTGCGTGAACATCGCCGTGAATGCGACGAAACCCTTTATCGCGCTCGCATTGAATTGCATCAGACCCGCCGTCAAATTCGTATGGCTGGGCAACAGCAAACGGTGGTGAATACTGATCGCGACAGCGATGTCACTTCCCTGCGGGCAGAAATCACCCGGCTTGATGCTAAGCTTGCTGAGAAACGGGAAAAATATCTTGAAGCGGGGCAAAGGCTTTCTTTTTTGGATGAACAAGGCCGGTTAGTTGAACATCTGAAGGTGAATTTAAGGCTTGCCCGAGATCGGCAATCTACTTTGCTTGGTCAAATTTCAGAGCAAGAACGGGAGCCAGATTCCCCCGAGGCATTGCACCTAATTGAAAATGAACTCGCTAGGTTAAAGCAACAAATAGCCGATCTTGAAGAAAGCTCGGCTAAATTGAGTGACGATCTGGTGAAAACGGAAGGCGAAAAGCAGGCGATTCAGGAACAACAACAGGCATTACGATCCGAAATGGATAATATCCGCGACACAATGCGTGGACAGCAAGGAAAAATGGCTGAGTTACTACGACCATCGTTTACTGATGTTGCACAAATCCATAAACGCCAATCAGAATTGGAAAGGGACTCAAATCACTTAGGGGCGGAATTGATCGATTGCGACAGCAAATTAAATTCTGCAATCGCTGGATTATATTTGACCGATCCACACCCTAAGGATGCGTTGAGGCATTTAGATGATCGGACTCCGTTTTTGCTGTTTCCCGTCCGCCTCGAAACTATTTTCGTCCAATCGAATGAAAAATTGCCCCACAATGAACTCTGGGTGCGTGTTTATCCAGATGATATAGCCATTCATACCCATGAAAAAGTATTGACGGATCGGGAAGTATTGGCGGGTGAACTCTATTGGACCGAACTTGTAACAGCAGAACATCTTCGTAAAGAAAGTGAAAGTCGCCGCCGTTCCGCTTGGCTTCATCTCGTGGAACTCTTTGGAGGGCAACGCGCAGCTTGGTTAGCTCGTCAAACAAAACCTACAGATTGGGAAGTCTTAGCCGCTAACGGGCCTGTTCGATCTCTGTTGGCATTTTTGCGTGCCGCAGATGGCAATTTTTTTGATGACTTGTTTTCATCGGTGAATTCCGATGTCACTCGTAACACCTTAAAGAAACTGATTAATGATGATGACGGTGATGCTTTTAGCCGTCTAGCCGAATCGGAAAAGTGGTTCGACCGGATCAATGCCGCCGTGCGAACCCAGATTGCAGGTTTCCCCGCCCATGCTGCGACAAAAACTGATGGATGGACTCGCGCACCCCGCACTTATGTCATGCCAGACCGGTTCGTGCTGTTACTCTATGCTAACAAATCGAATGCCCCTCGCGAAATACCGGGCAACCTCATTCCTGATACCTTATTTTTAGGGCCTGATCCCCTTGATGCTGAAGCCGGTTTTAAACAATCCGGGGATGATTCTATTACCTTTGCCGGTTCATTTGATTGGATGTCTGAATTTGACAAGGCTGTGAAGAAAGGCATGGGGTTTCGTGTAAGGTTGACAAATGAAGAGGCAAGCAAAGGCTTTGAGAGAATTGTCGTACTGGGTGTTTCCCTGTCCAACGATGCCATGAATAGTGGAAAATTGCTTGAGGAATTGTTTGACAATCATCAATTCAGTCCAAAAGGGTTTAGCCTCGTACCTCAAGGTAGCCCGACTAATAATACTTCAAGTAACGGCACGGGTTATTCGGACAACGAAACATACAACGACCTAGCGTTTATTTCCCAAGCCGACCCTCCAGCATTTGACCCGGCTGACCCTGACCCGAAAAAAAGTCAAACGGATGGTCGAAAACTCGCCGACGCACTCGGCATAGCCTATGCCAATTTGCAAACAGTTCAACATGCAGATCAAACGGATGCGCTGGATGCTGAGGTTATGAACACTGCGTTATTTCCCGGCACTTTAGGGTATTGGCTGCATACGTGGATGGCTCCGTTGGTAACGGATAAGCTTGCCAGGCAAATCCGCGCTTATTTCACAAAATTTGTCAGTGGGCGCGGCCTGTTGCCTGCGGTTCGTGTTGGGAACCAGCCTTATGGAATTTTACTCACGAGTGATTTTTCGCGTTGGAAGTATCCTAAAGATGATGGAATATCCCTACATCATGTTTTTTTTAACGATGAGACAGGTTTTTTGAAGGAATTACACTCATTTCTGTTAAAACTTCAAGCAATATGGGATGACAACACGGCGGCACTTTCGTTTATTGGCAAACCCAATAGTGACCCTTCTGAGATGTTGATTAAGATTCTAGGGCTTCACCCAACTTCGGTTGAGTTCTTCCAGCGGATTGGTTACAGCGATGAGTATCTTAGGGATTTGGACAACTTTAAGAATAATGGAGCTTATGCAAATGAATTGGCTTCGCTGACTAAATCAATGCCTGCCACAGCCCGATTGTATTTAAGAAATCAAGGTTTTAACCGAGAAATAAAAGATGTTGGAGCCATCAAGGCTCTTCATGTCTTGTGGCAGCATTATGTCACGGCTCTCGATGTTCCGAATTTAATTGAGAACCTACCGCCCTCCGAAACTAAACCGCTGACACTGAACTATATCGATTGGCTCGCCAAGGTAGAGAGTACGGAAAAAATTATAAAACAGGACTTCCAGCCTTCCCCGCCAACTGCTTTGCTATACCTGATGCTCCGCAATGCTTTGTTATTACAACTTCATCATGGGGCTTATGAGTGGTTGGAAAACCGAACGGAATTTGATGACAAGCTTGCCAAAGCCATCAAGCCGACAACCTTGGTCGGGATGAGAAAATTAGAACCCAATATCTCAAAATTTCAGATCATGCAAACTAGGGTCGAAGCCGCCGAGCCTGGACATCCATCACCGGCCACATCTGTGGCAGATTGGATTTGGCGCGGACCCAATCCAGTGGAATTGGAAGCCGGATTTCTGCGTGAGCAAAAATCAGCACTTTCCATTCTGGCGAATGTTTCCACTGCAAGGCTTGAGCGTTGTTTTGTTGAACATCTCGATTGCTGCAATTACCGGCTGGATGCTTGGCAAACCGGGTTGTTTGCCCAACGCCTCAAGGCACAACGAGTATTAGGCAGAGAAAATGACGAGCGTCAGTTGGGAATTTATCTAGGTGCCTATGGTTGGGTCGAAAATCTTAAGCCACTTCCTAAAAAGTTATTAACTGCCGAAGATTTGCCATATTCTTTAAGGTCAAAAGATTCCCATCCTATTATCGAAGAAAGTGATGTGTTGCCTGCCGGGGCAAACAGGCGGAGGGGTGCTTCAACCCAAGGTGGTTTTGTGCATGCGCCCTCCCTGAACCATGCCTCGGCGGCTGCTTTGTTACGCAACGCCTATCTCAGCCATGCCAAACCCGAACAAGCTGAGATGTTTTCAGTCAATCTGTCCTCTGAACGGGTGCGTCGCGCTGAGTTCATACTTGAAGGCATGCGCAATGGACAACCCATAGAGGCATTGCTAGGTTACCAATTCGAGCGAGGATTGCATGACCGTACTTCGAGAAGTGCGGCTAGTGGCGTATCCCCTGTATTGGAGCTTAATGAATTCATACTTTCCTACCGTCAGGCATTTCCTTTGGAGTCGCGTGAAATAGCCCAAAACGGGACAGGAGGGGCGATTGAAACAGTTCCAGCTTACAATGTCGTCAATGGCCTACGACTGACGCAGACATCGCTGTCACCTGCCAATGGATATGGGCTCAATGGCATTAAGCCTCCAGTGAAATTACCCGACAAGGATCAAGGCGCAGCAATTTTGGCCGAACAAACCCAACTTCTCGACACCCTAGACGCGGTGAAAGACCTTCTGATGGCCGAAAACGCCTATCAATTGGCGCAAGGGAATTTTGACCGGGTGGCAGCGGTATCTTTGGCGCAAAAAGATGCGCATATCCCACCTGAATTACAGGTTATCAATACACCGCGTGGATCGGAGTTCACGTTCACCAACCGTGTGACATTACATTTCGATGATCGAGACCCTTCCCTGCCCACCCATAACCCTTGGCCCGGTAGTTTGATGACGCCTCGTGCCAATGCCGAAGCCGGTATGAATTACTGGCTTGGCGAATTACTAGGATTAGACCCTGAGAATGTGCTTTGTTCTGTCCATTGGGTCGAGAAGTCACCCGATGGTAAGGGGGAAACCTCAAAGGAACCCCATTTCGTCGCATTATCCGATCTCGGCATTCAGCCAATCGATTTTGTCTGGATGGTGAGTATCAGCCCCGAAGACACGGGTGGGGCGACCGAATTGGAATTACGCATTGCTTACCGCTATCGTAAGGTTCACCACATAGGCGACGACAAAACCGTGCGGATCGAGTTCAATCCACCCGTCAGCACAGGTAAAAAGAAGTTTGCCCAACTCTTTCCATTGGCTCGCCAGTTGCGAGCCTTGCTAACCAGCAGTCGGGCACTCCATGCCGGAGATTTCCTGCCAGCCTCTGGAGGCAAGGCCACCGCTATTCCTATCGACAAAAACAATCCCGAAGCTTACGAAGAAGCAGAACTGCGAAGTCGTTTACAATCTGCTCTCAATGACCTCACGGCACTCTTCGATTCGGTTGCCGGCGCTTCTGCGGAAACAATCGGAATTGATTTTGTCAAGGACCCCGAAAACGCAGCCGATGACGTACATTTCACTGGCTTGCTGGGCCAGGCTTTTGACGAGATGGAATCAGCCCGACTGACTTTCACCGATGTGAAGCAGATAAGCGTTCAGTTTTCCCTCATGAAAGCTGATGCTTTGCACAATAAACTAGAAAGGATTGCAAATTATGGCATTACGGATGCGTTTCCGCCCGAGTCCGATTTAACCAGTGAAACAGCCAAAGCCGAATTGTTAGCTCGCGCCCATCGCTTGGCTAGGCGTTTGCGACGCAAAGACACTCAAGACGGCATTTTGGATCGTGCCGATGAGGCATTCAACAAAGCCATTGCAGCTAAAGCCGTCAAAGATCGGGTGATCGGCTATCTGAATACAGGCAAGATACTGTTTGGCGACACTTTCGACTGTTTACCGAAATTTACATGCTTTAATGAGATTGATCTTTCAGCGGCAGCGGCTGCTCGTAGTCAACTTCTTAAACATGCTGTGAATGAAACACCGGGTATTACGGGCGAGGAAATCGTGGAGGAATGGTTGCAGGGGTTGGCACGGGTTAGACCTAGTTTACATCGTTGGGAAGTCGTGAGGACGCTTGCTGACGCACTCACCGAATACTCGCTGGATTTACGTCCCGTCCAAGTTCCGTTTCGAATGGAAGACAGTTGGTTGGCGGTCGAATTTCCCAAAACTCAACGTGACCCCGATGATCCGACTAAAACGAAACCGTTTGGAATTTCGCGTGACACTTTATCCATTGCTGCACATGGTTCTTCCGCATTTGTGTCTGGAGTCAGGCAGTCTGGCATTTTACTGGATGATTGGGTCGAGGAAATTCCCACCAGTCAGGAAATTACGGGGATATCCTACCATTTCAACCAGCCCAATGCGGCGGCGCCTCAAGCCCTGTTGCTTGTCGTCACGCCTGAAGAAACCGGTTCGTGGAAGTGGGACGATTTGGTAGGGACTCTTTCCGATACGCTGAATCGAGCCAAACGCCGGGCGGTAGAGCCAGAACAACTTGAAAAGCAGGGTTCGGTTTGGAATGCGCTATGGCCTGGGCTGGTTTCTGAATTTAGCGCTTGGCCTGATGCCGATGTTTCGTTGGATATGATGCTTATGCTCAACTTTGTTCCGTTGACGAATTACTATTTCAACCTTGCCGCAAAAAACTAAGAATTGCCATGACGACTAAACCCATTTTGTTTTTCGATCATATCTTTGCTTCAGATACTTTTTTTTTCCAGATACCTCGCATCACTGTCTATAACCGGTTGGAGGCTCGCCCTCGTACCCTCGATTTCACTGGCAGTCTGCGCGCCGAGGTACGCGACCCCTTATGGATGCTAACCCGACAATGGCAGTTCGGCGAGTTTCAGGGTGAAGACGCCGCTTCTCCCGTCACTTCTCGGATTGCCTATCGACATCAGAAAATCGATCATGTGGCTTTTCAAAATGAAAAGGCATTTGCATTTGACGCAAGCAAGATGCCTTTAGAAACGAGGGTCGAATGTGAAAGGATTCCACTAACCGTGCGCGTACTTAAAGGCGGGGAAACATTTAGTGACGTGC
>CAIYXP010000451.1 GCA_903930145.1 uncultured Methylococcaceae bacterium
GGGGTGTTTGATGGTTACCTCGTCTAAAATCTGTAAAGCCTTACCTATCTCGCCGCGTTCAAAATAAATATTGGAAGCATCTCGCTGCGCTCTTGGTGAGTTGGGATGTTGCTTACCCCAAAAAAGTAATAAATCAGCTTCATTGCTCCAGAGTTTGGCTTTGGCGGCGGTAAAAAATGAAAAAATCAATAATGCAATAAGGACTGCAAAGCCGGTTTGCTTAACGCGAAATTCTGCACTATAGGCTAAAGGGAGAAACAGAAAAATGGAAGGGAGATAATTGCGGTGTTCGTAATACAAATCCAAGGGTGCCACCGTGGATTCTAAAATATGACCGACAAGAAAGAACAGAATGGACAAACTTACCAAGTTATAAGATTGGCGAATTAGAACAGCGACTGACAGCAAAGACACTATCAATGCGAAGCTCAAAGCAGTCGTTGGCGGTGACAATAATCCAGATGAAACCGGAAAATCATCGTTGAACAACGAGCCTTCGTATAACTTTGGGATGAGTAGATCATATAAATAATGCATGATTACCCTGCTTTCGGTCAGTCCGCGCTGAAAAGCCGTGTAATTCCGTGCCGCAAAAATATCAGCATACTGTGGCATTAAATAGCGGGACAGGTAAATGACGATAGCAAGGGTTGGAAGCCCAAAAAAGATTAGATTCCAAATAGGCTTAGGATGTCTGATTATTCGGTTTTGCTGACGCAAGACAGTAAATTCCACCACCGCCAGAAGCAAGGGCAAGACAGCACCACTTTCCTTGCTCAACATTGCCAACACGGTAAACCCAGTAACTGCTAAGGTTATCAGGCCATAGCCTAATCTTAAGTTGCTCTGCATTTTTTCACGGCCTTGAAGGTAGAGCAGCAAGCCTAGCAATGAAAAAAAGGCCGCCAACAGGGTCATTCGTTGGATTACATAAAGCGTGGTTGACACTAGCATGGGATGCAATAGCCACAGGCTAGCCGAAGCCAAAGCCAGCCATTCCGCTTGGTGGTGAATAAAGTGTCGGCCATTCAGACGTAAAACTCTCAATGAAACCCAGTAAACCAAAACCCCATTGAGCAGATGAATCAATAGATTGGTATATTTGAATGACCAAGGTTCCGAAGGCCAAGTGACATCGTTAAGCAGAAAACTAAGCAAGGAAATGGGCCTGCCGGTTGGCCCGGCAATGCCACTGGTCACAAATTGGAAAAAACTTCGCAGATCATTGACCCGGTAGTGATACCCTAGCGGTTCCAAATTGACAAAGTCGTCAAACAAGAATGGCCCCGAAAGCCCTGCCCAATAGATATAAACACATAGACCAAGCACTAGGTAAAGGCATAGTCCAGCAAGTAATGATGACGATGGTAATCGAAATGGGTTCATATTAGCGCATTACTAACATCTAAGGGGGCAGAACATGAAGGAGTTTGTTTTGACCTATATGGTCACCTCGAAAAACCTCGCACTTCGACAAGCTCAGTGTGAACGGTTCTAATGAAATCAATATATTCCGTTCGTGTTCCGACAAGCTCAGTGTGAACGATTCTAATGAAATCAATATATTCCGCTCGTGCTGAGCCTGTCGAAGCCTGAACGGAAGAGGTTTTTCGATGTGCCCATATAGATGACAGGATTGGATTGAGATGTTGCGTCCGTATTGGGGAAAATCAAAGAGGGAATGGACGAGCAGTGCCTTTCTCAGAGTGACCGTTGGTATACCAAACGAATTAAATTGACATAAAAACCGGGCGGTAGGTTGTTTCCAACCTACCGCCCGGCCTAGCTTCACGAGAGAAGCGTATTAAGCTTTATTGACAAGCTTTGGGTAAATACTTTGAAGTAACGGTTGTACCCGTTTTGCAGTCCCAATTAAAGACGGTAACGGCTCCCAATGAAGCTGCTGGTGGTCCTGTAAATGTGATAACTCCGCCTGCGATGCCGGCAGCCACAGAACCCGCACCCTTAAAGGTGAATGTTATTTTGCCATCACCACTGCCCACACTTCCTGAACCATATTTACCAGTGATAGCCATGTCGCTAGTCTTTGGGCTGGTGGTGGTGGTAGGGTATGCGCCATTGTTCTGGGCGTATTCTGATAAAGTGGTCTTCGCACCTTCCACCGAAGTGAAAGCCTCAGACACTTGCGAACGGGCGATGTAGTCTTGGTATGCGGGAATGGCCACTGCGGCCAAAATGCCGATGATCGCGATGACGATCATCAGTTCGATTAATGTAAAGCCTTGTTGTAACTTGGTGTTCATTTTAGTGCTCCTGTGTAGGATTGTATTATCCGAACACTCATTTTGTGGAGTCAACGCTTTCGGCGGTATCGGATAAAGTCATAATGCAACTTGATTGAGCGCGGAGGAGAAAGGAACGAAACCCAGCAGACTAGGTCGAAACCTTTAGCCTAATTGCGCATCAGATATATAGCACTATTCGAGCCTGATGTAAAGAATAAATGCCCTTAACGTTTTCAATTCAGGCTTCTTCTTCTATTGTAGTCTTTGGGTTCAACAATCTAATCAATTGAACGGGTAAACTGCAAACTAATTACTGCAATAGCCCGTTATGCTCCTGACCAGAGAGAAAAAGGTGGGCATATTATTTCGTATTGCGATGGTGGGTTCTTGGTTTTCTGGCTTCTCGTGACTATGAGCAGGGAAAAATCAAGCAAAATTGTCGTTTTATCACGACGGTGTATTCCCTAGGATAAAACTAAGAATAGGCTTTTGGCATATTAATTAAAGAATTTAGGTCTTGAGTAATGCTGTCGCCAAATAGCGACAATGATGATTGATTTTTCCTAAATCCAGCAGTTAAACAATACAAAATTATGTAGGGGTGAATTTGTACGCCCATAAAATTCTAATTTGGCGAATGAATTCACCCCTACAATGGTTTTTGCTGATTTATCTTTCCTCAATGGGTGTGTAGGCTTGGAGGGTTTCCCCCGTGTAAATTTGGCGGGGTCTGGCTATTTTCATGCCGGGGTCTTCGATCATTTCCTTCCAATGCGCAATCCAGCCGGGCAAGCGCCCGAGCGCGAACATGACGGTAAACATGTTGGTCGGTATGTTCAACGCCCGATAGATAATGCCCGAATAAAAATCGACATTGGGATAGAGCTTTTTTTCGACGAAATAGTTGTCACTCAGCGCGGCTTCTTCCAATGCCTTGGCAATGTCTAAAATGGGATCGCTGACACCCAAATGAGTCAACACTTTATCACAGTAGGTTTTTAATAATTGGGCGCGTGGGTCGTAATTCCGGTACACCCGGTGACCGAAGCCCATCAGTCGGAAGGGGCTGCTCTTGTCTTTAGCCAATTCAATGTACTTCTTGTGATTGCCGCCGTCGGCTTGGATGGCCTCTAGCATTTCTATCACCGCTTGGTTGGCACCGCCATGCAAGGGACCCCACAAGGCGCAGATGCCAGCGGACAAAGAAGCAAATAGGTTGGCTTTGGAAGAGCCCACCATCCGCACCGTTGACGTGGAACAGTTTTGTTCGTGGTCGGCGTGTACGATGAATAAGACATCCAAGGTTTTGCGAATCAGTTCATCTGGGAAATATTCGTTCATCGGGGTGGTGAACATCATGTGCAAGAAGTTGGACAAATAGTCCAATTCCGGCTTGGTATAGACAAACGCTTCACCCACCGAGCGCTTGTAGGCGAAAGCAGCCAACACTCTCAATTTGGAAAGAAGCCGGGTCACAGTCTCGTCACGGTCTTCAGGGCTCTGGTCGGGTTCCAACAATTTTGGATGGTATACCGATAGGGAGCAGACCATGGCTGACAATATTGCCATAGGGTGGGCATGGCCGGGATAGGAAGTGAAGAAGCTTTTCATATCCTCATGAATCAAGGAGTGGTGATGCACCCTCTCTTTGAAATGGAGAAATTGTTCGGCGGTTGGCAGGTGGCCGTAAATAAGTAGGTAAGAGACTTCCATGAACGTGGACTTTTCACACAACTCGGCAATGTCGATGCCCCGGTAGCGCAAAATGCCAGCGTCTCCGTCAATGTAGGTAATTGAAGACAGGCAGGCTCCGGTATTGCCATAGCCAGAGTCAAGTGTGATGTAACCGGTCTGCTGCCGCAGACGAGTGATGTCCAAGGCTTTTTCGCCTTCGGACCCCACGATGACCGGTATCTCAAAAGATGCGTCGTCGATTTGCAGCGTGGCAGTTTTCGACATGTTATGGCTCCGCTTAGTCAGTTTTGTCAAAATATCTGAGGTAGTCCGCACCGGTTGCAGACGGCGGGTGTGGGGCGGCCTTCAGCTTGGCTGCTTCAGAATGTCCAGGCCACCCAAGGGCCACATGGCTGAAAGTCGCTACGTAACCTCAGGGGATAAGTGAAAGATACGGTAATCGGAGACAAGAATCCATCAATAGGAGCATCATGGCCGTTGTTTGCTGGTAAATTAGTTGTTGCTTTTTTTGATGTAGATGAGAATCGAGCGGATTTTTGTAATATCATTGGATCTAACAAATTTTAACTAGGCTATCTTTAAGGATTCGTTATGACGCGCCTCTTTGCATTCGTTTTGCTGGTATTGGCTTTTCCGACCTGGGCGGCGGATGATGAACCGCAGCCCACTTTGATTCCGATCCCCGAACAGCCCGACATTCCCCCTCCCGTGGAGAGTGGTCAGCCCATGGAGCCGGATGTGACTATCATTCGCAGGGAAAAGGACACGATTGAAGAATATCGAATCAACAATAGGCTCTATATGGTCAAGATCACGCCCGTCATTGGACCCGCCTATTATTTGGTGGACACTGATGGAGATGGAGAAATGGATGCTCGCAGCAGTGGCATTCAAAGAGGCGACAACACGATGAAAATTCCCCAGTGGGTTTTGCTGAGTTGGTGAATCAGCGTGAAGTCGTCTTGGATTGCTTAAACGAGATGATGCCGCTTCTCCACCATCTGCTATAATTCCGGCGCAGTGGGTGGCTGGGAATAAGCTACCGAGAATTCCAAGATTAAGCGCAAAGGCCCCCCTTGAAAACCAGAATCGAGTCACGACTTAACTTGCTTGTTAAAGCCGGACGGCAAAACCTATTAAAAGGCGGACTGAAGGGCTTAGAGAAAGAGAGCCTGAGAATCACGCCGCGCGGACGCATCGCACAGACCCCCCACCCCAAAGGCTTGGGCTCGGCGCTTAAGCACCCTTATATCACCACCGATTATTCGGAAGCCTTGATAGAGCTGATCACGCCGCCTTTCCCAGAATCTTCGGACACCTTGGATTTTCTCGACTCCATTCATCGTTTTGTGTACCAACATATTGATGATGAAGCATTGTGGGCCGCATCGATGCCTTGTGAGATAGAAGGGGAAGAAAGCATCCCCATCGCCTATTTTGGGGAATCCAATAGCGGCAAGATGAAGCATGTTTACCGGCGAGGGTTGGCTTGGCGCTACGGTCGACCCATGCAATCCATCGCAGGCATACATTTCAACTATTCAGTCAACGAGGCGTTGTGGCCGTGCTTGCAAGAGTTGCTGGGTAGCCACGTGGCTATCGGCAACTTCATCGCCGACCAATATTTTGGGTTGATACGCAATGTGCAGCGCAATGGTTGGCTGGTGCTCTATTTGTTTGGAGCCTCCCCCGCGTTTTCCAAGTCTTTTTTGACTGGCCGGGAAAGTTTGGCCTCACAATTCGCAGAATTTGACGGGACGACTTTGTTCAATCCTTATGCGACCTCTCTAAGAATGAGCGACATTGGCTACCGTAATGACAGCCAGTCAGGTTTGGATATTTCTCTAAACAACCTTGATGATTATGTCTCCAGCTTAGTGTCGGCGATCAACACCCCCTATCCCGACTATGAAGCCATCGGGGTCAAGGTAGACGGCGAATATCGCCAACTGACCGCCAACATCTTGCAGATATCGAATGAATATTACAGTCCGATCCGACCCAAGCAAATTGCCAGGTCCTGCGAGAGCCCCACGATTGCTCTTAAGAGGCGTGGCATCCGCTACATTGAATTGCGGTCGATGGATTTGGGCATCGCCCATCCCCTTGGGCTGGGTCTAAGTGAAATGCGGTTGCTTGAGCTGTTTCTGCTTTGCTGCCTGTTGCGGGAAAGCCCCCCACTGGATGCAGCCGAAAAGGCAGAGATTGGAAGAAACTCCCTAGAAGTCGCCTGCCGGGGCCGCACTCCCGGCCTTCAGTTGCTTAGGGGTGGAAAAGCCGTGGATTTGCGGGAATGGGCCAAGGAATTGGCTGATGACATGAGTGCGTTGGCCCATATTCTTGATGATGGTGAAGACGGAACCCCTTATGCGGATTGCTTGCAACCGATGTTGTACTCAATTGAAGATTCGGACAACACACCATCGGCTAAAGTTCTTCGGCAAATGATTGAAAATCAAGAGTCTTTTCATACGTATGCCTTGATGGTTTCCCAACAACATGCTGAATATTTTCGTTCGCGCCGCATGGAAGAAGAAAAGGCTATTGAATTCCAACTGGAAGCCAATGAGTCGCTGATTGCGCAAAAACGGACAGAGACAAGCGATAACCTGAGTTTTGAAGAATTTCTGACACAATATTTCTCACAAGTGCAGTAGGCTGGCGGTCGTGGCAAGCTGGCGAAGTTTATGGGATCCGGCAGTTTATTCATCTTATATCAAGCATGTTGTGGACAAATCCCGGCTATTTCGTCAAAATAGTCGCACAATCTACAGTAACTTCAGAAACTGGATATTTGTCGACAAGAAACAATGCCAAACATTTTAGTGCTTAACGGCCCAAACCTCAATTTATTGGGAGTACGGGAGCCGAGAATTTATGGAAGCCAAACGCTGTGGGATATTGAGCAGACCTTGGCTGCCCGTGCTAGCGAAATAGGCTATACCATTGCCTTCTCGCAGAGCAATGCTGAACATGTCCTCATTGACCGAATTCACCTCGGGTATTCGGAAGGCGTGGAGTTCATCTTGATCAACCCCGGTGCATTTACTCATACGAGTGTCGCCTTGCGAGACGCTTTGCTTGCCACCAATATCCCATTTATTGAGGTGCATTTGTCGAATGTACATGCTAGGGAACCGTTCCGCAAACAGTCATATTTTTCCGACATCGCAAAAGGTGTCATCTGTGGGCTCGGCGCCATAGGCTACGAACTCGCTTTGCAAGCTGCCATCCACGAACTTCAAAATAATAAGGGGTCGCTAAACTATGGACATTAGAAAAATAAAGAAACTCATCGAATTGATCGAGGAGTCAGATATCGCAGAGATCGAAATCCATGAGGGTGAGGAGTCTGTGCGGCTTAGCCGATATTCTGCCCCTCAGCCAACGGCTATGCAAATGCACGTTCAGCAAGCCACGCAGCCGGCTGCACATGCACCCGCCGGAGTTAGTCATCAAGCTCCCGAGGAACAGTCAGGCCATTTGCTCCGTTCGCCCATGGTAGGCACTTTCTACCGCTCGCCAACCCCGGGCGCGAAGTCTTTTGTCGAACTCGGCTCGCATGTCAAGGTAGGCGATACCTTATGTATCATTGAGGCCATGAAAATCCTCAACCAGATCGAAGCCGACAAAGAAGGTGTCATCTCCAAGATTTTGGTGGAAAACACCCAACCTGTGGAGTACAACCAGCCGTTGTTCGTGATCGAATAGGCTTCGCACATCAAGCGCGATTAATTCGGTTGTCCATAGTCTTCCTGTCCACTCAATCAGGTAACCATCCATGCTCGGTAAAATCGTAATTGCCAACCGGGGCGAAATCGCCCTGCGCATTTTGCGCGCCTGCCGTGAACTCGGCATCAAGGCGGTGGCTGTCCATTCGGAAGCTGACCGCGACCTCATGCATGTGCGCCTTGCCGACGAGCACGTCTGCATTGGCCCGGCTTCTTCCAAGGAAAGCTATCTCAATGTCCCCGCTATTATCAGTGCGGCGGAAGTCACCGATGCGGTGGCCATCCACCCCGGATATGGCTTCCTGTCTGAAAATGCTGATTTTGCAGAAAGGGTAAATAAAAGCGGTTTCATCTTTATTGGCCCCAGGCCCGAAACCATCCGGTTGATGGGGGACAAAGTGTCGGCCATAGAAGCCATGAAAAAGGCCGGCATACCCTGCCTGCCGGGTTCTGATGGGCCGCTAGGAGATGATTACGACGAAAATCTTCGCATTGCCAAGCGCATTGGTTTTCCGATTATCATCAAAGCGGCCGGCGGCGGAGGTGGAAGGGGTATGAGGGTGGTGCATAGCGAAGCCGCTTTGCATAGTTCCATCACCCTGACACGGGGCGAGGCGGCGGCTGCCTTTAACAACGATATGATCTACATGGAAAAGTTTTTAGAGAATCCGCGCCATATTGAATTCCAACTGATGGCCGACTCTTACGGCAATTGCGTTCACTTGGTTGAGCGCGACTGCTCCACCCAGCGTAGACACCAAAAAGTGATCGAAGAGGCCCCGGCCCCTGGCATTTCGGAGGAGAAGCGCCAGCGGATGGGCAAACGCTGTGTCCAAGCTTGTAAGGAATTGGGTTATCTGGGGGCGGGGACTTTCGAATTTCTCTATCAGGACGGTGAATTTTACTTCATCGAAATGAACACCCGAGTCCAAGTCGAGCACCCGGTCACGGAAATGATCACCGGATTTGACATCGTCAAGGAGCAATTGCGCATTGCCGGCGGGGAGGCACTTTCCATACGCCAAGAAAACGTCAAAATTACCGGCCATGCCATTGAATGCCGTATCAATGCCGAGGACCCGACCAATTTCATGCCTTCGCCGGGTTTGATTGAGCAGTTCCACATGCCGGGCGGGCCAGGCATCCGGGTGGAGACGCACATTTATAATGGGTATCGTGTGCCGCCCTACTATGATTCGATGATTGGCAAGCTGATCGCGCATGGGGATACGCGCGAAAGCGCCATCGCTAGGATGCGCACCGCACTGAATGAAATGGTCATCGGTGGCATCAAATGCAACATTCCTTTACTGTTGGATATAATCAATGACAAGGCATTCCAGGAAGGCAGTCAGAACATCCATTACTTGGAGAAGAAACTAGGAACCAAGCACTGATGTGGCGGCAGTTATCGGCAGCAACTGGAGAAACCGAAGCGGAGTTGCTTTCTGATTTGTTCTTTGAGTTGGGTGCCACGTCGGTTAGCTTTGAAGACGAAGGCGACCAGCCCTTGTTTGAACCAAAGCCGGGGGAAATACCCCTATGGTGCAACACCCGGGTCATTGCCCTGTTTGAGGCGGATTCCGACCTTTCCTTGGTCCGTTCTGCCGTAGTCGATGCTTTAGGGGAAGAAGGGATTGCCGACTGGCGTGAGGAAGATATTCAGGATCAAGCATGGGAGCGCGCTTGGCTGGCTCATTTTCGACCCATGCAATTCGGTGGTCGCCTTTGGATTGTACCGACAGGCTTTGATCCGCCGACACAAGGGGATGCGGTGTGTGTCAACCTCGACCCCGGTTTGGCTTTTGGGACGGGCACTCACCCCACCACAGCGCTGTGCCTGCAATGGCTGGACGGACAATCGCCACAGGCCAAGACGGTTGTTGACTATGGTTGCGGTTCTGGAATTTTGGCAATAGCTGCTTTGCTGCTGGGGGCGGAAAAAGCCGTTGCCACCGACATTGATCCACAAGCGCTCACTGCCACTTTGGACAATGCGCGCAAGAACGGTGTCGCAGCGAAGGTGGAATGTTGTTTGCCTGCGCGAATGCCCCCGGTCCAAGCCGACATCCTGCTCGCCAACATTCTTGCCAATCCCCTGATCGACTTGGTTGGCGAATTGGTTAAGTTTGTCCGTCCTGGCGGGGTTGTTGTGCTTTCAGGCATTCTGCGCGAGCAGTCCAATGATGTAAGGCTTGCCTATGAACCTTATTGCGAAATGGAAGCCCCGGTTTTTCTGGAAGAATGGACACGTCTAGTCGGCATCCGTCGCAGTGCTTGAGTTAGTTAAGAGTTAAGAGGGTCTCACTCATGTTTGTCGCTAATGAGTGACAAACCCGAAACGGTCATCATAGTCGTGGTTTAATCCAATCTTGCCCATCACCCCAAAAGGTTTGAAATGCGAGTTTTTTATATTTGCCAGCGCGTCCCCTACCCACCTGACCGAGGGGATAAAATTACGACATTTAATGAAATCCGCCATTTGTCTAAAAACCATGAAGTGCATGTATTTTGTTTGGGGGATGGCGAGCAGGATTTAGCCAACACGGTCAAATTAAAAGAGTACAACGTGGCAAGCGTTACCGCCGTTCCGTTCACGGGGATTGGAACCAAATTCCGTGCTTTGTTGGCACTACTCTTTGGTGGGGCATTGTCAGTGGCGGCATTCAACAAAAAAAAGCTTCATGATGCGATTAAACTCCGATTCGCGGAATCGAAGCCAGATGTTATGATTGTTTATAGCTGCAATGTGGCGCAATATGCGGCCCATTTTGCGGAAGTGCCTAGGATTATGCAGTTTGCCGATTTGGATTCATTAAAATTTGGGCAATATGCAGAGCGGTCGGGTTTCATCTTACGTTGGGTTTATAAGCTGGAGCAACAGCGGTTGCTCGCTTATGAGCGCCATATTGCCGATACCTTCACCCATTCCTTGGTCTGCACCGATGTGGAACGGCGAGACTTTGAGCGGCTAATTCCCGGACGTCCCGTTACGCTGGTTGCCAATGGTGTCGACCTTGAATTCTTCCATCCCTTGGGTTTGGAGAAGAAACCCGGTTCCATCGTTTTTACTGGGGTCATGGATTACCTGCCCAATATTGATGCAGTGCAATGGTTTTGCAGTGAAATATTTCCATTGGTGAAGCAACAGGTTCCCGATGCCAGTTTTGTCATTTGCGGGAGCCGACCCGTTCCAGCGGTATTGCAACTTACCCAAATACCCGGCGTGACCGTGACGGGTCGCGTCCCGGACACTAGACCCTACATGGATGAAGCGCAAGTGTTTGTCGCTCCTTTGCGCATGGCGCGAGGGATTCAAAACAAAGTGTTGGAAGCGCTTGCCATGGGCTTGCCTTGCGTGTCTTCGACTGCGGCTTGGAGTGGCACGGTGATTCCATCTGGCGATGGCATTGTCGCGGCTGACGAGCCCAGTGAGTTTGCGAATAGGGTCATCCGATTGCTTGCCGATCCCGACTATCGCGAGCAAATGGCATCGAAGGCTCGCCAATCGGCTGAAACCTATTACACTTGGGAGGCACAAATGCAACGCCTTGACCAAGTGATCGATGCAGTGATCCATCCTCACGGCAAGCCTAATCAGTAGCCGACCCATTTTTCACTCACTTATTAACGAAAATATTTAGCGATGCGTATCTGGATATCCGGCTGTGGCGGCATGATGGGCTCTCACCTGTGCGAGATGCTCTTGGCACAAGGTCACGAAGTGGCGGCAACTTATTACAAACCCACTGTCGATCTTACCGAACTGGCCGGGTTGCCGCTTCAGGAGGTTGATATTCGGGATTGGTGTTCGGTCTATGATTCCATCAACGCTTTTCAACCCGATGCCGTGTTTCATCTTGCCGCGCAAAGTTACCCGGCGGTGTCATGGCAACGCCCGGTGGAAACCTTGGAGACCAATGTCATCGGAACAGCCACCGTATTCGAAGCCATACGGCGGATTAATCCCCTAATCAAGGTGATTGTGGCGGGTTCCTCGGCAGAGTACGGTTTAGTCAACTCTGACAAAATCCCAGTTACTGAGGAATGCCCACTACTCCCTTTGCACCCTTACGGCGTGTCCAAAGTCGCCACTGAACTTTTGGCGCTTCAATATTGGGCAAACTATGGCATGAAGTCCATTCCGGTGCGGATTTTCAACTGCACAGGCTCGCGTAAAGTGGGTGACGCCCCGTCCGATTTTGTGCGCCGCACGGTATGGTTGGAACGTCATCCCAATGAAAACGGCATTCGTGTTGGCAACTTGGATACCCGGCGCACCATCGTCGATGTGCGTGATTTGAATCGTGGCATGATGATGCTGCTAGAGCATGGCGTAGCGGGGGAGGTTTACAACTTGGGTGGGTCCACAGCCTATCCCATGGAAGACATTCTCAGGCGTGTCCTTGCGCATTCAACCCGGAAGGACATTAACCCCAGGGTCGACCCGAAACTCATTCGACCGACAGACGAGGCCGTGATATGGGGCGACAGCACCAAATTGTCCAGGGTTACTGGGTGGCAGCCCCGCATATCTTTGGATGATACTATCGAAAACATGTTGGAGTATTGGCGAAGCAAACCCGATGGTGCGTTGATTGTGTAGCTTACTTTTTCCCTACCGCACTGAGGAATGGCAACATCACCCCAAATGCCAGCACCAAGGCGCAACCAGCCAGAGCTTTGTGGTCGGGAGTGCGGGAAAACAACACAACACTCCAGAACAGGCTTAACACTGGACTGAGATAGCTGGCCGCGCTGACCAAGGCCGCCGGGGCAATCTGGTAGGATAGCGTCATGTAGAATTGCGCGATGCTGGCGGATATGCCTCCCGCGAAAATCAACCCCCAAACATAAGTACTTTTAGGTAGGCGATAGCCGAAATACCCGAAATATGCCAAGTGTATGGCCACTCCGATGAAACAAAAATAAAATATGATGGATCTTGTGGAATTGCTTCTCCCTGCCTTCGCAACCATCAAATAAGCCAAGGCAGCTAGGAACCCTGTACCCAAGGCAAATGCCCTCCCCAGAAAATCGTGACCGCCAAAGCGTGGCTCGAACAGCAAGGCAAGCCCCGCCATTGCCCCCAAGATGGCCAGCCAGACTAAGCCTGAGTTTTTCTGATGCAACACCAAGGGTCCGAGCAAGGCCACAAAAAAAACGCTACTGGATGCCAGAAATGCGCTTTCGCCGGGTCCTATCATTTGGATGGAAGCGAAAGATAGCATCAGTGCCAAGCTGCCAAACAGACCCCGCAGCCATAGCGACAAACGAAAATCACCCAATAAACTAATACTATTGCCTGCCAGTAAGGCGGGGACGAGTAATATAATGAGGTTGATCAGCAAGCGAACAAAGCTGACGAAGATAGGTGACAACTCTGGCTCATTAAGACCAATGGCGTAGACGCAAACATTCATCATCGAAAACATTAGACTGGCGAAAATCATGCAGACTAGCCCTCGCAACTTTGTTGAGCGGGAAAAAGTGTTGATAGGGGTGTGGGGTTCAGCTTGCATGTGCTGC
The DNA here is from genome assembly GCA_903930145.1 of uncultured Methylococcaceae bacterium. GTDB lineage: Bacteria > Pseudomonadota > Gammaproteobacteria > Methylococcales > Methylococcaceae > Methylumidiphilus. Next base: position 13,202 of record CAIYXP010000451.1, read on the forward strand.
GAGTTTCCTGGATCGGGCATGGAATTTACAACAGCGGAATATTCCGCACTGATTTTTTATCGAACAAGAGAATATGCCATGGATACTGTAGTTCTTCCCCCGCCGTTGCTGCCAAGCTTGCTGAGCGCATTTTTACTGACACTCGCCATGAGTTTTCTGCTCGGCTTGGGTTTACGAGAATATTACTTAGTCGCGAAGAAAACCTATTATTTTGGTTCCACTCGCACCTGCACCTTGATTGGCATCTTGGGTTTTGTGTTGTACCAACTCCAGCCTAATGGTTGGTACTTTCTTGGCGGCCTTCTCCCTTTGACAGTGTTAATGGGGGTTTATTATCACGCGAGGGAAGCCAAGCAGCAGCCAGGGATGATCGGAATATTGATTGCCTTTTTAAGCTACATGATAGGTCCAATCGCCTTGGTGTTGCCGGGATGGTTTCTGATCCTGTTCACTATTTCCACGCTTTTCGTACTCAATGCCAAAGAGAAAATACATCGCTTGACCGAAAAACTGGTCAACGAGGAAATCATCAGTTTGGGCAAGTTTTTGGTGTTATCCGGGGTCATTCTACCACTCACACCGCAAACGCCCATTGCCGACTTCATTCCGGTTTCATTCCACCAGACATGGTTGGCAGTGGTGGTTATTAGCGGCATCTCCTATTTGGGATATTTGGTCCAGACGTATCTGCTAAAAGGGCAAGGGATATTATTGACAGGGGCCATCGGCGGAGTCTATTCCAGTACGGCAACCACGGTTGTGCTGGCACGGCAATCCAGGATTTATCCCTTAGAATCGAATGCGCCAGCCGCAAGCATCGTTTTGGCAACAGCCATGATGTATCCTCGCTTATTAGTCGTTGTGGGGATTTTCAAGCTTTCCCTTGCCTTGGCACTTCTGCCTGCATTCATGGGGCTTGCCCTGCTGAGCGGCGCACTGGCATTTTGGCTGAATCGCGGCAGGGCCCCTTCCAACGATGCCATCGGCGTAACGACCAGCCCAAGGAACCCTCTGGAATTGACATCCGCATTGTTGTTTGCCTTTCTTTTCGTCGTCATTACGGCCGTGACCAAATACAGTATTGGCCTCTATGCAGACAAGGGGTTAATTTGGATGTCATTTTTTGCCGGTTTTGCCGACATCGACCCATTCGTGCTTTCTTTGGTGCAAGGCAAGTTCGTCGCAGGTAAGACAATATTGCTCCAAGCCATTGTCACCGCGACGGCCAGCAATAACCTGCTTAAAGCCGCCTATGCCGTGGTATTGGGTACTCGCCGCACGGGCTGGCGGGCTGGCGGTGTGCTTATCCTTTTATCCACCCTGACCTTGGCAGGTAGTTTGTGGATTTGGTGATTTATTCTTCATCTTCAAGGATATTCAATATTTCCTGTTGCAGAGATATAAATCTTTCAATCTCACGCTTTAATTCAACATAAAGCAGATTCAATTTGCCAAAGTCAAGCGCATTGATTAATGCGGATTCCAAGCTTGCTGCGCTTGCTTGGATCGCGGGCAAACCGGAAAAACCCGCCGACCCGTTGATTTTGTGGACCGCTTGTCTCGCTGCTTCCCTTGCTTCAGTGTCTAAAGCCTTTTGCGTATTTTCAAGGCATTCCGGTAGCTCTAAGAACAATTTGCCCGCTATCATGCCGGCCAAATTTCGATTGCCGTCCGTATGTCTCAAGATGGCATGGGCATATTCATAAGCAGGGGGCACCTCCGTCAAGCCTTGCTCAGTGGATGGAAGCAATTCACCAATGAGGGTAAGGACTTGCTCTTCCGTGACGGGTTTGAGCAGGCATCCAGTAAACCCTTCTTTGATAAGAGATTCCTTTTGTTCCGGCACACAGAAGGCGGTGATGGCGACGACTGGGGCTTTTTGGCAAGGCCCAGGCTTTTCCCTCATTTTTTTGAGTACTTGCAACCCGTCCATCCTTGGCATTTGCAAGTCCAAGAATAGAAGATCAAAGCGTCTTTGCCGAATCCGTTCCAGCGCCACTTTGCCATCCTGCGCTTCGGCTACTTCAGCCCCGATTCTTTCCAAGTGGGCTCGTAATAAGAGTCGATTGATTTCATTATCATCAGCCACCAAAAATCGAAGCCGTTTCCCGGCATTCAAAGGATGGATAGTCACCGGCAATTCGGTGGACGGCAATGCTTGGGCCATGCCACCCAAGTCCACGAGGTCAAGCGTTTTAGCCAAGCTCACAGTGGCAACTGGATGAAGTAAGCACTTGATCTTTCGTTGCTGGAAAAAATTGACCAAGCGTCTCGCATTGGCAGAAAAGAGTAGAATCGGTTTAATCTTCTGGTTGTCACACCATTCCAGCCATCGTGGTAAGGACATGCCACCGAATTTGGCCTTTTTCCGGTGAAAGTAGACGATATGACTAGGCCGAGCCGTGTCGTCAAGCTGCCGTGCGGATTCTTCCAAGGTGTCATACATGACCACGCTCGCGCCAATGCCTTCCAGTTGCTGACGCAGGGCTTGTCCAAACAGACGGTCAGGCTCGACTAATCCGATCAGTCGAATCATTTCTGATTTCAAAGGTAAGACGGCATCCCTAAGCCGACAAGGGGTCTCTCCCCTAAGAAATACGGATTGCGATCTCAAATCATCTGCCGGGATGGGGTTCAAAGGCAGGTCAAACCATAAAGTGGTTCCTTTGCCTAGTCGACTTGCCAGATGGATTTCACCGCCCATGCTCTCCACAATATTCTTGGCAATGCTCAGCCCCAAACCCGAACCCTTTTCTGTGGAAAGAAGGGTAGATGCTTCCAATTGCTGAAACGGGGAAAATAATTTGGCATAGTCGGTGTGGGAAATGCCGCTGCCGGAATCCGAAACGGACACCAACAAACGTTCAACCTCCTTGCGCATCAGGGTACGAACTCGGATGACAATCCTGCCACTTTGGGCAAATTTCAGGGCATTGCTAAGAAAATTGGCAATGATTTGCTGGATTCTGACAGGATCGGACTCGATCATGCATGGAACCTCAGGGTCCATCCAGAGGATGACGGACACCCGTTTGAACGGGACGCATAACAAAGCGATGACATCCTCCAAAATAGGCCGTAGCGAGAATATTTTATTGTCCAAGCTAATTTTCCCCGCTTCCAATTTGGACAGGTCTAGGATTTCATTGCTGATAGCTAACAGGTTCCTTGACGAGCGGCTTATCATCCCCAATTTTTCGGATTGATCGGCATTTAACGGGGTTTTTTCCAGCAGTTCGGCGAAACCGATGATCCCGTTCATCGGAGTGCGGATTTCATGGCTCATTTGCGCCAAAAATTGGGATTTCAATTTGGTTTGCACTTCGGCATAGCCACGTGCCGTTTCCAATTCCACGTTCCGCCTTTCAAGTGCGGCCAAGGTTTCACGCAAACGCAGGGTAGACTGCCGCACCTGCCGTTCCAAGGATTCCCGGTTTTTCTTCAATTCGGCCGCCATGGCATTGAAACCCGCTTGCAAATAAGCCAATTCCGCCACCGCTTCGGCTTCGGCTCTCGCATCCATGTTCCCATTGGACAGATCATGAACGGCAAACGTCAATGCCATCACTGGATTGCTGATGACTTGGATCATGCTGCGAGCGACCCATATGGCCGAAATCAGACCTGCTGCGAGCAAGGACAAGGTGATCCATAGCATATTTTCTTGTTGCTTGGTCGTGCGTTGTCGCGATAACACCAAGCTGATAAATCCATTTTTTCCATCAGGTTTGGCAGCGTTTGGCTGGGTGTCTGAAGCGATATTATTCAAATGCTGGGGATAGATTGCAGCAGTCAAGACTAGGGGATTTTCCAAGCCGTTTGACTGACGTTTCTGCATGGCTAACACATTCCCTTGCGCATCGGCGATTTTGATTTCGACAACATCAATTTCGTTGATGGTCGAGTTGGCGAGTTCTTGCAGTAAATGAAGGTTGCCAGATGCGATAGGCGCACTGGAGGAAACCGCCAGTTGGCGGACGATCAGTTCGCCCCGGTCCGAGAGGGCTTGATCTGAACTCGCCACTTGGGTGTGGATGAAATAACTTGTCAGAGCCAAGCCGATTAAACAGGCTGGCAAGACCCCGAGTAGCATGAGGCGAAAGCGAATGCCCTGCGTACTTGTACGCATCACTTGTTCCGCCGCCTTGATCGTTGAATAATGGCAAAACCCCTTTGGGAATCTCAAAAAACCCCGCATTTCGACAAGCCCAATGCGAACAGTATTAATAAAATCAATCAGTTACGTTCATGGAAAGCCTGCTGTCGAAGGGCGAACCATGAACGTAACCGGTTTTTCGAGGTTCCCCTTTGCTCTTAGATGGGTATTTTAGGCTAACACACTATTCGAAGCCAGTACGGTTTGCCATGATCCTCTTATTGAGATGTAATGCAGGCGTGCAAGGCTTGCCTTGCATAAGGGCGCAAGCCCTTCGAAATCGCTGCAAGGCAAGCCTTGCACTCCGGCATCGCTTTTAATTGCGACTGCGCGAACATTCCGCTTGACAGGCTGTCACGTAGCCGTCATAATGCACGGCTCTTGCGGTGGTCGGGCTTTGGTCCGGCTGCGGCGGGGCGGCCCTGGGGAAGCGGGGCAGGAGTCCCCCGGGAGGGGGGGGCGGTCGGGCCGGTTTGGCCTGGCCTAGACGAAGGGGGGTTGAC
>CAIYXP010000452.1 GCA_903930145.1 uncultured Methylococcaceae bacterium
ACAAGCAGATAAGAAAAATATCCGCCTAACTTAGGCCGCAAACACGTCGCATTAACTATGCTACCACACTCAGCAGTTTTAAGAGATGCAACATCATCATAAATTGTGGTTTAATTACATTTTGAAAACGCTTGATGCCTATGCCATATCGAGATAGTGAAAATCAAAGCTCCCCAAAGCCATCGGGCCGGAGTACAAACCACTTTAATCTGTCTTATGCTTGGATAGTTCGAGTTTTTTTGCTGGCCGCAGCCTATTTCATAACGGGCAAGTTAGGCATCTTCCTAGCCATCTCCCCCGGTTATGCAACGGCCATTTGGCCTCCATCCGGTATTGCATTGGCAGGGATTTTAATTTGTGGATATCGGGTTTGGCCGGGAATTCTGTTAGGGTCGTTTCTGATCAACTTCCCAGTCACATTATCTACCGCACCTCCCACGGAAACCCTGTACTCAGCCATTATTTCCTTGGTTATTAGTGGTGGGGCGAGTCTGCAAGCAGTGGTCGGGTCCTATTGGGTCAAACGGTTTGCTGGTTTTCCAAACCCGCTTGCCAAGGAAAAGGAAGTTTTTTTGTTTTTACTGTTTGGGGGTGTTTTAAGTTCGCTCATCAATTCGACCATCTCAACCTCCGCCCTCCTGCTCTGTGGTCGGATTTCATCGGCTAATTTCTGGAACAATTGGCTTACGTGGTGGACGGGTGATGCCGTGGGCCTGCTCATCTTTACACCGCTCATTTTGGTATGGTTGCTTCCCCTCGGGGATACGTGGAGAGAGCGAAGAATGGCAATAACCGTTCCGACGCTTGCCGCGTTTGCATTGACTTCCGCCATGTTCTTTTATGAGGTGCATAAGGACATGGATCGCATCAAATTCCAGTTTAATCATGACTCCGCTAGTTTAAGCGAGGCTTTGAAGGCATCTATCCATACCTATTTGAATGCGTTGCGGTCGCTTCAAAGTTTTTATTCGGCTTCAGAAAGAGTGACAAGGCAAGAATTTCGCATTTTTGTCACTCACTTATTAGGCAATTACAGAGGGTTTCAAGCCATCGAATGGAGTCCTCTTGTGCTTTTCGCTGAACGGCAGGCATTTGAAAGCGACATACAACAGCAAGGTTTCCCAAATTTCCAGATCACCGAGCGAGATGCCAATAAGGGAATGGTCCGTGCGGGTGATCGCCCGGAATATGTTCCGGTGACTTTCGTGGAACCTTATCAAGGGAATGAAAGCGCATTGGGTTACGACTTGTATTCCAATGAAATACGCCGGGAAGCCATCGATTGGGCGAGGGACTCAGGCGAAGCGGCCGCTACAGCTCGAATTACCTTAGTTCAGGAACACGGCAATCAATTTGGGACCCTTGTCTTTGTGCCCATCTATCGCAACGGTTTTCCCCGCACCACGCTTGAGGAACGACGCCAAAATATTTTGGGTTATGTGCTTGCCGTTTTCCGGGGAGGGGATATTGTCTCAGCATCACTCCAAGATCAAAATCGGGAAGGGCTTATCTTTAGGCTCATAGACGAGTCCGCTTCAGCCAATGAGCGGTTACTTTTTGCCAGCGACGGGGAGGATTTCAAGCCCCTGCTGCTTGCAGACAATAGCCTTTTTGGAAAAGGCATGGCACTTGCCAACAGCACAACAATCCCGATTGGTGGACGCCAATGGCGATTCGAGGTGGTCCCTACACAGGAATATTTTGCTGCCCATCGGTCTGGGAATGCTTGGCTCATTCAGCTTGCCGGCCTGTTGCTAACCAGCATGGTCGGTGCATTTGTCATGGTTCTCTCGGGACGTGAGAGCTTGCTCCGCCAACTTGTGGAAGAAAGGACGATGGCGCTTTCCGAAAGCGAAGAACGCTTTCGGTCAACCTTTGAACATGCGCCCATCGGGGTTGCCATTGTTGGGCTGGACGGGCGTTACCAGTCAGTCAATCAAGGGTATTGCGATATTGTTGGCTACACCCGTAACGAGTTGCTTGATATGACATGCAAGCAATTAACCCATCCTGACTATCATCAGTCTGATGCGGAGATGCTCAATCGGGCGTTGGCAGGGGAAGTTGTCGAATTTACAAAAGAAAAGCAATTTGTTCGCAAAAATAATGAGCTTGTTTGGGGGAATTGGTCAGCCAAGTTGATCCGCCGTCCTAATGGCAAGCCCTATCACTTCGTCATAGTGGTCGAAAATATCAATCGCCGCAAGCAGGCCGAAGAATCCTTGCGCAAGCTTTCCTTGGCTGTGGAGCAAAGCCCGGCATCGATTCTAATCACCGACGTTGATGCGAAGATCGAGTACGTCAATGAAGCCTTCGTTCAAGTGACTGGCTACAGCCGTGACGAA
>CAIYXP010000453.1 GCA_903930145.1 uncultured Methylococcaceae bacterium
CACTGTCTGTCATCTCTCGTAAGCCATCACCAGCCGGGTATTGTGCTACGAGAACGGTTCCCCTGCTTCACTGAAAAAGGCCAAAGTCGAGGTTCTGTCTATGTACAAATTTTTACGCTTTTCATAGTTCAGCACCGCATCGCCATAGTGGCTGTTGCGCAAACGTTTGAAACTAAGAGACAGCCCCAAAAAGAAGAATACAAATTTGAAATAAAGAGACAGCCCCAAAAAGAAAAGTACAAACATGATCATAATCAGATATCCAACGGGTTTTCCAATTTCCAGCCCATGCTGTACGCGAACAAAACCAATTACGAGTAAAACTACAACTAAAAGCCCGTTTATGACTTGGGCTTTTTTAGATTGATTGGAAGGTACATAAAGACCCAGCGTTTCCAAACGCAAGCTAAGTTGCTTTGCCGTGGACAATGCCTCAAGGCGGATTTTTTCAAGCGTGGCATTCGGTTGGGCAGCATGCATGAGAACCGCTGCCTCCAGTGGGGATTGAGCTTCGTCAGGCTTAATCACCTTCAAGCTCGGCTTCTTATGCTTCCAAAAGCTTGAATTGCCTTTATCCAATTCCACACTTCCACGTTGAAGAAGGCTGACTAAGGCAACATCCACCGCTTGTTGTGATCCACCCGCGAGATAGGCCAACTCCTCTGGAGTGAGCGTAACCTCCAGAGGCTTGCCGATACCTTCCGGTTTGCTCATGACCGAGCGGAAATAAAGGGAAAAAATCGCCAAGACTAGCACGGATAATCCATAAAACCATAGGAAACCCGCTGCATCCAACTTCATCGGGTTGATGCTATCGGGCACGACACCCGCACAACTGACAATGAACAAGGGCATGGCAAGCACTCCAAGCAGGGTCACCCCTCGCCATCCGACCGACCGCCAAGACTTAAGCTTGGGCACCAACCAATATTGAAGGTCATTGACGCGGACATGATGTAAATCCTGGCCGAAGCGTACTGATGAATCAGGCCAAATATCCTCTGGGGGTTTGTGACCAAACAGCCTTTCGTAACTGGCTAAGGTGTTGCCATACCAGTCGTTGAATTTCCCTTTTTCGTCCTGCCCACCGCGTGTAGGCTCATGATGCAAGGGCTTGCCCAACACTTTAGGGCAAAACTCCTCCCAATAGGAACGGGTATAAGTTAAATGCAGATGCCAAGCCTGATCGACTTGATCGGACGGCGTGACTGGGTGACCGGCCGCAACAGCCAGAAAAGCAAATTTTTTATATTCTTCAATGACTCGAAGGCTAAATGCTTCAGACCAACGGTTCTCCCTAGCCAATCTTTTACCAAACGGCCATGCCGCTTCAGTATTGTCCAAAGAGAATGCCTGTATTTGTCGATACAACTGAGTTTGCTGATCGTTCATCGTCACACCTCATGTTTCTTAAAATGGACTATAAATGTTTTTGCTAAATTATAAATGACTGTCGAAGAAGGCACTTATTCACAAACCAATGGTAACTGCGGGAGCTACGCATTCATTTCGCCTATCGTTTGTTTTTAATTTTCATGTTGAAATGTAACAATTTGATGAAAAGTCAAGATTATAGTTATCACGCAACCATCCTTTCAGCATTAATAACATAGCGAGGTATGACATGACCCAGCCCAAGAAACCCGGACGGACGGAGAGCAAGCCGTTCAACCACGAGCTATTGAACTCGATTGTCCAAACCCTCGCCATACTGGCTGCCGGTATTTGGGGGGTCTACACATTTATCTATCAAGCCCAAATTGCCCCCGATCTTGCTCCACCCACGCTCTCGGTCACCAGTACACTCGAAAAGGCGGGTCAAAAGGGCAATATGATTGCCATCCGTTCGACCGTCACCCGAACCAATGTCGGTCAGGCGAGGGTTCGGCTATTGGGAATTACCTATAACGTCATTGGCATCAAGGAACATTTTGCAACTGGCACCGACATCAATCCGGGCTTCAACACGATTGCTCCGACCGCAAGCACTGTCCGCGAACCTCGTTATTATGGCAAGCCCGACAAGCGCGAAGTCATCCTGCGGGTCGGCAACCTGTTTGAAGGCGCGACCAACACACCGTCCGCCGCCTCCGTTTTAAACCCTGGCGAATCGGTGTCCCGCGACATGGTGTTTTACGCCGACCAAACCCTATTCGATTCCATCCGCTTTCAGGTTCGCCTAGTCTATGAAAACATCTCAGCCGACCCCATCCCGCTTATTTTCAAAGTGGATGGTGATGGTATGATTGCTGCCGAACATGACCCATCCTGTTCGAATAAACAGGAAGGATGCAAAGCTTTGAATACCACGGATTTTACGACTGAGTTATCGTTGTGGTGAACATAAAACAAGGAAGCGTCAAATTCCGGCAAATTGGAAACACTGATTTTATCGGTCAAGCTATTAATCCAGAAAGCCATTCGTCAAACTGCGGCAGGGTGCGTATTGTGTACATGGGGGAAATTTAAACGCTTGCTTACAGATAGTCAACATTTTATGCCCCTCTCACTCCTCCTCCTGCGCCGCCTGAGCCAAGGCCACATCGCCTTGCGCCAAGTCGTATTCGATTTCCGCCGGCGTGCCGAAAACCAAGGCGCGGGCTTCGTCAAATTCGCCTTCCCATTTTGCGATGACGACGGTCGCCAAACAGTTGCCCAACACATTCACCGAGGTGCGCGCCATGTCCATGACCTCATCGACGGCAAAGATCACCGCCACGCCTTCCACCGGCAAGCCAAAGGATGCCAAAGCGGCAAACAACACGACTAATGAAGCCCTGGGCACGGCGGCAATGCCCTTGGAAGTCACCATCAGGGTCAGCATTAAAGCAATTTGCTGGCCTAGGTCGAAATGCGGCCCGCCCGCCGATTCCGCCGCCTGCGCGACAAACACCGAGGCCACCGCCAAATACAAGGTGCTGCCGTCAAGATTGAAACTGTAACCCGTCGGCAGCACGAACCCGACGATGGACTTGGGCACGCCGAAACGCTCCATGACTTCCATCGCCTTGGGCAAGGCCGACTCGCTGCTGGTCGTCACGAACCCTAAGATGAAAGGCTCCTTGACGGCTGCAATGAATGGTTTTATCGGCAATTTGATCAAATAGGCCACCGAACCAAACACCAACACGACAAATATCACTAATGCCAGATACAAAGTGCCAATCAACATGCCCAGGTTGACCAGCACACCAATGCCCATTTTGCTGATCGTCACCGCCATCGCCGCGCCGACGCCCAACGGCGCAAAATGCATCACATAACTGGTGAATCGGAACATGACTTGGGCCAAGGATTCGCAGAACACGAGTATGGGCTTGCCTTTTTCACCAATGGCAGACACCGCAAAGGCAAACATGACGGAAAACACAACGATCTGCAACACATCGTTATGCACCATGGACCCGAGAATATTGGCTGGAAACGCATAGACTAGGGTTTCCGGCAGCGTTTTCGGATGGTTTTGACTGATCGCCCCCAAGTTGACGGCATCACCCTTCAACGCAACCCCATTACCCGGTTCGACTAGATTGACGACAATCAAGCCAATCACCAAGGCCAATGAGGTCACCACCTCAAAATAAACCAAGGCTTTGATGCCCATGCGCCCGACCGTGGCATGGTCGCCGCCCCCGGCTATCCCTGAGACGATGCTGGCAAAAATCAGCGGGGCGATGATGGATTTCACCATGTTCAAGAAAATCGTCCGCAGAAACTCGGTCTTCACCGCCCATTCGGGAAGCAACCAACCGAGCAATACACCGATGACTAAGCCTAGGAAAATCTGTTTGGCGAGGGAAAGGTGCCACCAAGGTTTCAATGAGGGTGTGTTCATGTACAAGATTTCCTGAAAGTTATCAAAGGTATTGGTTCAAACATGAAGAAGATGAACCTTCTCCGTCAAACCGCTCAGTCCCCTTTTTTTCAAGCCCGGTTGCAATTCCAAGGCATCAATGCTTGAGAGCTTTTCAATCGAATACACCTGCCCGAATAATTCATTAACCCGTTGTTCGGTGACACTGAATGGCGGCCCTTGCATTTCAGTTTCGCTATATTCAAAGGTAATGAGTAATATGGGCGGATGGTGTGGCAGCACCGACAATAAATGTTGAGCGTATCGCGTTTGCAAGTGCGGCGGCATGGCTATCAAAGCAGCCCGGTCATAGACCGCCGTTACCTTTGCCAAATGATGGGATCGTAGATCGAAAAAATCACCACTCAATAGTGCATATCCGTCACTTTCATACCCTTGAAAATCTTCAGTCGACAGGATGGAAACTGGCAAGCCTTGTTCTTTGAAAAAGTCAGCCACGGCAAGCGGACTCAGATCAACCCCTAAAATATCATGGCCCTCTTCACGCAACCATACCATGTCCAAGCTTTTGCCGCATAGCGGGACAAACACTTGACCCTTGCCCGAAGCCACCCTCGGCCAATATTCACGCAGAAAGGGATGAATATTATGTTGATGGAAACCGATTTGGTTGAGTTCCCATTGTTCGTGCCAAAATTTCGGGTCCATACTGTGTCACCAAAACCTATTTGACTGGTACGGTCAAAGGCGCGATTTCGAAAATGATAAATTCCGCGTCCGCCCCTCCGACGTTCTCAACGGTCATGGGTTGGCCCGATTCCCAAAAGACATCGCCAGGCCCGTAGATTTGAGATTTTCCAGAGTCCTCAACCTTCAAATGGCCTTTTACCACATAGCGGGGTCCTTGGCCTTCATGCGTGTGCGTAGGGGTTTTAAAACCTGGAGGAAATTCAACTCGAATGACATTGTTCAGCATTTGAGTCGAAGGGAGCGTCACTTCTTTCTTCAATAAGGTTTGCCTAGAGGGCATGGCATGAGTTTCTTCAGCGTTTGCGCTCAAGCTTGTAAGGGTGAAAACTGCCAGCAGGCAGGAAAAAATCAGGGTTGGTTTCATCGGCTAAATCTCCATAAAGGTTGGCATCAGATGATGCGGATGGTTGGGGTAGAAAGGAAATTCTACACTGCCTACCTCATTAGGACAGATCATTGTGTTATCCGTTCTGGATTCCATTCGACACAGGAATTGACTTGAGGTGCTGTGTCTTGTGCTTGGTTGTGATATTTTAAACATCTTTGACGGGATGTGGCATCAAAGGAAGCGGGACCATCCATCCTAAGCCTGCTCCCGCTCGCTTCATCCTTTTCTGTTGTTCAATTTTGTAGAGAATCATGATGGAATACCGTACACAATATTGGTTATCGATATCCCTAGCCGGCATTTTGCTGGTCTTAATTATCGCCAACATCTGGCTTTATCAGGGTAATGTAAGCCGCCAGATGGAAGTCAACGAACGTCAGGCGCTAATTCAGCAAGCGGCGCAATTAGAGGGGCTTAACCGTGAGCTACTGCAAGCGCTGGCAGGCTTTACCATTGCTCAAGCGGACAAGCCCGCCGATAAACAAATCGAACAAATGCTTGGCAGTCTAGGAATTAAAGTCACCCCGACCCCAGCCCAACCCGCAGCACAAACGACTGGTTCAAAACCGAAGTAATCTAAGGAGAAAGCCGATCATGCAAGCCAATATTCGATTTGAAAACCCACCTCACCGCCATTCAAACCATGAAAACGGAAATATCCCTTTTCTTCTAGTAGCTTTGTCACTGGTTCTTTGGTTTTCCTTTCAATTGTTTCAAACGGTGAAAACTCACCGCTCATTGACTGAAGTCTATAATAATCAAGAGCCAAAAGTTCAAACGGCTAATAAAATAAGGGCATCCTTGGCGGCTTTGGCGAGTGGCACCAAACAACTTGCCAATCAAGGCAACCCGAATGCCGCCCAAATTGTTAAAGCACTGGCACAACGCGGAATCAATATTTCCGATCCAAAAATTTCTCCTGAACAAGCCAACAAGGAGGCCAAGCCAGAAGCCCAACCCCCACAGCCGACAAAGTAGCTGATTCAAATGTTTTGTCTTTTGTGAAGCCCAGCGATTTTGGTCGATAAATCAGCAGCCCAGAGATGCCTTATGTTTAGAAAATTCGTGCGTTTGATTCTGACACTCTGCTACCGTGTCAAGCTGGTCGGCAGTGAACATTTGGATCAGATCGAAGGGCGCGCTTTGATTGTCGCCAATCATGCTTCCTTCCTTGACCCAATCCTGTTATGGGCGTATTTGCCGGATGACGTGACCTTTGCCATCAACACGCATATTGCCAAGAAATTTTGGGCCAAGCCTGCCCTGCGATTCTGCCGGGTGTTACCTGTCGACACTGGCAACCCCATGTCGGTCAAAACCTTGACCCACTATTTAAAAGAAAATCAGCGAGTGGTGCTTTTCCCCGAAGGTCGCATTACCGTGACCGGAGCGTTGATGAAAATCTACGATGGGGCCGGGCTGATTGCCGACAAATCCGATTCGCCGCTATTGCCGGTACGCATTGATGGTGCCCAATACACCCCGTTTTCCCGGCTACGGGGCATTGTGCGCTTGCGCTGGTTTCCCACCATCACCCTCAATATCTTGCCGCCCGTGCGTCTGGAAGTTCCACCAGAGGTGACAGGCGACCAACGCCGGATGAAACTTGGGGCAATGCTGGAAGAATTGATGACGGACATGGTGTTCTCCACGAACGACCACCGACGCACACTGTTTCAAGCCGTGCTGGATGCTCGCAAGATTCACGGCAACCGCAGAGTAATCATGGAAGACATGCAGCGAATGCCAGTGACTTATGGCGCACTCGTCACCCGCATTTTGGCTCTTGGGGAGAAACTTGGCAAAATGACCGCTGAAAAAGAGGCGGTGGGATTGCTACTGCCCTCCACCATCACCACTGTGTCAGTCCTATTAGGACTCAGCAGCCTTGGACGAATTCCAGCCATGCTCAATTACACGGCTGGAAGCACAAACTTGCTATCGGCCTGCGCTGCCGCAGAAATCAAAACCGTCATCACAGCCAAGCGCTTCATCGAAATGGCTAAGCTGGAAAATGATTTGGCGCAACTGGCAACACAAGTGAAAATAGTATTCCTTGAAGACGTGGCGGCATCCATCACATTCATCGATAAAGCTATGGCCCTGCTGGGTA
>CAIYXP010000454.1 GCA_903930145.1 uncultured Methylococcaceae bacterium
AGGATGTCCGCCATCGTGCTGGGCGCGGGAAGCTGCCCGTCGCCGAAGCCCTGCAACCGCAGTTGCTTCAGGGCTTCCGCCGCCGTCAGGCGGGTGTACGCCAGCGCCGTGCGGAAGGTGGGATCCTGCTGGGCATGCGACTCCGCCAGCGCAAACAGGGCGGCCGCCACTTCGGGATGCCTTTCCTCCCAGAGCAGATTACCGCAAAAAGCTGGCTGCGCCCCCACGCAGACCACGCCGGTGCGCCGTTCATGCAACCCCAGTTGGACGGTGTCGCGTCCCCAGCCGAAGACACGCTCCGCTTGGCGGGCGCTGCCCCCGCAATGTTTGTCGGCCATCGCCGCCAGGAACGACCGGCGTTCGGCACCCAGCATCTTGGCGCTCGCCAGTTTCAGGTCTTCAACTTGGGAGGCGCTCAATGGCGGGGTCGGATCGGTGGCGGGCGGCAAGGTCTGTCTCGGCTGGGTTATTTTAGGGAACGACAATTTTACTATGCCGGGGAAAATATTTTATGGAAATCACCTAAGTGTCTGATTAAACATGACTGGCAAATCCTAGTTTCACGTCCCTGTGACTGGATTCCTGCATCCCCCGGCAATCCCTGCCGGGGCAGGCTCTGCTGGAATGACGGCATTAAAGAATTATCGAAAATCTCCAAGCTTGCGCGTAACATCTGTGAATAGAGCAAATGGTGCGACAGTGTCGCACTTTTTCTGCAATACCTTAGGTCGGCATAGGTGAAATACGACCAACTCAATTGGTGAGAAGGCTTCCGACCTGTTGTCAACCTCAATGCAATTTCAATTCTCCATTCTCAATTATCAATTATTCGCTATCCCCATGCTCTTCAAGTGTTCATCCACGCAGGAAGAAAGTGCTTCCAACTCGTCCAATAGTTGCGGCAAGGGTGCGGCATAACGCTCCGCCAGTTGTTTGATGCGCCCGGTCAGCGTTTGGCTGACCCGTTCCAATTCGCCTTGAACGGCGGCACTCAAGGCCGTGAGCCATTTATCCTCGACCACCAAGGTTTTGCTGTCGGCCTCGGTGAGCTTGCCATAAAGGGCGGCGACTTTGGCATCCAGTGCTTTCTTGGCATCCTTGGCTTTGCGATTGGCGGCGGCTTCCTGTTCGATCAGGTCAAGATAGCTTTCCAATGCCTTGCGTTCATCGTCGGCTTGTGGGTTGTAGCGGATGGTTTTCAGCCGGTCGGTCACGGCGGATTTGCTGATTTTACCGTCTTCCATCACCTCAGACAGCAAACCTTCCTCGCCGCCGTGTTCCTCGCGCATGTCCTCCAGTTGCTGCCCCAGTGCGGCGGTGTCGGCTTCCAGTTGCTCAAGGGCGGCTTGTTCGGTTGGGTAGTAACGCCCAATGATTAAGGTGGGCGGGATGATGTCGGCCTTGAGGCGTTTTTTGTCAATTAGAAAGTCGTGGGTTTCGCGGTAGAGGTCTTTGCCGTTTTTTTGTTGTGGAACCAATTGCCGCAAGGTTTTCGCCGCCTCCCAGCCGTCGCTGGCGAGCATGTACACGTCATCTTGCAGGGTCTCGGCCCAATAATCCATCAGATGTTGATAGAGGTCATAGGTATCCAATAACGGCGCGGATTTGAAAGTTTCCAACAGGCTTTCGGACAATTCATCAATCAGCGCTTTAGGCCGGTCGCCTTTTTGGATGCCATTGAGCTTGGGGGTGTTGGCTTGCTTCCAGTTGGCAAAGCGTTCCGTCATGCTTGCATTGAAGCCAGTAAATTCGGGGTGGCTGAAGATGGCCGATTTGATCTGGCTGATGTCCAGCTTGAGTTGGCTATGTCCGGGGCGGGTCGTGTCGGCAAACAGGGCTTTGCGTAGGTTGGGAAACACTGTCCAGTAGGCTGCCAAGCCATCAATGTCTCGATGGGGAATGCCGCCGAGCAGATGGGACTCGATGCTTTGCCAGTCTTCCGCTTCGGTGCTGTCGATGTAGCGCGGCAGATTCAGGTTGTAGTCGTTGGCTTCGATCTCAGCCAACGGAACTATGCGCGAGTATTTGGGCGTTTCCACCCATCGGGTGAAGGTGTCAACGATTTTGTGAATGTCTTGGGCGCGGAGGCGGTTTTTGTTGCCATCCTTCCGATAGCCCTTGCTGGCATCGACCATGAAGATGCCTTTGCGACCCGCCGCGCCTTCTTTGTCCATGACGATGATGCAAGCCGGGATGCCCGTGCCAAAAAAAAGATTGGGCGGCAATCCAATGATGCCTTTGATATACCCTTGAGTGACAACGCTCTTGCGGATGTCGGACTCGGCGTTGCCTCGGAATAAAACACCATGCGGCAGAATCACCGCGCCTTTGCCGGTGCTATTCAGGCTGGTCAGGATGTGCAGCAGAAAGGCATAGTCGCCATTTTTGTCGGGTGGGATACCATAGGCAAAGCGGTTGTAAAGGTCGTTCGCCGGGTCTAGGCCACTTGTCCAGTTTTTATTGGAAAAAGGCGGATTGGCGACCACATAATCAAAGGTCTTCAAGCCGCCATAAGCATTCTTGAAGTAGGGTGCGGCCAAGGAATTGGCCGACCAGATTTCCGCCGTGGGGCAGCCGTGCAGCACCATGTTCATGCGGGCCAAGCCCGCTGTAGGCGTGTCCATCTCCTGACCATAAAGGGTTAGGTCGTGTCCGGTGCGCCCCATGGCTTCGTCGTGCGCCTTGATTAACAAAGAACCGGAGCCACAAGTGGGGTCGTAAATGGTTTGTGTGCCACTGCTGGCCTTGCCTAGCTCAATGACCATGGAAATGACGCGGGAGACTTCTGCCGGGGTGTAAAACTGGCCCTTGCTCTTGCCGGAATCGACAGCGAAGTGCTGAATCAAATATTCGTAGGCATCGCCCAACAGGTCGTCACCGTCAGCCCGGTTGCGGCCAAAATCCAGCCCCTCGAAGATTGCCACTAGCTTGGTGAGCCGGTCCACCATTTCCTTGCCCTTGCCAAGTTTGTCCTCATCATTAAAGTTGGCCAGTTCAATCGATCCTTTCAGGCTTTCATTGGCGCTTACCAGTTTGCCGATGATTTTGTTGATTTTGTCGCCAATCTCCTTGTCATTTTTCAAAGCCACCATGTCGGCAAAACTGCCACCGGGCGGGACATCGATCTCAGCATCGGGGTCGTTGGCGTATTTGTCGGAGACATATTTGACGAAGAGCAGGACGAGAACGTAATCCTTATATTGACTGGCATCCATGCCGCCGCGAAGTTCATCGCAACTTTCCCAAAGGGAACTGTAAAGAGCAGATTTTTTGAGGGCCACGGTTTTGTTGTTGGTTGAGTGCTACTGCAATGAGTGATTGGATGTATCTTTACCTTATGCACGGTTTAAGTCAATGAGTTTGAGCCAGCCGGTGAACTAAGGCAAGTTCAACAAAGCCACTTGCAATTGCCAGCACACGACAAGAAGAACATGACAATCCGCTCTATACCCGCCTTGGGTGGGGTAAAATGTCACAGGCGTATCCGTTCATTGGCTACGCGGATTTTTTACATTGACTAACAGACATCCCTTATGACGGCATCGAACAGAAAAATGATTAAGAAGGCATTATTGATGGTTTTCAGCGCATTGCTCTCCTCTTTTAACGTTGTTTGGGCGGAAACCGATATGCAACTCCAAGAAAAGGCGCTTAAAGCTCGGGAACTCGGCCAGCAGGGCGTCATGGACCATTCGGCCCATGCCATTCCCGAACTGGGGGCGGGCAAATTTCGGGGCGTCTTTTACGGCTACCTGCCTTGTCATGAAGAAAATTGCAACGGTCTCAAAATGACCTTGTCCTTGAATCCCAAAAACAATTATCTCTTGGTCATCCAACCCGCCAAACCACAAAACAGAGAGTCCTTCGAAAAAGGAAAATACGAATGGGACGATGCCAAAGGCATCGTCTTGTTGACTCCCAATAAAGAGGCTCCTCAGCGTCGGCTGGCAATTAAGGATGAGGGTACGTTGCTCTATCTCGGCGACCGTATGTCCGTACCTGAAGACCAGGATAGATACCTACTGCAAAGAAGCGATAAGGCGGGAAATCGAGAAATGCACATCCATTGAACAACCTATGCCAAAGGACAAACTTGTGAAGAATTGCAGCCTGTATTTGGCAGATCGTCCCCGTTTGGTTGATGATGTGAGACATTGATTAAAACCAAATGACCAAAGGCACGACGGCGATGGTGCGCAACTGCGGCTGTGCGGAATTATCTTTGCAAAAAAACTTGAAACTCTGGCACAAGAAAACCGGTTTAAGCAGGCTAAACGACTTTAGCGGCTAACTCTCTTTGCAAGGGATCACTGAATGTACGGATTTCTAGACATCATGACTGCCCACGCACAGCTTCCAAATTCCCATAGGGGCCATCAAATATCCAAACAGCATCAAGCCCACTAAAATCTGCCATTCGCCATTTAGATGGGTGGCTTGGGCTAATAGAAAAGTCGCACCCGTCAGGAAGGCATAACAAATGATGGCCAACACCATGAGCCTTGGTTTGCCGCGTAGTTTTGACCAAGCATAAAAACCCGCATAAGCTGCCCCGAATAGGATAATCAAAGCGGCAGACATGAATGTGATAAAAAAATCGTTTAGTGCGACAGGTTCAATCATGTTGGATGTTTGCTATAAGGGATTTAATTTTCAATGTATGCTGTTTCATGTAAGCCGTTAGACCGATGCAGCCAACTTTTTCGCTTGCGGGAAAAGCACATCGTTTTCCAATGCAATGTGGCTTAACAGATCGGATTCCAAGGCTTGGAGGCTTTGCAAAGTCGTCCGGTAACTGGTGCAGACATCGGCGGGAGGTTCATAGTCATTCGTCAGCAAACGCATCCTCGCCAGCAATGCCATGACGGTTTCATGCTCGTTGTGCATTTGTCGCAAGGGGTTTTCAATGCTGCCAAAACAAGCAACGGGAGGTGATGCCTCGCCATGGTGATGTTTTTCCAATGCCTCGATATAAGGAAAAAGCACATTTTCCTCCTTCATTAAATGGGGCAGAAGATCGTCTCGCAAGGCCTGATAACATTCGCCAATTTTTTTTAATTCGGGGCGGGCTTCACTATGGCGCTCGACAATCTTGCTCACTAGCTTGTCCAATCGATCCAATTCGCTACGGGTGAAGAGATGATGAGTGGTCAATATATGATGGATAAGCTCAGTGGGGGAATCAACATTCTCTAAAGGAGTAACTGTAGCTTCATTTCTAGCCTGATCCAGTGCGGTGATTACCCCATTGACATCCAAGTTTGCCTGTTGGCAGGCTTCAGCTAGGCTGAGCTTGCCACCACTATTGCAACAATAATTGATTTGCAACTTGTCCAGTGTGCGGGCAACCGCGGGATGACAGAGGGCAAGTTCTTTCATCGTAGTTTCTGTTTCGATGCTTCGCGTTTGAGTCATAGTTTTCTCCGAGTTTTGGATGGCTACCCTATCGCTGGCCCGTTGACAGTGCATGACATTCACATTCGCAGCTTTATTAAACAGGCATTATTGATACAACATATAGGACACTACGAATCCTGTCAAGGCTCTACTCAATACGCCATGACTAAGGTTTTCTTCGATTCTTTGGTTTCCCTAAGGCTAGTAAGATGGCGTTAGTAGTTTCGCCTTAAAGCGGCAAAACGACCAAAAAGAACCGGCTAAAGCCGGAACTACAAACGCATTGAGATTTAACCAAAATGGCGATGACGCGAAGCGTGGGAACGATCAAGCTTGCTTCGCCTGTTAAACCAAGTTGCCAGTCAAAGCAAGCCCTTCGGCTTCGCTCAGGACAGGCTTTGACGCTCCGATCCTAGGGTGACACCGGCGATCCCTGCCGGTAATGCGCTTTATTTCAACATCATAGAACGCTTATGTCCCTTGTGCTTCGGGCTGGACTAATCCTTCTCCTCGAATATTTCGTCTGCATCGCCATCAAACAATTCATCAATGATGGCAGCTTCCTCCGGGTTCGAACCTTCGAAGTCTCCTAACTCATTAAATTCGATTTCTTCGGTTTCAATCTTTTCCTCTTCCACCGCAAATTTTGCAAGGCTGGAATCGGTAGCGGCTTCATCACACGAACCAGTGGCTTCGCAAACAGAACCTACCGGTTCGGAGGTGACGGGTTCCGAAGTCACCGGCGAACGAGTGACAGGTTCGGTGGTGACTGGCTGCGAAGTAACCGCTTGGGAGGTTACGGGTTGACTGGTCACCAGGGTTTTTTTACGGAAAGTCTCCTCATACCATTCCGCCATACTTTTTTGTGCCATGTGATTTCTCCTAAATTGTTTATATTTGTTATGGATTGTGCAAGGATGTGTTTGCTTTTCGTATAATCTTCTTAATCGGTTTGCCGACGGGAAAGCGTTACAATCAAGCAGGTGCGGATATGTTATACCGCAGTTTATTTGACTGTGAAACTGCCTTTTTATCATTTGTCCTCCATGGGCGCAAAGAACCAGCCAAAATCAAGGGATTATTTAACTCATGCAACTTACTCAATTCTCCGATTTTTCTTTTAGGGTATTGATTTATTTGGCCCGACTGCCCGAACCTGGCACGTCCACCATCAACGAGATTTCAGATTATTTTAAAATTTCCCGCAATCACTTGGTCAAGGTGGTCAACAATCTCGCCAATCACGGCTTCATCTTGACCACACGCGGCAAAGGCGGAGGTCTGAAACTTGGCCGCCCGGCGCAGAGCATCGGCATTGGTGAAGTGTTCAGAGCCAGCGAACCCAACATGGAGTTGGTTGAATGTTTTAATATGAAAACCAATCAATGTTGCATTGCCCGAGCTTGCGGCCTTAAAGGGGAACTTTACGAAGCTAGGCAGGCTTTCGTGGCGGTGTTGGACAAATATACTTTGGCGGATGCCGCCGCAACCAACTCGACGAACCCTTTCAAAGCTAACGGCGAAGAAAGCCCTTAAGCCTTCGACATCAACCATTTCAAAAAAATCTAACGCTCTGTGAATCCACTTAAGAAACTGGCTGGCCAGACGGCGATCTATGGCCTAAGTACCATCATTGGCAGGCTGCTGAACTATTTACTGGTTCCATTATGGACTTACCGGTTTGCCAATCCGGCCGATTTTGGCGTGACGACAGAATTTTATGCCTACACCACGTTTTTAAACGTGATGTTGACTTATGGCATGGAGACAGCCTTATTCAATTTTTCCGCAAAGAATGATCGTAATCCGGCGGTTTATCGCACGGCGGTTTTTTCCCTGTTGCTGACCTCCATTCTTTTCCTCACCGGGATGATCGCCAATGCCCAGTCCATTGCAGACTTCCTGCGCTATCCGAATAATGCCAATTATGTCATCTGGATGAGTTGGATCATTGGCTTGGACGCATTGGCCGCCGTACCGTTTGCGAGATTGCGTGAACAGCAGCGCCCCAAGCGATTCGCCGTTCTTAAAACCCTCAATATTTTAATCAACATCATCGGCAATCTATTCTTCATTGGCTTGTGCAAATGGGCTTATGAATCTGATGTCCCGGAATGGCTGGAATGGGCCGCGCAATTTTATGATCCTAATATCGGCATCGGTTACGTGTTCATTGCTAATTTAATCGCCAGTGCGCTCACCATCGTCTTGTTGTTGCCCGAATTTAAGGATGGCTTAGGTTGGCCCGATCTCGCGTTGTGGAAAAGAATGATGGTTTATGCCTTGCCACTGTTAGTGGCGGGTTTGGCCGGCATGGTGAATGAAACCATGTCCCGCATATTGCTCAAATATCTATTGCCAGTCGAATCCGCCATGCAAGCGCTTGGGGTGTATGGGGCTTGCTATAAGATGTCCATTTTGATGACACTATTCATCCAAGCCTTTCGTTATGCCGCCGAACCGTTTTTCTTCTCACTTTACAAGCAAAGCGATGCCCGTGATCTTTATGCCCTAGTCATGCGCTGGTTCGTCATCGCCTGTTCATTAATATTTTTAGGGGTCATGGAGAACATCGCTTGGGTGCAGTATTTCGTCGGTGAGAATTACCGCAGTGGCTTGGGCGTGGTTCCCATTCTGTTGATGGCAAACTTATGCTTGGGCATTTTCTTCAATTTATCCATCTGGTACAAACTCACCGAACAAACCCGTTTTGGAACCTACCTGACGGTTTGGGGATCAATCGTCACGCTAAGCTTGGATTTTTACAGCATTCCACGCTGGGGTTTTATGGGCTCGGCGTGGGCCACGTTAATCTGTTATGGCAGCATGGCGGTCTTGTCCTATATTTTGGGGCAGAAGTTTTACAGAATTCCTTACGACTTGAAGCGAATGATCGCCTATCCTTTGATCGTCGTGGCGATATTCCTGTGGGGGGCAAAAATCCAAGGCTTGTCGACGGCTTGGGAATTGGCGGTGAAAAACGGGCTGGTGCTGATGTTCTTGGGATTGGTTTTTCTATTGGAGAGAAAGCCCAAACGGATCAGCCAATCAATTTAGCCTATTAAAAAAGCATTACGCCATTGGGACTTGAGGCTAAGTCAATTTGCTTTTTGGCTATTCCAATTTCTTTTGGGCAAATCCAATTGTCTTTACCATGATTCCAATTTACTTTGGGCAAAAGAAAATTGATTTTGGGTGATTCCAATTTACTTTGGGCGAAAGCAAATTGGATTTTGGACAATTCCAATTTACTTTGGGCAAAAGCAAATTGGATTTGGGCGATTCCAATTTGCTTCAGGCAAAAGCAAATTGGAGTTCAGGGAATGACTGTTGACTTTAGCAGAAAAAGATGAGATTGGGTCAAATTAAAGCCGGAATGACAGGATATTTCTATGATATTGAACTTTACTGCCTTACCCTGCCCTTCTGCGCAATTTTTCAAATTGTAGATAAATCACTGGCGTAATGTAAAGCGTCAGCAACTGCGACACTAACAAACCGCCCACGACGGCTAAGCCTAAGGGCTTGCGGCTTTCCGCCCCGGCCCCATAACCGATGGCAATCGGCAAAGCCCCCATGATGGCGGCGAGAGTGGTCATCATGATCGGGCGAAAGCGGATTAAGCAAGCGTCAAAAATAGCCTGGGCCGGGGCAGCGCCCGCTTTCTGCGCATCCAATGCAAAATCGATCATCATGATGGCATTTTTCTTGACGATGCCAATCAACATGATGATGCCGACGAAGCCATACAGGTCTAGCGGTTTGTTAAACACCATTAAAATCAGCAAAGCACCCAATGCCGCCGTAGGGATGCCGGAGAGAATGGTCACAGGGTGAATAAAGCTTTCGTATAAAACCCCTAAGACTAAATAGATGACGAATATCGCCATTCCGAGTAACAGTCCCAAACTTCCCAATGATGATTCAAACGCTTGGGCTGAACCTTGGAAACTGCCGCTGACGGTATCCGGCATCCCCACTTCCACCACCGTCGCTTTGATCTTTTTAATGGCTTCGCTCAGGGCGAAATCGGGTGGCAAGCTGAAAGACAGCGTGACCGAGGGCATTTGACCCAAGTGGGAAATCGATAAAGGCGACAGGCCGGAACCGAGCTTTGCCACTGCACTCAAGGGAATATGCTGACCCGAAGAGGCGCGAATATATAACAAGGACAAGGCATGAGGGTCGAGTTGGTATTGCGGGTCCAGCTCCAGTATCACCCAATATTCATTGGTGGCGGTATAAATGGTGGACACTTGCCTCGCCCCATAAGCGCTGTATAAAGCTTCCTCGATTTGTTGGGCAGTCACGCCTAAGGCGGAGGCTTTTGCCCGGTCTATATCCACTTTCACTTGCGGATTGTTGATTTGTAGATCGCTGCTGACATCAAGGAAACCGGGGATTTTCCTGAGCTTGTCTTCCATGACCGGCGCCCAACGGAATAACTCCGCCATGTCCGCCGCTTGCAGAGTATATTGATATTGACTGCGGGTGACTTGCCCACCGATGCGAATCACTGGGGGATTTTGCAAGAACACTTTCATCCCCGGAATGACGTTGACCTTGGGCCGCAATTCTTGAATGATGGCTTCGGCGGAAAGTCTCTGCTCCCTAGGTTTCAAGCGCATGATGAGCCGTCCTTGATTGATCGAACCGGCATCAATCACCCCGATCACCGAATTGACTGACTCGATGTTGGGATCATTCTTGATGATGGTCGCCACCGCCAGTTGTTTCTGTTTCATCGCATCAAAGGAAATATCGGAGGCCGCCTCGGTGAAAGCGCGCAACTGCCCGGTGTCATCGGCAGGTAAAAAGCCTTTTGGCGTGTGTTGATAAAGCCAAACCGTGGCAAATACCACGACAAAAAACATCATGAGCGTGAGCATTTGATGCCTCATCACCACGGAAAGACTGCGCCGATACAGATTCAACCAAGCCTCGAAAACCGCTTCGCTGGCACGGTACATCTTTCCGTGTTGTCGCTCAGCTTGTGATTTTAATAAACGAGCGCACAGCATTGGGGTCAAGGTCAGCGAGACAAAACCGGAAATTAACACGGCTATCATGATTGTCGCTGCAAATTCGTTTAGCAATCGACCGAGTATCCCGCCCATGAACAAGACGGGTATAAACACGGCAATCAGTGAAAGTGTCATCGAAACGATGGTGAAACCGATTTCTTTGGACCCATTCAAAGTGGCTTGCATTGGATTCTCGCCGGACTCGATATGGCGGGAAATGTTTTCCAACATGACAATCGCATCATCGACAACGAAACCGATGCTCAAGGTCAACGCGATTAGGGACAGGTTGTCGATGCTATAGCCCAATAAATACATGACCGCGAAACTCCCCACCAAAGAGAGCGGCAACGCAAGGCTGGGGATGACGGTGGCGGGAATATTGCGCAAAAAAATGAAAATCACCAGCACCACCAAGGCAAAGGTCAAGGCCATGGTGAACTGCACATCTCTGACGGAATCTCGGATGGATTGCGAACGGTCGTAGAATACGTTCAAATCAATCCCGACCGGCATTTGCTCGCGAAACTTCGGCAATAGCTTCTTGACCCCGTCCACCACCTCAATGGCGTTGGTTCCCGGTTGGCGGAACACCGCCAGGTAAATGGCCGGCTTTAAATCGGTCGAGGCAGACATCTTATTGTTTTGCACCCCGTCGATAACCTTGCCCAATTCGCGCAAATAGACCGGTGAACCATTGCGGTAAGCCACAATCACCGAACGGAAGTCCGCAGCACTGAGCAATTGCCCGGAGGCTTGCACCGAATAAATCCGGTCTTTGCCGTATAACACCCCCGTAGGCAAATTGACATTATGCTTGGCGAGCGCATCGCGCACTTCATCAATGCCAATTCCCCGGCTGGATAAGGCCGTTGGGTCGAGCTGCACGCGGACGGCATATTTCTGCGTCCCGTAAATCTGGACTTGCGCCACTCCCGGACTCATCGAGATGCGTTGGGTCAATAGAGTTTCGGCATATTCGCTGACGGCTGACAGCGGCTGATAGGCCGATGTCAACGTCAAAATAAACACTGGCGTGTCGGCTGGGTTGATTTTACGTAAGGATGGCGGGGCGGGCATTTCCGGCGGCAACTGGCGTTGCGCCAATGAGATCGCCGTTTGTACGTCTTGGGCAGCCCCGTCTATGTCACGATCCAAAGCAAATTGCAAGGTGATCTGAGTATTGCCTAAAGTGCTGGTCGATGACATGGAATCGATGGAAGCAATCGTGGAAAGCTGCTTTTCCAAGGGTGTGGCGACGGCGGAAGCCATGGTTTCCGGGCTGGCCCCCGGCAAATTGGCTGACACGCTGATGGTGGGGAAATCCACATTGGGCAGTTCAGCCACGGGCATCATGCGGTAGGCGAATGCACCAAAACACAAAATGGCTATCATGACCAGACTGGTCATCACAGGCCGGTTGATGAATGGCTCGGAAATGTTCATGGATCGGTTTTAATATCGACTTTGGAACCGTCAACCAAGCGTGATTGCCCGTCCAACACCACTCGCTCACCCTTTTCCAAGCCTGACGCGATGACGGCCTCATCCTCTTGCACCCGTTCCACGACAATGTCGCGCTTGGCAACCGTCATGTCGGGTTTGACCACAAACACATAACTTCCCTTTGGACCCGTCAAGGTTGCCTTGACCGGCACGACCTTGGCATTCAACTCATCTTTTAAATCGACTATCACCCGGACAAACTGGCCCGCCCATAAATGCTGGTCCTTGTTGTCAAACGTGGCTTTGAGTTTGATGGTCCCGGTCGTGGCATCCACTGCATTGTCAATGAAACTCAGCTTACCGACCGGCGGCGGAGCGGTGGAATCATCGATCTTAGCCCTGACTTTCACTTCCCCGGATTTGGCAAAGTCTCTTAATGCCTGAAGTTGTTGCTGTGGGATGGAGAAACTCACGCGGACTGGCTCAATTTGATTGATGACCACCAAAATATTATCGGCTTTGACTTGATTGCCGACATGGACCATCACCCGTCCGGTGCGGCCAGTTATCGGGGAGCGTATCGTTGCATAGTCCAATTGCAATTGGGCGGTTTCGATCAAGGCTTCATCCGCTTCAATATTGGCCGCATAAACTTCCACATCCGTCCGGCCTTTAAACAGCATTTCCCCGGACACAAAGTTTTTCCCCTGCAAGCCCTCATAACGTTGCAATGTGGCCTTGGCATTCTCCAATTGCGCCCGGTCACGGGCAAGATTGGCTTTGGCCTGCCGCAATTGCGCTTTGAACTGCCGAGAATCAATCTCAAACAATAATTGCCCTTGAACTACCGCATCCCCCTCCCGGAACGCAACATTCAGCAATTGGCCTTCCACCCTCGATTTCACCGCCACCGTGGTATAGGGTTCGACATTGCCAATGGCTTCTATCCGCAAAGGCACGGTTTTGATGTCCACCATGCCGGCTATGACAGGAATTTTTTCAGGCGCTTTTTCGGTTGGCTTCTTGGTTTGGGGATTATTGGCAGAATCTGAACATCCTAGCAAAACGGCCAATATCGCCAAGATGGCAAGCGTTTTCATGGCATAAAGTTGATATTTAAGCGAATGGCAAAAGCATCATGTGTACTGCCATGGACGACATATTCCGGTTGGATAAAGAAAGTTAGATTTTTTGAGAGAGCCATGCCAACCCCAAGATTCAGGGGAATGATATAGTCGTCATTTTTCCAATCGAACTTCATGATAGGGTCGAATATCAAGTAATAGCCGCCAGGAAACAACTTGACCACAATAGGTTGAAACGACATGAAATTCTGGTCAGGCCGATTGGCATCGCCCGCGAAGGAAAAAAATTGTTGGGCAAAGGCGGTCATTTGCCACCCCGGAAACCCTTGATAGGTGATTAGACCGGCTGGGCCTGCCTGCCATTTGCCCATTCCCAAAGCTTTCTCCGTGGCGGTGGGTATTAACATTCCATAACCCCCCGCCACCGAACCCCAAGGTTGGCGAAACACCACACCGTGGGTTAGATTGGAGTCGCCCAAGCCAAAAGCATTGACCGGACTGTTGTTGCTATTGTGCTGGTGGACTAGAAAGGATTCCAAACGCAGCAGGGTGTAATAGTTGCGTTTGCCATCGTCAGCCAATCCCGGAATGAAGACACCATCGTAAGGCAAAAACAGCCTAGGCAGGATTGCGTATTGGTCGGTTCCGTTTTTATATTGGCGGTAAGTGGTTTGGAGTTGAATCCGGGTCACATCACCGGGCGGATTGGTGGCTTTTTTGGCTGTGTCGCTCAGCGTCTTGCCTTCCGATTCTTGCTGAGCAGCTTGAGTCTTCACCCCCGTCAAGCCGAACAGGGTAAGCAACCACAAAATAAATAGCTTGGAATACTGATTCATGTATCCATATTATCATTTGAAGTCACCTAAACCCAAGGATTTGTATAGTCTCATTAGCTATGAACTAGGAACTGACGAGCTTAGTGGTAAATCATCTTACAAAGCATAAGCCCGAAGATCCAAACAACAAGGTGTCATCGCCACAGATGGGGGTTCCGCTGGAGCGAATTCCGGTTTAAACCGGCTTTTTTCCAATACCAAACGCTCACTGCGTCTAAGCAAGCTTTCTGCCCAATCCTCGGGAAGATGCTCGTAAGGCAAGCTTTGCGGATTCCATTCATGCAGGGTTAGTGTCCATGCCTCCTGGCTGGCGGTATTTAGCAAACTCAATGCAACGGGGGCTTGCGCTTGCAAGCTTGGATGCAAACCCCGCCATGGTGTGAATGAGCGGTATTTGAAAGCGAATATCAGCAGCGGACCGGCTTCGTCCGTCTCGATGCGAATGGGGATATTCCAATTCCGGTAGGCGACGCGCCAATGACTCAGATCGGTCACTGCATCAGTCGTTGGCCGCAATATCATTTGTATCCTAGACGTGCTGGAATCAATCAGTCTGGAATTGCCCGATTCCTGCGATGCTACATCGCCCACCAAAGGCCAGAATTCCAAAGCACGTTGGACAACCAGCTTGCAAGCGCCCAAATCCAGCTCGCCCATCAGTCTGTCGCTGTCGTCCAATAAGAGTTTTTGCAATACATCCGGCAACCCAAAATCGTTTGCAGCCAAATCTTCAAAAACTTTGGCTAAATCCTGCTTCAAATAATAAGGTAAAGCAAAACGGTCGTGAAGCTCGGCCCCCCAATCGGTCAGAAGAGTCTGGTCGGGGGATTTTGCCAACATTGCCAACACGGCACGGAATAATGCCGACCTAGCCGTCAGCATTTCAGGGGTTCGTGCCATGCGAAAGGCACGAAACTCCACTAAGCCTAAGCATCCCCGTCCAGTCAGATAGGGGTTCCACAACTTTTCCACGTTGATTTCACAACGGTGATTATTGCCGGATGGGTCAGTCAAAAACGGGGCCATCGTACCCCAAATCACATCAGGGGTGGCATCTGGTTGATGTGACATCAGTTCCAAAGCCAAATTCATTTCCACCAATGATTCCTTAAATCGCTCGTCGGGGCGCGGCGATTGGCTGGAACTGCCCACACAACTGGGCGTAAAGAAATAAGAAAGCGCCGGGTGACGGTTATAATAGCGAACCACATTCGGCAACAACCAAGGCTTCAAAAAGAAGGGGCTAAGCTCCGCACTCGGCCCGCCAAAGGTAATCTGCCCTCCCCCGCCGGAATCGGTCGCATCGCCATTGTAATAAAACCGAAATGGCGAAAGGGTTTCCTCTGCGGCAGAGGCATAAATGCCCAGCACGGAATGATAAAACTCGCCGACATCCATGGCCGGAGCCATATTGACTTCAATGACCGCCGGGTCGGGTGTAAAGGTCGTCCATGCGACGCTGGCATCAACGGGAGGTGGGAAGCCTTTGAATATCAAACTGCCCAGGCCAGATTCACGCGCCACACCTCCAATTAGCCTTAAGCATTTTAGGAACTCAAGCACATTCGGGAAAGCGGGCAACTCCAAACAAGGCACGGTTTGCCCTTCTTCCTGAGTCTCAAAGATGAATAAGTAATTACCCTCGGCTGCGAGGCTGTCGGACAAACCCTCCTCAGGTATGGGTCCGGCATGAATGGAGGCACGAAACAAACGATCATCCTGCTCCCATGTGGGTGGCTCAGCCCCGTCAGTCCTTAGCACGATTCTCCAATTTGGCTTGCCATCAATCTGAAAACATCCGCACTTCCAACCTTGTTCCACAAAACAAGCTGTCAATTGCTTGGGAAAATCAGCTAGGATTGTCTCGTTGGTGGCCGTTCCCCCCAAGATGGGATCAGGTGGACCTTCCCAAATGGCTTGATTGTCGCGTCTTGCATACACTCCAAAATTCCAACGAGGAAGCTTTTCGCCCGAATATTGCCGTCCGATGGTTCGCAAGATAATCGGCGATTTCATTTCTTGGCAAAACCATTTCAACATTCCCAATGCCCGTTGGGATTTCTCGCCACCTTCGGCCTGGTATAACCATTCCGCCGCTTCGGAGGATCGATCTGTAAAGGTCGGCTCGGCACCCAGCCAAATGTCCAAGCCCGCTTTTTCCACGGCTTCATCATGCGCTCTAATGGCGCTGATAAAATCTGTCCTATCCTGCATGTGAACCTGTCATCGATTGTTTAGGTGATTAAGCGAAAAATAAAGGTGCATTTTCCAATAATGTCCTAGCCACGCCGGTTAGACGGGCGGCTTCCTTGACTGCTTCGACGACCGCCGGGACCACTCGCTTGTCAAAAACAGACGGTATGATGTATTCGGGCTGAAGTTCGCTTTCGGAGATGATACCAGCAATGGCAGCGGCAGCGGCCATTTTCATTTCCTCATTGATTTCTGTGGCATGACATGCCAAAGCTCCGGCGAATATGCCGGGAAAACAGAGGACGTTATTAATTTGATTGGGATAGTCTGACCGACCGGTTGCCATCACGGCAACATAGGGCGCTGCCACTCTAGGCATGATTTCGGGTATGGGATTTGCCATCGCAAACACAATCGGCTTGTCAGCCATGTTTTTCAAATCCTCCACAGTCAGAATACCTGGCACGGAAAGACCTAGAAAGACATCGGCACCTTTGATGACATCGTGAATATTGCCGCGCTCTTGCTTTGGGTTGGTGTGGGTCGCATACCATGATTTAATGCTGTTCATGTTCTCCACACGGTCGGCATAAATCGCACCCTTGGTGTCGCAGCCAATGATGTTGTTGACTCCAGCCGCCATTAGAATTTTGCTGCAAGCCACGCCAGCCGCACCGACTCCATTGACCACCACTTTAAGCTCGTCCATCTTTTTGTCCACCAACTTGACGGCATTTATCAACGCCGCCAACACCACGACTGCCGTTCCATGCTGGTCGTCATGAAACACCGGAATATCCAATTCTTCGCGTAAGCGTTGTTCGATCTCAAAACAACGAGGCGCCGATATGTCTTCCAGATTGATGCCGCCGAAAGTGGGGGCGACCGCTTTTACGGTGCGGATAATTTCTTCCGTGTCCTTGGTGTCCAGGCATAAGGGGAATGCATCCACACCGCCAAACTCCTTAAACAACATGACCTTGCCTTCCATGACAGGCATCGCCGCTGCCGGGCCAATATCGCCCAAACCCAACACCGCCGTTCCGTCCGAAACCACTGCCACCATGTTCTTTTTGATCGTCAAACTATAAGCCAACTCCGGCGATTGATGGATGGCCTCACAAATGCGAGCCACGCCGGGTGTGTAGGCCATGGACAGATCATCCCGAGTCGTCAATGGCATCTTAGAAACCACCTCGATCTTGCCCCCATTGTGCATCGAAAAAGTACGGTCTGACACATTGACCACTTCTACCGATTCCAGCTTTTTCACTTCATCGACGATCTCCATGGCATGTTCGCTGGAAGCTGCATCCACCGTAATATCCCTAATCGCAGTATCGCCTACCACCGACACCAAATCGACCGCGCCTATATCTCCACCGGCATGGCCTATGGCGGTCGTCAATAACCCGAGGGTTCCGACTTTTTTGGGAAGTTTGACACGCAGGGTGAAGCTATAACTGGCACTTGGTCTGGTAGGCATAATATTGTATAAGTACAGTAATAAAAGAATAAATGATTGGACGGTATTGGCTTGAATCAGTCCCTCCCCCCCACCATAGGTATCTACACAAGTCCCTCCCCCCTTGGGGGGAGGGATTTAGGGAGAGGGGTACTGGGTTGAT